>JADZBU010000475.1 GCA_020851955.1 Chromatiaceae bacterium | reverse complement strand
CCCATTCCCGGTCGCGCGCCTTTCCAGGGTCCCTTGGCCCCGGGTTTGGGGCGGGGGGGGCTGGGCTTTTTCATGCCGACCATGGCCAGCAGGCCATCCAGTTCCTCGGGGGTGAGGTCGCGCCAGTGGTGGCTGAAAACCCGGGGCCCCAGGATGACATTGCCGAAGCGGACCCGCATCAGGCGGCTGACCTTGAGACCCACGGCCTCCCAGAGGCGGCGGACCTCGCGATTGCGGCCCTCGCGCAGCAGGACGTGATACCAGCGGTTGGCGCCCTGGCTGATGCTGGATTCGACGATCTCCTCGAAGTGGGCCGGGCCGTCGTCCAGTTCGACGCCATGGACCAGGCGGTGCAGGGCATCCTTGGGCACCTCGCCCAGGATGCGCACGGCATATTCCCGCTCGATCTCCTGGGAGGGGTGCATGAGCTTGTTGGCCAGTTCGCCGTTGTTGGTCAGCAGCAGCAGGCCGGAGGTATTGATGTCCAGGCGGCCCACGGCGATCCAGCGCCCCTGCTCCAGAGGGGGCAGATGGCGAAAGATGGTGGGTCGGCCCTCGGGGTCGTGGCGGGTGACCACCTCACCCTCGGGCTTGTTGTAGGCGATGACCCGCAGGGGCTCGGCGCTGGGCGGGGCGAGCCGCAGCTCCCGGCGATCCAGGCGGATGCGATCCCCGGGGACCATGCGATCCCCCAGCTTGGCGACCTCGCCATTGATCTCGATCCGGCCCGCCTCGATCCAGCCCTCGATCTCCCGCCGCGAGCCGAGTCCGGCGTCCGCCAGGACCTTCTGGATACGGACCGGCACGGCCGCGCCGGGTTTGGCGCTGGGACCGGGGGATGCGGGTGGCGCGGCGGTGCGGGTGGCCGTCCGGCTGGCCGACGGCTTGGGGGTGGGGCGCTTGTCTTTAATCATGTCAGTGAGGCCGGGGGTGATGGCTGGGGCGGGAGCGAGTCGGGATGTGCAAGGTCGGGCTGCGGCGGGGCTACCGGGTCCTCCAGGGGCAGGTCGTCACCCAGGAATTCGGGCTCGCGCAACTCGGCCAGGGTGGGGAGTTCGTTGAGGGACTTGAGGCCGAAGTAATCCAGGAATTTGCGGGTGGTGGCGTAGAGGGAGGGCCGGCCGGGGACGTCGCGGTGGCCGACCACCCGCACCCACTCCCGCTCCAGCAGGGTCTTGACGATGTTGGTGCTGACGGCGACGCCGCGGATCTCCTCGATCTCGCCCCGGGTGATGGGCTGGCGGTAGGCAATGAGCGCCAGGGTCTCCAGCAGGGCGCGGGAATAGCGCGGGGGCTTTTCGTCCCAGAGCCGCGCGATCCAGGGGGCGCACTCCTTGCGCACCTGGATGCGATAGCCGCCGGCGACCTGGGCCAGTTCGATACCCCGGTCGCGGTAGTCCTCCTCCAGGGTGGCGAGGGCGACTTGCAGCGCCTCGCGGCTCGGGGCTGCCTCCTCCGTCCCGAAGAGCCCCAGCAGACTGTCCAGGGTCAGGGGGCCGCCCGCGGCGAGGAGGGCGCCCTCGATAATGTTCTTGAGAGGTGGCTGGTCCAGCATGCCCTAGTCCCCCGTGCGCAGGCGCACATGGATAGGGGCGAAGGGCTCCGTCTGGACCAGTTCGATGGTGGCGGACTTGATGAGCTCCAGCACGGCCAGAAAACTGACCACGATGCCGGCCCGGCCCTCATGAATTTCAAAGAGATGGACGAAGGGGACAAAGCCCATGCCCTGGAGCTTGGCCAGGACCAGGCTCATGCGCTCCCGCAGGCTCAGGGACTCCTTCTCCACCCGGTGACGGGTGAAGAGGTCCGCCCGCGCCAGGAGGTCGCGCAGGGCCAGGAACACCTCGCGCAGATCGACCTCGGGGGGGATGAGGCGGCGATGGCCCGGCGGCACCGGGGCCTGGACCAGGTAGTGATCGCGCTCCAGGCGGGGCAAGTCGTCCAGGTCCTGGGCGGCCTTCTTGAAGCGTTCGTATTCCTGGAGGCGGCGGATCAGGTCGGCGCGGGGATCGGCCTCGTCCTCGGTCGCGGCGGGTCGCGGCAGCAGCATGCGCGACTTGATCTCCGCCAGCAGGGCGGCCATCACCAGATACTCCGCCGCCAACTCCAGGCGAAAATCCTTCATCAGCTCGACGTAGGCCATGTACTGGTCGGTGATTTTGGCGATGGGGATGTCGAGAATGTCCAGGTTTTGGCGCTTGATCAGATAAAGCAGCAGGTCGAGCGGCCCCTCGAAGGTGTCGAGGAACACCTCCAGGGCATCCGGCGGTATGTAGAGGTCCAGGGGCAGGACCAGCAGGGGGGTTCCCTGGATGATGGCGAAGGGCATCTCCTGCTGCTGGGCGGGTCGTCCCACCGCGCCGCCATCGGCCTCCGCGGTGGCCGGGACGGCCTCGCCAGGCGTCTCGCTCAACGAAAGTTCAGGGACATGGCTTGGCGGACCTCGTCCATGGTCTTGCGGGCGACCTGGCGGGCGGCCTCGCTGCCCGCCGCGATCAGGTCGCGCACCCGTTCCGGTTGGGCTTCGAATTCCCGGGCACGCTCCTGGATGGGCTTGAGTTCCGCCAGCACGGCCTCGATGACCGGTTGCTTGCAATCGAGACAACCGATGCCCGCCGAGCGGCAGCCCTCCGTGACCCAGGCCCGGGTCTCGTCGCTGGAATAGACCTGATGGAGCTGATAGACGGGGCACTTGG
>JADZBU010000474.1 GCA_020851955.1 Chromatiaceae bacterium | reverse complement strand
GAGGGCGGTTCGATGAACAAATTTTCCAGGCGCGGTTTATCCGTCGCGGTCGGGGCGGTCCTGACGATGAGTGCGGCCTCGGCGGCCTGGTCCGCCGAGACCCTGCAGGACACCATGCAACGCCGCGGTCTGAGCGAGAAGGACCTGCTGGCGGCGGCCAAGACCTATGTCCCCAGCGGCGGCCGTGATGAGTATGTCGTCTTCAGTTCCGGTGGCCAGTCCGGTCAGGTCATCGTCTATGGCATCCCCTCGATGCGACTGCTCAAGTACATCGGCGTCTTCACCCCGGAGCCCTGGCAGGGTTATGGCTTCGACGACGAGTCCAAGGCGGTCCTGGCCCAGGGCCGCATCCGGGGCAAGGACATGGTCTATGGCGACACCCACCACCCCGCGCTGTCGGAGACCGAGGGCGCCTACGACGGGCGTTGGCTCTTCATCAACGACAAGTCCAATCCGCGCATCGCCGTCATCGATCTGCATGACTTCGAGACCAAGCAGATCGTCGTCAACCCCTTCTTCAAGTCCGCCCATGGCGGCGCCTTCGTCACGCCCAACACCGAATATGTCATGGAGGCGGTCCAATACGCCGCACCTCTCCTCGAGGATGGCTTCGTCCCCCTGGAGGAATTCAACGACAAATACCGCGGCGGCCTGACCTACTGGAAATTCAACAAGGAGAAGGGCCGTATCGATCCCGAAAGCTCCTTCACCTTTGAGCTGGGGCCCTATAGCCAGGACCTCTCCGACGCCGGTAAGGGGCCCAGCTACGGTTGGGGCTTCACGAATTCCTTCTGCTCCGAGCGCTACGTGGGCGGTATCGAGCGCGGCCGCCCGCCCTTCGAGGCTGGCTGCTCCTCCAAGGACACCGACTACCTGCACGTGACCAACTGGAAGAAGGCCGAGGAATTGGTCAAGGCCGGCAAGGTCAAGAAGGAAAAAGGCTATTACTTCATCCCCATGGAGCAGGCCATCGCCGAGGGCCTCCTCTATCTGATCCCCGAGCCCAAGAGCCCCCATGGCGTGGACGTATCCCCGGACGGCAAATTCCTGATCGTCTCCGGCAAGCTGGATAGCCACGTCTCGGTCTATAGCTTCGAGAAGATCCAGAAGGCCATCGCCGACGGCAAGTTCGAGGGTAAAGACCCCTACGGCGTGCCCATCATCGCCATGCAGGATGTCCTCCAGCATCAGGTCAACCTGGGCCTGGGGCCCCTGCACACCCAGTTCGACGCCAAGCCCTGCGTCGCCTACACCTCGCTGTACGTCGATTCCCAGGTCGCCAAGTACGACTATTGCGAAGGTAAGGTGCTGGACAAGCTGTCCATCCACTACAACATCGGCCACCTCATGACCATGGAGGGCGATTCGGTGGAGCCGGACGGCAAGTATCTGGTAGCGCTCAACAAGCTCTCCATCGATCGTCATCAGCCGGTAGGGCCCCTGCATCCCCAGAACCATCAGCTCATCGACATCGGCAACGACAAGATGCAGCTCCTGTACGACATGCCGCTGCCGCTGGGCGAGCCCCACTACGCCGTGGCCATCGCCGCCGACAAGCTGAAACCAGAAGTGCGCTACAAGTCCGGCACCGATAGCCGTACCGACCAGAAGCACCCGAACGCGACCCGCGCCGGCCGCGAGACCACCGAGCGGAGCTGCGACGCCGAGGGCAAGTGCACCACCCTGGTCAAGGGCACCGTCATCCGCTCCCACATCACCCCGGAGATCATCGAGGCCGTGGAAGGCGATACGGTCAGCATTGCCCTGACCAACCTGGAACGCGCCCAGGACCAGGTGCATGGTTTCGCCATGTACGGGCAGAATGTCCAGCTCTCCATCGAGCCCGGCAAGACCTCCACCACGACCTTCGTGGCCGATAAGCCCGGTGTTTATCCCTACTACTGCACCGAGTTCTGCTCGGCGCTGCATCTGGAGATGCAGGGCTATCTGCTAGTCAAGCCCAAGGGCTATCAGGAGGCGGCGACCAAGATGGTCGAGGGCACGGCCTATACCCAGGCGGACTACAACACCCAGGTCAAGACCAACACCGAGACCCAGGCCGTCATCGATCAGGTGGTCGCCTATATCACCGGCCGCAACTTCAAGGACTTCCCGACGGTGGTCGCCCTGGTTGAGGATGCCACCGACCAGCTTGGCTTCTCTCAGGATGCCAAGAAGAAATCCGAGGATGCCGCCGCCAAGGCCGATTGGCAGAACGCCATGCTCTGGGCCAACCAGTGGTGGCAGTATCAGGTAAAGGCCGCGGACCTCGGCCTGCGCGCCAAGGCCCTCCTCGACCAGGGTGGCGCCAAGCCCACCAAGCCCTGATAGCCAGGCCCAACCAGGCGCGCGGGAGCCTCAGGCACCCGCGCGCTCCTTATCGACTCGTTAGCGCATTAGGAGGCCATCCATCATGCGAACCCTCAAGGCCCTTTCCACCGCTCTCGGCATCACCCTTGGGCTTGGCGTCATCACCAGTGTCCAGGCCCTCGACGGGCCGGAACTCTATGCCAAGAAGACCTGCGTCGCTTGCCACGGCAAGGACGCCAATTCCCCCATCCTGCCCGTTTACCCCAAGCTGGCTGGCCAGAATCCGGATTACGCCTACAATCAGATGAAGGATATCCAGAGCGGGGCCCGCAATAACGGCCAGACGGCGGCCATGAAGGCGGTCATGCATCTGGTCACGGACGAAGAAATGCGGACCATCGCCAACTGGCTGGGCACCCTGAGTAAATAGCCCAAATATTTCGGTTTGTAACGGCTTGACCTCGGTCAAAGTGGCGATCTTGCCCGGGAATTAGCCTGATCAACAGGGGCGCGGACCGCGCCGCCGCGGTCACTTCGGCCACGCTGGCCGGCAGACCCTGGATCAACCTTGCGGAGATTTATCATGAGCAGTTTTACTATCCGGCTAGCCGTCGCCACCCTGGCGACCGCCATGGCGGGCTCGGCGCTGGCCTGGAACGAGGGCGGTGGCGAGCAGGACGAGGCCTTGACCCTTAAGGGCAATGCGGAGAATGGGCGCGACGTCTATGAGGTCTGCGCCGCCTGCCATCTGCCGGAGGGCTGGGGCCTGGACGACGGGACCTTCCCGCAACTCGCCGGCCAGCATCACAACGTCATCATCAAGCAGTTGGCGGACATTCGCGCCCAAAACCGCGACAACCCCACCATGTATCCCTTCGCCCTGCCCTCCCAGATCGGCGGGCCCCAGGCCCTGGCGGACGTGGTGGCCTACATGGCGGGACTCCCCATGACGCCGGCCAATGGCGTGGGTCCGGGCGATGACCTGGAACATGGCAAGAAACTCTACGAAGAGAACTGCGTCCGTTGCCATGGCACGAATGGCGAGGGTGACAACGACAAGTACTATCCCCGCGTCCATGGCCAGCATTACAACTACATCGTCCGCCAGTTCAAGGAGATCAAGGGCGGCAAGCGGCGTAACGCCAATCCCGAAATGGTCGAGCAGGTCAAGAACTTCAGCGATCGCGATGTCCTGGCGGTCAGCGACTATACCTCGCGAATCAAGCCGCCCAAGGAACTCCTGGCGGAGTCCGCCGATTGGAAGAATCCCGACTTCGAGTAGCCGGGCGTGACGTAAAGCGGCAGGGAAGCCGCTGTCAATTTTGCCCAGGCCCCGACCACCACGGCTTAAGCCAGGGCACCGGGGCCAAATTCGGCCCGCCGAGGAACCCGGTGACCGATCCAGCCTTCATCCTCATTAAGCGGTAACCCTGATGAACGCGCAGACGCCTACCCCGCGGGGCCTGTTAGCAGGTCTTCTCGCCCTCCTGGCCATCGGACTCCTGGCAGCCATCTACTTCTCGCCGATCTGGTGGGTATCCCTGACGGCACCCAATTACCCGCCCGAGTCCTTCCCCGACGGGGTTCGTATCCACTTCCACATGAATGGCGTCTTCAATGGCTGCCAGAAGATCGAGAAGGCGGAGATCCACGAAGACGAGGCCTTGGATTGCGTCCACGAAATGGACACCATCAACCACTATGTCGGCATGTACCCCATCGCCGCCGGCGGCGTGGTCGAACGGGCCTTCTCGCCCTTCATCATCAGCCTGCTGGGGGTCATGATCCTGGGCTTCGTCATCCCCAAAACCGGGCTAAGACTAGTTGTCATGGGGGCGGGCTTCGCGGCCATCCTGGGCTGGATGACCTTGACCATGTACGGCGAGGACGGGCTTGAATACCAGAACAGCGGCTATCTGACCGCCATGGTCACGGCCCTGGACCAGGAAGGCGGCATCGAGAAGGAGGCGCCCAAGGTCACCGCCGCCGATGCCCTGCTGGCGCGACTCAAGGCGGAACTCGCCGAGGCCCCGGGCGCCAGCCCCCCGCCCAAGGCCGAGGACAGGAAGCCGGCCGTGGACAAGGAAAATCTGATCGACAGCCTGGAATCCCGCTTCGAGAAGACCCAGGAGCGCCTGCCCGCCGCGGAGCGCCAGGAGTGGACCGGCAGCGGCATCCAGACCCTGCTCTGGCACTACCAGACCAGCCTCGGGCGTTATTTCAACGACCCGGCCCTCATCAGCCCCATGGTCAAGGGCATGGCGATCGCCACCCACGCCTTCTATTGGGTCATGGTGGGCGCCATGCTCCTGCTCCTCTGGGGTGCCCGCAAGAGTTCCGGCCTCCTCTATTGGTTCCTGATCCTGGCCCCCCTGGCCCTGCCGCTCTTCTTCCTCATCGATTACGCGGCCTGGCTCTGGTGGTATGGCCATACCCTGAGCGATATGGGCGCCTTCACCGTCAAGCCCTTTATGCCCACGGTCTTTGGCGACGGCAAGGTGGCCCAGTTCGCGACCCATTCCTACCCCGCCCTCGGCTTTGGCCTCATGGTGCTGTTAGCGGCCGTACTCGCGGTTCTCGCCTTGGTGAGGCGCAAGGGGCTGCGGGAGGCCCAGTGAGCCACCAGGACCCCGACCGGGCGTCGCCCGCCCCTGGGGTCGGGCGGTTCCCGGGAGCCAGCGTCGTCCGTGCCGCCCGCAAGGGCCCCCTCCTCTGGGTCCTGCTGGCGGGTCTGGCGATGCCGCTGGTCTTCTCCCCGGTCCAGTCACTGTCGCAACCCCAGACCGGCCTGGGGTCATTGCAGGCCCTGATTGACGAAGCCAAGCCCGGAGACGTGCTGACACCCGAACCGGGCACCTATGCCGGCCCCTTGGTCATCGATAAGCCCCTGACCCTCGATGGCCGCGACCAGGTCGTCATCGATGGGGGCGGCAAGGGGACCCTCATCCTCCTCAAGACCGACGGCGCCACCCTCCGGAACCTGCGCCTGACGAACTCCGGCGATTCCCACAACGACATCGACAGCGGTGTTCAGGTCCGCGGCAACTTCAACGTCATCAAGGATAATGTGATCGACAACTGCCTCTTTGGCGTCGATCTCCAGCAGTCGAACAACAACATCGTCCGCCGCAACCGGATCTCATCCAAGCCCGTGGAGTTGGGGGTCCGGGGTGATGCCATTCGCTTTTGGTACAGCTATAAGAATCAGGCCACGGATAACATCATTCGCGACGCCCGCGACACCGTGGTCTGGTATTCCCAGGACAACCTCATCGCCCGGAACGACGCGCGCGGGGGCCGCTATTCCCTGCACTTCATGTATTCTCACGTCAACCATGTTGAAGATAACCACTACGAAAACAATACCGTAGGCATCTTTGTCATGTACAGCGACGGCATGGTCCTGCGTAACAACACCATCATCAACGCCTCGGGGCCCACCGGGGTCGGGATCGGCTTCAAAGACACCTCCGACGTGGAAATCAGCGGCAACAAGGTGCTTTCCTGCGCCACCGGCATCTACCTCGACCTCTCGCCCTACCAGCCCGGCACCACCAACCGCTTTACCAATAATCTGATCGCCTTCAATGGGGTGGCCGTCCGCTGGCTGCCCGGTCGCGATGGCAACATCTTCATCGGCAACCGCTTCGAGGGCAACATCACCCAAGTCGTGCTGGAGGGCGGCGCCGGCAAAGGGGCCACTTTCAACACCTGGGAAGGCAACTACTGGGACGACTACGAGGGCTTCGACCGCGATAGCGACGGCATCGGCGATACCCCCTATGAGCAATATACCTATGCCGACCGCCTCTGGATGGACTTGCCGCCGGCCCAGTTCTTCAAGGGGTCGCCCATGCTGGAGGTCATCGATTTCCTGGAGCGCCTCGCCCCCTTGAGCGAACCCAAACGACTGGCCCGGGATGAAAAGCCCCTGCGTTCCGTGGATACCGTGGTCGATATCCTGGCCAGTCTGGCGCGGCATCCGGCTAAATCCCTGGGCATCGTCGAGGACGAGGAATACCCGGACGAGGCAGATGCCGAGGCGGCCACCGCCCCCGCCGGAACCCCCCCGGGCGATACCCCACCCGCCGCCAGCGGCTACGATGCCTACCAGGCCCTGCGCCAGTCCCTCGGCCGCGACTGATTCCCCGAGATGTAACACCATGTCATCAGAGCAGAAGAGAGCCACCCCGTCGCGCCCGGCCCTCAGCCCCAAGCGGCGCGAACAAAATCGCCGGGAATTCATCCGCACCTCGATCCTGGGGGTCGGGGTACTGGGCGCCACCCTGGCGGGCCTGCTGCCCCTGGCGGGTCAGGCCAATG
>JADZBU010000473.1 GCA_020851955.1 Chromatiaceae bacterium | reverse complement strand
TCTCCGTGGCCTGGGGCCAGTTGTGCAGGCCCCCCGGGGGTGGCTCGCCAGCGGCGGCTCCCAGATGATGGGCTAGATTCTGGGCCAGGCCGGCGATCAAGGCCTCCGGGTTGTTGACCAGGATGGGGTCATAGGCGACGGGAATCATGGTGGCGGTTCCGACCTGAACCCCGGGCCCGTCTGGCGCCACCGGCGCCCGGCGCAGCGGGCGCGGCAGGGCCAAAAGGGGCGGCGCGATGGGCATCCCGGCCTGGGGCGGCATCAGCCGCAGGGGCCAGTGCCCCATGCCAGCATAGCCGGCCGTGGCGCCAAAGATGAGTTCCGCCATGCCCTGGACGCTGTCGGCCCGGCCCGGGAAGAAATCGTTGGTGGGGGCAATGAGGCGGGTCTGGTCGCGAAAGTATCCGGCATCGAACCAGCGCAAGGCCCAGCCGAAGACGGCCAGGATCCAGGCGATCGACGGCTCGTCCAGCGGAGGCTTGGGGTTAAAAAGGTTGGCGAACATGGTGGCTGGCGGCTCCCGCTCCAAAAAACAATCATCGAGACCGAGAAGGATGGCCTCGCGCCGGACCGTCCCCGAACCAGTATGGGCGGCATCGTCCCTCTTAGGGTTGGGTTCAGGGTTGTCTGTGGGCCAGCAGCCGGTCGAGGGCGTTGGCGAAGGCCTGGCGCTCGGCCAAACCCAGGGGTGGTGGCCCGCCGGTGTTCACCCCAGTGCCGCGCAGTTCTTCCAGGAAGTCACGCACCGCCAGCCGCTCCCGGATATTGTCGGGGGTGTAGCGCTCGCCCCGGGGATTGATGGCTTCCCCGCCCCGGGCTATGACCTGGGCGGCCAGGGGGATATCGCCGGTAATGACCAGGTCCCCGGGCCTCAGGTGCTCGGCGATATGCTGGTCCGCGACATCAAAGCCTTGCCCGACCTGGACCCGGCGAATCAAGGGCGAGGGTGGCGTTTGCAAAGGCTGGTTCGCGACCAGGGTGAGGGGTATCCCAAGGCGCAGGGCGGCGCGGTACAGGATTTCCTTGATGACGCCCGGACAGGCGTCGGCATCGACCCAGATGTGCATGGCGAACGCCGTGGCCTGGCTCACCCGAGCGGGCGTTCAGGCTACTCGGGGAGGCACTGGGAGACCTTTTCGGTTTTGATCACCTTGACGAGGGTCCCCTCGAGGGCCACGGACACGCAGGCTCCCACCTTGATCGGGCCCTCGGCTTCGTCGAACCGCGTTTTAGCCGTGACATTGAGCTGGCGGCTGCCGACCACCCAGGCACCGAGTTTGTCGTGAGGCAGGTTGTCGATCAGACCCTTAAAGCCCTTGTCGGACTGGGCGACCGCGGGATTCCCCAGGGCCAGGGCGGCTAAAAATACGCTGAACATCACGGGCTTCATGCTGTGCTCCTCATCATCTCAAGACTCTCGACTCATGGAGGCGCCATGCCTCGTTTGGGGGTGACACCGTCAGCGGGGGGCTCCTGCTGTCCTGGCCCTTGCTCCCCGCGGCTCCTTGGCCCTGGTTGTCAGGCCTCTCCGGCAGGCGTCCCGGCCGCGGTGGCGGCCATGACCAGCACCCCATCCGCATCGGCGTAAAGCATATCACCCGGCCGGAATTCCACCCCGGCAAAGCTGACGACCACCTGGGTCTGGCCGGCGCCGCGCTTCTCGCTCTTGCGGGGGAGGGTACCCAGGGCCTTGACGCCCAGGGGCATGTGGGCCATGACGGCGCTGTCGCGGATATAGCCATGCACCAGCACTCCGGCCCAGCCGTTATCCACCGCCCGTTGGGCCAGCAGGTCGCCGAGCATGGCGCAGCGCGGCGAGGCGTCGGCCTCGATGACCAGCACCCGACCCTGGCCGGGTTCGTCAAGCAGTTCCCGTACCTTGGAGTTGTCGTCCGGGCAGCGCACCGTGGCGATGGGGCCGTGGAAATCGATCCGCCCGCCAAAGTCGCGGAAGAGGGGGGCGCAGATCTGGGCCTGATCCCCCCATTCGTCGCTCAAATCAGTGGTTTTCAGGCTAGGCAATGTCATGGTCGGATCCCGCAATGGGGCCTCGGTTAGTGGTTCACGCCGGGGTACCGGGTAGCGATCGGCGGGGGACGCCGTGAATACCTCCCTGTTGGCTTGACGACAGCATCCCTGCTGTCGACACCCCCGCCGATCGCCACCCGGCACCCGGTACCCGGTACCAAAAAATAACGCTCTCTGATACTTCTGGCCTATCGCTCAACGGGAAAAAGCCGGTCCCAGTTGCCCGGGACCGGCTTTTCCTTCAGCGGCCAATGCCCCCGGGGAGAGGCATTAGCGCCTGACTACCCGGCCGAATGGCCGCCCTGACCAGCCCAGCGACTCAATGGTCGAACTGGGCCTCTTCGGTGGAGCCGGTGAGGGCGGTCAGGGAGGAAGCCCCGCCCTGGATAACCGTGGTCACGTCATCAAAGTAGCCGGCGCCGACTTCCTGCTGATGGGAAACGAAGGTGTAACCCTTGTCGCGCGCCGCGAACTCAGGTCCCTGCACCTTCTCGACATAGTGGCGCATGCCCTCGCCCCGGGCGTAGTCGTAGGCCAGGTCGTACATGTTGTACCACATGCTGTGAATGCCAGCCAGGGTGATGAACTGGTACTTGTAGCCCATCGCGGACAGCTCGTCCTGGAACTTGGCGATGGTCTTGTCGTCCAGATTCTTCTTCCAGTTGAAGGAGGGCGAGCAGTTGTAGGCCAACAGCTTGTTGGGGTTTTGCGCCATCAGGGCCTCGGCGAACTCCCGGGCGAAGCCCAGGTCCGGGGTACCGGTCTCGCACCATACCAGATCGGCGTAGGGGGCGTAGGCCAGGCCGCGGCTGATGGCCTGCTCCAGACCGTTCTTGACGTTGTAGAGGCCCTCGGCGGTGCGGGTGCCCAGGAGGAAGGGCTTGTCGTTGGCATCGAAATCGGAGGTCAGCAGGTTGGCCGCCTCGGCGTCGGTGCGGGCCAGCACCAGGGTGG
>JADZBU010000472.1 GCA_020851955.1 Chromatiaceae bacterium | reverse complement strand
TTGTGGGTGGATATTTCCGGCGCCGCCCAGTTGGCCGGAAAGCACGACTCCACCAAAACAAAAGCGTTTCAATCATTGCTGTACGGGAAAATCATCCCGGCCATTGTCACGACTGGGCGCTATGACGCGACCGAGGCAGCGTTGTCTGACGATCCCATTTCTCAACAGTTGGTCATGATTACCAACACGGCGCAATCCGTCCTGGCTATGCGGGCCGACCAGTTAGCCATGCAGGCCAAGCAGGATGCCATGGCAGCGGAACAGGCGGCCTTGACTGTCAGGCAATCGCACCTGGAACAGAAAATCGAGGCCGAAGTGCAGCGCCTTGACCAGTTCACGGGTGGCAACCTCTACGATACGGCGCGCACGTTCTGCCTCAAGCACGACATCAAGCCGACGCAAATCTACCGCGGCGACCAAACCATCGCGATGGCATTGGGTGCATGGGCATCCAAGGCGGCGCGCTATCGTGGCATCAGCAGCGCACCAAAGCTGATTGAAGGCACTTACCAGGTGAATCAGTATCCGCCTGAGTTGTTGGCCGAAGGCATCCGCGCCCTCGGTATTCAGCCCGCGACCATGCACTGACCTGCTGGCCTGCGCTATGAAAAACCCATCCGACCTGCTGAATACCGCCACTTGGGACGGGCTGACGCTGTACCTGGACAACCGCGGCAAGCTGCGCGCCAAAGGCCCGACGGAAGTCCTGGACGCCTGGCGCCCCGTGATTCTTGAGGCCAATGATGCCTTGGTGGACTACCTGACTCCTAAGCGACTCTGGCTGATTCACCAGGAGGCTACCGGGTGGGCATCACACGCCTTTACCCCACCCGCCAGCGAGGCCGAAGTCTCGGGCTGGTATCCCGATGCCACGATCCTGGACGAGGAAGCGGAGGCGGCACTGTGACCACCTACTCCCACTCCCCCTGTCGCCACTGCCGCTACTGGGAGCGGCGCGAGGGCGGTGAAGACTGCGATATCGGGCGGCTGATGCGCCAGCCCCGATGCTCTGGCTTCGAGCGCGAAGTCGGGGCAGACGATGATCTTTCTGATGAGGATAATTTCCATGAAGTATCGAAATGATTTAACGGCTGATCGGGTGCGAGAATTATTTGACTACGACGCTACAAACGGGAGTCTCTCATGGAAAAAACCAGGAAGGGGTCGCAGACCAAACTTGATTGCTGGGAATAAACAAAAAAACGGGTATTCAAAAACCTGGGTTGATGGGTCGTACTTCTATAACCACCGGATCATCTGGCTTTGGGTAACAGGGTCGTGGCCAAAACAGGATATTGACCATATTAATTGCGATCCATCAGACAATAGGTTCGAAAACTTGCGTGTGGTGTCATGTTCTACAAATCATGAAAATCTGCGCAGCCCGTGTGTTGGAAACACGTCTGGATATCTAGGGGTTTCTTGGGACTCATACAATCAGATATTTAAGGCGCAGATAAAAGCCAACGGGAAACATTTTCACATCGGTTGTTTTACAGACCCAGCAGATGCTCATGCAGCCTATGTTTCAGCCAAGCGCAAACTCCATGCGGGATGCACGATATGACCATGACTGACCCCATTCGCGATAACGCCGGAGGCCATTACTGGACGCCCAATGATTTCAAGCGGGCCAAAACCGATCACCAGGACGCGCTGCGCGAGCGCCAGGTCGGGGGCGATCACTACCGGCAGCATGAGATTCAGCCCTGGGACGTGATTGATGCCTACGATCTTTCGTTCTACGAGGGCAATGTCCTGAAGTACCTCCTGCGCCGCAAGAAGGACACCGACCGGCTCACGGACCTGCAAAAAGCCCGGCACTACCTGGACAAGTGTATCGACCTGGAGGAGGCCCAGCCGTGATGCAGCGCCGCTTTCACGCCCTCGGCCGCCTCAAGCCGGGCGAGCGCAATCGCACCGAGGCCGCCTATGAACTCACCCTGGCGGCGCGCAAGCAGGCGGGCGAGATCCTCTGGTATGCCTTCGAGGCCATCAAGCTGCGCCTGGCGGATAACTGTTTTCTCACTATCGACTTTGCCGTGATGCGCGCCGACGGCCTGCTGGAGATGGTGGACGTGAAAGGCTCGCCCGCGGTTTTCCAGGACGACGCCCGCGTCAAGCTGAAAGTCGCCGCCGCCCAATTTCCCTTCATTTTCACCGTGGCCTATCCCCTCGCCAAGAAGAATGGCGGGGGCTGGAAGGTAGAGGAGTTTTGAGATGCGCCCCAGAGAATACCGCCTCTTCACCGAATGCCTGGAGAACGGCCTGCGCCGGGGCTACCGCCGGGCTTTCAAACACACCGAGAGCCCGACCGAGGAACAGTTGTTGGAGTCGCTGCATACCAACGTGCTGGGGGAAGTCAGCGAGTGGTTTGCCTTCGCGCCGGATGAGGATGCCCAATGAACAAATGGGACTCGCGCTTTTTGGAGTTGGCCCAGATCATCGCCGGCTGGTCGAAAGATCCGGGCACGGGGTGTGGCGCGGTGGTGGTAAAGGATCGCCGCATCCTGGGGACCGGATTTAACGGCTTGCCCGCCGGGATCGAGGATCGGTATGAGCGGTTGATGGACCGGGACCTGAAATTACAACTGACACTGCACGCCGAAGACAACGCTTTAGCCAGGGTCAATCCCCAAGAAGCGCGCGGCGCCACCCTCTACGTCTGGCCCATGCCGCCCTGCGCCCATTGCGCCGCGCGGATTATCCAGTCCGGTATCGCCCGCGTCGTCGCGCCAGCACCGCCCCGCGAGCAGGCCGAGCGGTGGCACCAATCGCTGCTGCTGTCCTCGGAAGTGCTGCAAGAGGCAGGTGTCAGCCTGGAGACCGTGCAGATATGCCCATAGAAGCTCGTAGGAGCCCCGTACAGCCATTCCCAGCCGTCAGGAGTACCTTGGACTTGGTCGAGCCGCATAACGCCTCTGATGGCGATTCTGGAGAGTATCTGGGCTGCACGGAGGCGAGGGAGAAGCGGCGGGCGTGTTTCGACGGGCGGTGCGCCGTCCGGGAAACGTGCCAACTGTGGACCCGAAGGGATGAGGATGGCTACGCGGTGAAGTGCATGACCTGGAGGACGCACTGGCTTTGTTTTGATTTGCCTTGCGCATACTTCCAACCCGCTATTCCCAATGAAATTGCGCTATAATTCCCATCTATGAAAATATCCGCTAACGGCATTGGCCTCTTGATCCACTTCGAGGGCTTCCGCGATAAAGCCTATCGTGATTCTGCCGGAGTCTGGACCATCGGTTACGGATCAACGAAAGGCGTCCACGCGGGCCAAAGGATTACCCGCGATCAAGCCGCCATCCGCCTGGCGGATGATGTGAGCCAAGCGGAATCCGCCGTTAGCCGGCTGGTCGCGGTCCCGCTCACGCAAGGCCAATT
>JADZBU010000471.1 GCA_020851955.1 Chromatiaceae bacterium | reverse complement strand
TCTGCGGGGCGTCGCCGCCAACCTCTCGATGATTAGCGTGGCCAGCGCCGCCGCGGCGCTGGAACAGGCCCTGAAGGAAGGCGATGAGGCGGCCATCGCGCCAGGCCTGGCGGCATTAACGGCGGCCTTGGCGCCGGTCCTGGCCGGGCTGGCGCAACTGCCGCCCGCGCCGCCGCCCCCGGTGGCCACCGCTCCTCTGGACCGGGCGGCCCTGGCGCCACATTTATCCCAACTGGCCGAGCTACTGCGCCGGCAGGACATGGCCGCCGAGGCCAGCTTCGCCGCGCTTCGGGCGCAACTGGGGGGCGGTGATTGGTCGGAGGCGCTGAACCGGCTGGCGGAACAGCTCAACCGGCTGGATTTCAGCGCGGCGGGGGAAACCTTGGCGGAGGTGGCGGAGCTACTGGAGGTGTAACCCTTCAGACCCCTCTCCCCAACCCTCCCCCGCAAGGGGGGAGGGAGCAAGAGAATCAGTGGTTTGAGCTATAGAACCCAACCCATGCAGCCGGGGGGTCTGAACGGTTACCTGGAGGTTAGGGAAGGGGCATAGGTATGCCTCGGGTGTCTCCTCCTCCGTGGGCCTGCGCCATGCCGCCCCGTTCCCCCTTGTAGGGTGCGACTACCGGGAAGGCCGGCCTCCAGGGGTCCCCAAGCAGCCAATCAGCGAACAAGGCTGTAATTGCGATGCCAGGCCCGTGGTGATATGGTCCCCTGCCCCGGAAGCCTAAGCCAGATCGACCACCAAGGGGTACGGGCGCAGCCGTCATCCAGGGTTCCTATTGTTGAGCAGGGGAGGATTGGAAGTGACGGAGGCGGCATTACCTATTGATTTTGAGCGGCTTTTCAAGCTGCGGCTGGCGGTCGCTCGCCACGGGGAGATGGACGCGGCAGGCTGGTGGAACACCCGGGGCATCCTGGGTCGCCATGGGGCCCTGGCCCTCAAGCGCGGCTTTCCCTCCACCTATCCCTTTGCCCAGGCCCGGATTGCCTTTGCCGTCGCGCGCAGCCGCTGTCATGAGCTTTTTGACCCACCGGGGTGCATGACACTCTGGAACCTCCCCGCGGAGATCGAGGATCGATTCGAGGCGCATTGGCAGGAATGGTTGGATCAGGGGGAGCGGTGGCGCCCCTTTTTCGAGATGTTGGCGGCCCCGGGTCGGGAAAATCTGCTTGCGGACCTTGCCGAGTGGGGTCTCGCCGATTCCAGTCAGGTCGCCGTGGTCAATAAACTGCGTCGTTCCGCCGAGGGACGGTCCCTTCCCCTGTCCGGCACCTTCCTGCCCAACGACGACATCATCACCCTGCTGGCGGCTGGCTTCGCCAAAAGCGAGCGAGGTAGCCCGGCGATCCCCTATGCGCGACTTGAGGACTGAGCATGGAGGCTTGCCCCAAGGTCGCCTCCTGCCTGGCCATCAAGGGCTCCCTGATCGAGGAGACCTATGCGGTCTTCCGCGGCTGGGACTACGAACTCTCGAAGACCGGGAATCTCAAGCGCGTCCGCCAGGAAAACACCATCGGCGCCAAGAGTGCCAATTGGGCCTTGAATGTGACCTGGGCGGTCAGCCGTCGCTTCGACCCCTCGGGTCGGGATCGCCCCCTGGTGGAGCTTGCCAAGGCTGGCTGTGACCGGGAGGTCTGGAAACCGCTGCTGCTCTATCACCTGACCCGCGATGAGTTCCTTGTTCGGGATTTCCTCGTCAACTGGCTTTACCCTCGGTTTGCCGCCGGTGCCTACCGGCTGCGTGCCGAGGACCTGCTCCCCTATCTGCATAGCCTGGGCAAGCAGCCAGGTATCGAGGAGACCGTCAACTGGAGCGAGGCCACCACGAATCGCGTTGCCTCCGGCCTCTTGCGGCTCGCGGTCGATTTCGGGCTCCTCAGGGGCGCCCAGTCACGGGAGTTTGCCTCCTACCATCTACCGGAACCGAGTTTTCTTTACCTGCTACACGCCATGATGGACCGCGCCGCCAACGCCCGGCGCCTCATCGATGCCGAGGACTGGCGCCTCTACTTGATGGACGCCGCCGACGTCGAACGCGAACTATTGCGGCTCCACCAGTACCGCAAACTGCACTACGCGGTTGCCGGCAGCCTGGCCCAAATCAAGCTACCGGCGGCGTCCGCGGCTGATTTTGTCAAGGAACTTCACTGATGTCCGATTGGCTGGAGCGTCTGACCCTGCGGCTCGAACCGGTGCTGAAGCAGCCGGACCCCCGGCTGCAGCTCAGCGCTTACCACGATATGCCCTACGCCATCTTCCGCTATCCGCCGGAGGAGGAGTTCGGGGTCCGCCGACAGGTCTCGTTGCTGCGTACGCGGCTGGAGCAGTTGGGCAAAGGGGTGACCATCATCTCGCTCGCTGACTGCCTCGCCGAGGCCCTGGCAGCGGAAGGCATGGACATCGAAGCCCTGATCGACGCCGAGAAGACGGTCGGCCTTGAGGCCACGGTCGAGACTATCTTCCAGATTCTCAGCGAGTACCAACCCCTGGACGAACTGGTCGCCCGGCGCATCCCCCCCAACGCGGACCCCCTCCGCGAGGTGATCTTCATCCTGCGCGCCGGCGCCCTCTTTCCCATGTACCGCACCTCCGCCCTGCTGGAGCAACTCAAGGGCAAGGTGTTTGTCCCCGCTGTACTCTTTTATCCGGGGGACCTGGACGGCGCCGCGGGACTGCGGTTCATGGGTGTCCTGGATGCCGAGCACAACTATCGGCCGAAGATCTTCTAAGGATTTGCATCATGAACGTCAGCAACATCAAGGATCTGTTCGCCAACGACATCGATCGCCGGATCGAGGAGGTCATCAAGGTCGATCAGGCCGACGAGACCATCATCCGGGACGAACTGGCCGAATACGTCGTCACTGACTCGATCCGCGCTCACTTCCTGAAGATCTTCGACCACTACCAGACCACCTGGCGGAAGCCCAACGAAGGTATCGCCGTCTGGGTTTCTGGCTTTTTCGGTTCTGGTAAGTCCGGTTTCGCCAAGTATCTAGGCCTCGCCCTCGCCAATCGTGACATCCTCGGGCAGGGTGCCGGGGAGCGCCTCGCCCAGCGCTGTCATGATCCAAAGATCCAGGTCCTGCTGCACAACATCGCCGAGCGGATTCCCACCGAGGCGGTCATCTTCGATGTCTCCACCGATCGCGGCATCCGCACCGGCAACCAGAGCATCACCGAGATCATGTACCGGCTCTTCCTGCACAGCCTGGGCTATGCACGAGACCTGGACCTCTCCGAGCTGGAGATTACCCTGGAGGAGGAAGGCCAGCTCCACGCCTTCAAGGCCCAGTACCGGCAGGTCTTTGACAAGGACTGGGACTTCGAGAAGGGCAAGATTGCCATCGCCGTCCAGCAGGCGAGTCGTGTCATGCACCTCATGGACCCGGCCACCTATGCCACGGCCGATAGCTGGCGCGAGTCGGCCATGAGACGCGCCGACGTCACCCCCGGCACCCTGGCCGCCCGGGGCCTGGAGCTTATGTCCCGCCGGCGGCCCGGCAAGAGCCTGTTATTCGTGATCGATGAGGTGGGCCAGTTCGTTGCCCGCGACGTCCAGAAAATGCTCGATCTCCAGGCCGTCGTCCAGAGCCTCGGGCGGCTCGGCCGGGGCAAGCTGTGGATCGTCGTCACCTCCCAGGAAAAGCTCACTGAACTCGTGGGCGGACTGGACGACCGCCGGGTCGAGCTCGCCCGCCTGATGGACCGCTTCCCCTCCGAGCTTCAGGTCCACCTGGAGCCCTCGGACATCTCGGAGGTTACCAGCAAGCGTGTGCTCGCGAAGAACGCCGAGGCCGAAAAGACCCTGCGGGAGCGCTTTACCGAACACCGTGGCCGGCTGACCGATAACACCCGCCTCACCGCCGACATCAAATTGCCCGAATTGACGGCCGAGGCCTTCATTGACCTCTACCCGCTGCTCCCCTACCAGATCGATCTCATCATCCAGATCGTTTCCGGGCTGCGCACCCAGGGCGGGGCGAGCAAGCACGTCGGCGGCGCCAACCGCACCATCATCAAGCTCGCCCAGCAATTGCTCATCCACCCGGACGTGGATCTGGCCAGCCAACCCCTTGGCACCCTGGCCCGCGTGGACCAGATTTATGACCTGGTGTCGGGCAACATCGGCAGCGAGATTCGCGCCAAGATCGACGACATCGGCAAAAAGATCGCGCACCCCCTGGCCCAGCCCGTCGCCAAGGTCATCTGCCTGCTGCAATATGTGCGCAGCGTTCACCGCACGGCGGAGAACATCGCCGCCGGGCTGCATCCCGCCATCGCCGCCGACTCCCGTCTCGCCGAGGTCCGCCAGGCCCTGGACGCCCTGGAAAAGGGCCTCATGGTCCGCCGCGGCGACGATGGCTACCGGATTCCCACCCCCGCCGAGGACGACTGGGAACGGCAGCGTTCTGGTCTGGTTCCCAAGCCCGGCGATACCGCCCGCCTGCACGCCGAGGCCGTCACTGCCCTCTGGCAGCCGCAACCTTCCCACAACCTGCTGGAGGTCAAGCCCTTCAAGGCGGGGCTCTACCTGGGAGAGCGATTGGCGGTGGAGGGGGACATTCCCTTCCACCTGGCCCTGGCCGAGTCCGGGAGCGAGTTCGACCAGCAGGTGGAGGACTTTCGCCGCCGCAGCCAGACGCAGACCCAGGCTGTCTTCTGGGTCGCCGCCATCCATCAGGCCATCGACCGCGAGACCGTGGAGCTCCACCGCTCCAGGGAGATGCTGTCCCGCAAGGAACGGAGCGCCCAGACCAAGGACGAGACCGCCCTGGTGGCGGAGGAAAAGATCCGCCAGCACCGCCATCAGGATGAATTGAAGCGGCTCGTCAAACAGGCCCTGCTCAACGGCACCCTCTTTTTTCGCGGCAATGACCGTAGTCCGGACGAGGGCGCCAGCGATTGTTCCCGCACCGCCGCCAAAGTTCTGGCCCAGGCCCTGCCGGAGGTCTTCGACCGTTTCGCGGAGGCCGCCGCGCGGGTCACCAAGAACGATCTGGACGTCCTGCTGACCACCCAGAACCTGCGGGGACTGACACCTCTCTACGCGGACCTCGGACTGGTCCGGGACCAGGGCGGCAAGCCCATCTTCATCGTCGAGACCGGGATACTCGCGGAGGTCATGGCCCGCATTCAGAACCGTACCAGCTATGGCGAGACCGCCAGCGGGCGCTGGCTGACCGACGAGTTCGCCAAAGAGCCCTTCGGTTGGGAGTTCGACACCGTGCGGCTACTCGTCATCGCCCTGCTGCGCGCCGGCAAGATCGAGGCGACCAGCAAGGGGCAGGTCATCGACTCCGCCCTGTCCCTGGACGCGCGTACCACCTTCACCAATAACAACCTGTTCCGCCAGGCCTCCTTTCGCCCCCGGACCACCGACTGCGAATTCACGGACTACATCGAGGCCGGCGAGGCCTACAAGACCTGCTTCGGGAAGGAGATCCAGGAATACGAGGAAAACCTCATCGCCCAGGCCATCCGCGAGACCACGGAGGCTCATGAGGAGACGCTGCGGGAGGTCCTCGCCCAGCTCGACAAACATGGGCTCCCCGGGGGCGAGGTGCTGGCCGCCGCCCTGAGTAACATCATCGGCTTCCGCCGCCAGCGCGACTGCCAGGCCCTCAAGGCCTTCACCGCCTGCCACCAGGCACTGAAAGAGGCCATCAAGCGGGGCGCCGAGCTCACGGTTGCCCTGACGGGGCCCGCGATCCACGACCTGGGCCGGGCGCGCAAGGCCCTCGATAGCCTCTGGCCTTTCCTGGAGCAGGAGCCGGACCTGAGCGATGGCGACCGGGAGCACGCCGAGCAGCTCAAAGACCTGCTGGCCCGCGAGTCCTTCTTCCGCGAGTTGCCGGCCATCGACCAGCACGCCAAGGGGTTGGAGACCGCCTACCGGGAACGCCTGAACAAGGCCCTGGCGGCACGCGCCCAGGCCTACGAGGAAGCCCTCCGTCAACTGCGGTGCACATCCGGCTGGGAAGAAGTGGGGGAGGACCAACGCGACCGCGTCGCCGAGCCGCTGGTGTCTTATACCCTCGCCCAGACGACCAACCCCTCGATACCCCAGCTCCGAGCCGACCTGGACGCCTGTCCCGTGCGTCGCAACAAGGCCATCGAGGAACTCATGCGCCTGATCGACGGCAACCGCGTCGTCAAGGTCTCGGCATCCAGCTACTTCGCCGGCGGCATCGAGAACGAGGAACAGCTCGATCAGGCCCTCGATGGACTGAAAGAGCAGTGCCTGGAGCTCATCGCGGCTGGCAAGAAGGTCCTGGTCCAATAGGCGCCGCCATGCTCGACTCCGAAATCCCTGCCGCCGAATCATTGACCATCGAGTTCAAGAGCGATCGGAAACGTTTGCCGGACAAGGATCTGGTGCTCGCGGCGGTCTGTCTGGCCAATACGGACGGTGGCCTCATCTACCTTGGCGTCGAGGATGACGGACAACCGACCGGGTTGCACCCGGACCACCATGATCTGAACGGGTTGGCCGCCATGATCGCCAACCGCACGATTCCACCACTCAGCGTACGCATCGTCATGATGGAGTCTGGGGGACTGAAGATCGCTCGGATCGAGATTCCTCGATCGACCCGATTGGTTGCCACCAGCGATGGCACGCTCCAGCGCCGGCGACTCTTGGCCGACGGTAAACCGCAGTGCGTGCCGTTTCTTCCGCACGAGTTCGCATCGCGCGAATCCGATCTGCGGCTTTCGGACTACTCCGCGCTACCGGTCGCCGGCGCCGACCTCGACACGCTCGACCCCGCGGAGCGCCATCGGCTGCGCCAGGCCATCGAGCGTTACCGGGGCGACCGGTCTCTGCTCGGTCTCGACGACGCTGAACTCGACGGCGCGCTTGGGTTGACCCGGACCGAGTCCGGGCAGCGCGTCCCGACGGTGACAGGTCTCTTGCTGATCGGTCGCGAATCGGCCATTCGCACCCACATCCCGACCCATGAGGTGGCCTTCCAGGTCCTCGACGGGACCGATGTACGGGTCAACGATTTCTATCGCTGGCCCCTCATCCGCCTGTTCGAGCGCATCGAAGAACAGTTTCTGGCCCGGGTCAGCGAGCGCGAACTCCAGTCTGGATTATTCCGGGTCCCAGTGCCCAACGTAGAGCCCCGCGCCTTCCGCGAAGCCCTGGTCAATGCCCTGACCCATCGGGATTACAGCCGTCTGGGGGCGGTCCATGTCCGCTGGCAAACCGAGATCCTTTCACTTGGCAGTCCCGGCGGCTTCGTCGATGGCGTGTCCCTGGATAATCTGCTGGTGGTCGAGCCCCGCCCTCGCAATCCGCTGCTGGCCGATGCCTTCAAGCGCATCGGGCTGGCCGAGCGTACCGGCCGCGGCGTCGATCTCATTTACCAGGGCCTTCTGCGCTATGGGCGCCCACCGCCAAGTTATGCCCGCAGCGACTCATCCAGCGTCATCGTTGAGATCAACTGCGCCGAAGCGGACCTCAACTTCCTCAAGCTCGTCCTGGAGCAGGAACACCAGCTCGGTACCGGGCTACCAATCGACAGCTTGCTGGTTCTCGCGGAACTGCGCCACGCCCGCCGTCTCGATTCACCCGAGACCGCCAAGCTGTTGCAACGAGACAGTGCTTATGGGCGCGCGGTCTTGGAGCGACTCGTCGAAGCGGGCCTCTTGCAGGCCCATGGCGTACGCAAAGGACGGACCTACACCCTGAGCGCAGCCGTCTACCGTCAGCTAGGCAGCCCCCTTGACTACGTGCGCCAAGCGGGTTTCGATCCCCTTCAGCAGGAGGAGATGGTCAAACGCTACGTTCGCGAACATGGCAACATCCGACGCAGTGATGTGATACGACTGTGTGGCATCAGTCCTCAGCAGGCGACGCGCCTACTCAAGAGGCTAAATATTAATGGTTTCTTGGAGCCGCATGGCGAGGGCAAAGGCACCCTCTACGCCCGTGGTCCGAATTTATGATCGCGAGCGAAAAATTTACGCTCGCGAGCGTATTTTTTCGCACTTCTATACACGTATCTGTTTTTATGAGCTTATTTACGATTCGACTTGGGCCGTGAACGATGGACAAAGACACCCGCAACCGCATCCAACGCGCCACTCAGGCCGCTCGCGGGCTGCTTGAGCAGGATTTCGACGACCAGTTGGCGGGTGTCTTCGACATCCGGCTGGACGGCACCATTGCAGGCGAGCCTGGGAGCCATCTGGACGCGGCGCAGCGGATCGTGCGGACCAAGCTGGTGGCCGCGGTCGAGCATTTTCGGGCGAGCGGGCAGGGCGCGGCGGAGGCAGTGGCGAGTTACCGGCGGGAGGCAGCCTTCACGACGCTGAACCGCTTCGTCGCTCTCAAGATGCTGGAGGCCCGCGGCTTGGTGCAGGAGTGCATCTCCCGGGGCGAGCAGTCGTCGGGGTTCAAGGAGTTCCGCGGGCTCGCCCCCGGGCTGGTGCAACTCCCGGATCGCGGCTACCGGCTCTATATCGAATCGCTCTTCGACGAGCTTTCGGTCCAGATCCGGGTGCTCTTCAATCGCCGGGATGCCAGCTCCCTGCTCTGGCCGAAGCGCGCGACCAGCGAGGCACTCCTGGCCGGTTTGAACGCGCCGGAGCTGGCCGACGTTTGGCGCGACGACGAAACCATCGGCTGGATTTACCAGTATTACAACGACGAGGCCGAGCGCAAACGGATGCGCGAGGAGTCCTCCGCGCCGCGCAACAGCCGCGAGCTGGCCGTCCGCAACCAGTTCTTCACCCCTCGCTATGTCGTCGAGTTCCTCACCGACAACACGCTGGGGCGTCTCTGGTATGAGATGACCCGGGGCCAGACGCGCCTGAAGGAGCAGTGCCGGTATCTCGTCCGCCGGCCCACCGAGATCTTTCTGGAACCCGGCGCATCCGCACCGGAGGTCGCCGTCGGCAGCGAGGCGAAGGCCAGCGACACCCTCTCCCAGGAAGAACTGCTGCGCCAACCGGTCCATATCCCGCACCGCCCGCTCAAGGACCCCCGTGAGATCCGGCTGCTCGACCCGGCATGTGGATCGATGCACTTCGGCCTCTACGCCTTTGACCTCTACGAGGGTATCTACGCCGAGGCCTGGGACATCGCCCAAGGCCCGGACGACCGGGCGAAGGTCGCTGACATCTTCGCGCCCTTCGTCCGCTTCGCCGCTGCTTTTGCCGACCAGGCGGCATTTGTCCGCGAGGTCCCGCGCCTCATTGTCGAGCACAACCTTCACGGCATCGACATCGACCGGCGCGCCGTGCAGATCGCCGGACTCTCCCTCTGGCTGCGCGCCCAGCGCGCCTGGCACCAAGGCGGCGTGAAGCCCGCCGACCGGCCCCGGGTCACCCGTTCCAATGTGGTCTGTGCCGAGCCGATGCCGGGGGAAAAGGAGTTGCTCCGCGAATTCATCGAGCAGCAGTTCCCCCTAGGCGAACGGCCCGCCTTCACCTTCCTGCTGGAAAAGGTCTTCGACCGCATGGCCCTCGCCGGCGAGGCTGGTTCGCTGCTGCGCATCGAGGAGGAGATCCGCGGCGCCATCGCCGAGGCGTGCGCGCTCGCGCAACGCCTGGCCGCCCCCCGGCAGTTCCAGCTTTCCCTGGGTGACGAACGGCCCGAGCAGACCGAGCTCAACCTGCCCGGCCTGAGTGACGAGCAATTCTGGCAGTCTGCCGAACAGCGGATTTATGGCGCGCTCAAGGCTTACGCCGAGCAGGCCGAGGATAGCAGCGGATTTCGGCGCCGCCTCTTCGCCGACGACGCTGCGCAAGGCTTTGCCTTTATCGACCTGTGCCGCAAACGCTACGATCTAGTCGTTATGAATCCGCCGTTTGGTGACCCAAGTAAGGTCTCCCGAACTTATCTCGAAAGCTCTTACGAATTTCTTTCCAACGATATGTCTGTCTGCTTTGTGCAGCGGTCATCGGGGTGGCTTCGCGAAAATGGAAAGATTGGCATTCTGTCGCCGCGAAATCCCTTGTTTCTCGAATCATTCGCCGGATACAGGCGAAAATTTCTTCTGAATACACTTCACCTTAGTCACGTTGCGGACTTAGGGTTTGGGGTTTTAGACAACGCAATGATTGAGGTTTCGGCAGCGATTCTGAAGAAGCCGTTGGACGGTGGTCAGATTACCCATGACATCCACGTCTTCCGCTTACTGAATTCGTCCAATCGAGAAGATGAGTTGCGAGAAACTCTAAACTCTTTCTCCGGACCTTACGTTTACAGCGTAAGCGCAAATGCGCTGTCTCGAATTCAAGGAAATCCATTTTGCTACTGGCTCACCCGGCGGTTGTTGGAAATTCTGGCCAGTTCGCGACTACTCAAAGACGTAGCCGATCTTAAGTGGGGATTATTCACTGCAGACGATCCACGTTTTTTGCGGCTTTGGTGGGAAGTCATTCCTGGTGACGACTGGTATACCTATTTCAAAGGAGGTGCATTCGCGCGCTACGTTTATGTCTCTGATCTCTTGGTTGATTGGAGGTTCGAAGGTCGCGCGATAAAGGAAAATCGTGACAGCCAGGGTCACAGTCGCTCAAGACTTCCAAATCCCGAGTTCTATTTTCGAAAGGGTCTAACCTTTCCAAATGTGACGTTCAAGGGACTTGCGGTCCGCGCACTTCCCGCTGATTCAATCTTTTCACTGAAAGGACCAGGTATCTTTCCGAAGAGCGAATCACAGCTCTATGGTTTGATGGCTTTCCTCAACTCTCGGGTTGCGGAGCTCTTTGTCGCGGCTCAGTCACCGACACGGCGTTGGGACTTGGCGCAGATTGGCCGGATTCCAGTGCCTGAGATCCCACAGAGTACGCTTGAGGACTTGGAACGTAATGCGAAAGCAGCAGCCAAAGCCGAGATCCCGAAATGGCGACTCTCAGAAACGACGCGTTACTTTCTTTCTTTGGGAGTGCGTCCTTCCGGCAGCCAAGCACTCGCTGAGACATTTCGCGCTTACGCTGAGTGCGATCGTACACAGCGCGAATTAACGGAAAGTCTGCTGCGGGAAACCGAAATAATCGCCGAAAAGCTCTACAACCTTAACGAGGAAGATCGTGGCTGCGTGAAACGTTTCACTGGCGACTCGCGTACCGAGGTAGCGCAAGATGGGGAAGAGGAAGCGGACGAAGGTAACGGCATTCAAAAAGCTGACCGCTTCGTCGCGGTCTCCGTTTCGTATGCTGTAGGCACTATTTTCGGCCGCTGGGACATCCGCTATGCCACCG
Organism: Chromatiaceae bacterium; assembly: GCA_020851955.1. Taxonomy (GTDB): domain Bacteria; phylum Pseudomonadota; class Gammaproteobacteria; order Chromatiales; family Chromatiaceae; genus M0108. The sequence continues at coordinate 9,057 of JADZBU010000471.1, read as the reverse complement.
GCGAACGGCAATTACCGGAGTTGCCGGATCCATTTGCCCCTCTCCCCGTCTGCCCACCCGGAATGCTCCAAGGCGACGACGGCCTGCCACTTTCGCCCGAGGCGGGCCGCCGATTGAGGGCCGAGGGTCTTTACCCGCTCGACGTGGCCTGGGACGGCATTCTCGTTGACGACCCGGAGCACCCGCTCGACATCGAACGACGGGTCCACGATGCGCTGGTCGTCATCTGCGGCGACCAAACCGACGCCATCCAACAGGAGGCCTGCGAACTGCTTGGCGTGCCAACCCTGCGCGACTGGTTCCGCCGGCCCGCCGGCTTCTTCGCCGACCACCTGAAACGCTACTCCAAGAGTCGCCGCCAGGCGCCGATCTACTGGCCACTCTCCAGCCTCGGCGGGCGCTACAGCCTGTGGCTCTACTATCATCGTTTCAGCAAGGACAGCCTATACCGGGCATTGGAACTGGTGCAGGAGAAGGTCAATTACGAAGAACGCAAACTGCTGCGCCTGACCGCCGATGCCGGCGGCAACCCGGGGGGGGCGGAACGCGCCACTCTGGCCGATCAGGAATCCCTGGTGACCGAACTGCGCACCCTACAGGCAGAACTCGCCCGGGTCGCGCCCCTCTGGAACCCCAACCTGAACGACGGGGTGATCCTCAACTACGGCCCCCTCTGGCGGATGATCGGCCACACCCCCTGGCAGAAGGCCGTGAAGGAAAAGTGGGAGGAACTCGTCGCCGGCAAATACGACTGGGCCCATCTGGCCATGCACCTCTGGCCCGAACGGGTGGTGCCCAAATGTGCCCAGGATCGCAGCCTCGCCATCGCCCACGGGCTGGAAGCGGTCTTCTGGGAGGAGGGAGACAAGGGGAAATGGGTGGCGCGCACGGTTGCCCACGCAGAGGTAGAGCGCCTCATCGCGGAGCGCATCTCCGCCGCGGTCAAAGACGCCCTCAAGAGCCTCTTGGATGCTCCCGCGCCGGTTACCGGCCGAGGAGGTGGTCGCAAGTCGTCCGGGCGTGCCCCGGTTCGGCGCGCTCCCACCGCCCCGAGATCAGATAACGCCGGCCCAGGTTCCAGACCTGCAACGGGTTCCGTTGCCCCTGATCCGGCCATGCTGGACGCCGTCAAACAGGCCATCGCCGCTGCTCAGGGTGCCATCAGCAAGTCCGAGGTCCTCGCCGCCACCGGCCTCACCGACGCCCAGTGGAACATCGCCATCAATGCTTGGCTGGCCGAGGGCACGATCACCAAAACCGGTGCCGCCCGTGGCACGCGCTACCATCTCTCAGCCGCCGACTGACGACCAAACCGGAGCCCCGACCATGACCCATCAGATGATCATCGACTATGACGACGACGTGCTGGCCAATGTCGCGCTCTCGCCTGCCGAGTTTGCCGAGGAGGCGCGTCTCCTGCTTGCGGCCAAGCTCTATGAGCAGGGCAAGTTGTCTTCCGGGCAGGCCGCGAAGCTGTGCGGCAAGGGTCGCGTCGATTTCTTGTTTTCGCTCGGACGGGCTGGAGTGCCGATGAGCAATCTACGGCCGGACGATGCCGAACTGGAGACCGACTTTGCTCTCCTTGGGTATCGAAAAGGTCCGAACTCCGAACTCTAAACTCCGATCTGGCCAACATCGATAAACAGTAGGGTCGATTCTCATGCTCCAATACCTGCAATTTCAGGACGTCGGTCCCGCTCCGCACATGGAAATCGCGTTCCATGAGCGCATGAATTTCCTGGTGGGCGATAACGGGTTGGGGAAGACCTTTCTGCTCGACGCAGCCTGGTGGGCCCTGACGCGGACCTGGGCGCGGCAAAAACTCATGCCCCATCGACCCCCCACCGATCCGCGGATCACCTACCGCTACACGAAGAAAAGCGGGGGACCTTACGCCTATACGAGCAGATTTGATCGAGAATCAGAACATTGGCCCCTGGCCCAGGGTCGCCCGCCGATCCCGGGATTGGTGCTCTACGCCCAAGTCGATGGCGGCTTTTCGGTGTGGGACCCGGCGCGCAATTACTGGAAGGGTGAGAACCCCGACCGGCAGCCCGCGTATCTGTTTTCCCCGCAATCGGTTTGGGACGGGTTGCCGCTTAACGAGCCGGTTAAGTACTGCAACGGTCTGATCACCGACTGGGCGAACTGGCAGCTCGAAAACGGTCAGGCGTTCAATCAGTTGCGAAGCGTCCTACGGGCACTTTCGCCCGGGGACGAGGAGCCGTTGGAGTCTGGCGCCCTGGTCAAGGTCTCTCTGGGTGACGCGCGCAAACACCCCAGCATCAAGATGCCCTATGGCTTGCAGGTCCCGCTGATCCATGCCTCCGCAGGCATACGCCGCATCGTCTCCCTCGGCTATCTGCTGGTGTGGGCCTGGCAGGAGCACCTCGCCTCGGCCGAACTTCAGGGGATTACGCCCGCGCGGGAGATCGTCTTTTTGATCGACGAAGTCGAGGCCCACCTGCATCCCCAGTGGCAGCGCCGCATCGTTCCCGCACTTCTGGATGTCATGGCGGCGCTGACAGGAGAGCATACGATCCCGGTTCAGTTGATCACGGCAACGCATTCGCCTTTGGTGCTGGCATCGTCGGAGCCGCGCTTTGACGATCGCAAGGATGCGATCTGGGAGCTGGATCTGACCCAAGGCGAGGTGCAACTGCGTGCATTCCCATGGAGCCGCCGAGGCGATGCCAATGCGTGGTTGACTTCGTCAGCCTTTGACTTAAAGGAGCCCAGGTCCTTGGAGGCGGAACGGGCAATCACTCAGGCACTGGCATTGCTGCGACAGGAGTCCCCGCCGCCCGCGGCAATCGACCAGGTCGATGCAGCGTTGCGAGGGGTGTTAAGCGACATCGACCGGTTTTGGGTCCGCTGGTCCCACTATCGGGAATCGCGGCAGGGGCACGGGAGTTGATCAGGGTTACGCTGGCTCCTGAGCCACCCGATTTCGACGTAAAGGTGCGTCAACCCGGGTTGCTTGCCATCGCCGAGATGACTGGTCAGATGCCAACTCATCCGCGCAAGTCGGGAAAGGCATTCAAGCAACGAACCCGCCAGGAAGTCCAGTCCGATGGCACCCGTATTGCCGTCCTTATCAATCGTCCGGAGGACTTGCCGTCGTCTGAGATCGAACCCTATTGGACCGAGGCGATTGATGATCTGATGCAAGCCTACGACGAAGTCTGTGCCTATTCATGCTTTCGCATTCATCCGGTGACGGGAGCGGCCTCGGTCGATCACATGGCACCGAAGTCGCGTGCCTGGAATCGAGTTTATGAGTGGGATAACTATCGCCTGGCCGCCGCGCGGTTGAACGCACGCAAGAACGCCTGCGGCGACGTGCTCGATCCGTTCGAGGTGCAATACGGTTGGTTCGAGTTGGAACTGGTGGGATTCCAGGTCATCCCGGGGCAAAGGCTGGCGGAGGATGACGATATTCGCAAACAGGTCCAGAACACGATTGATCGGCTCGGGCTGAACGACTTCCGATCTGAGCGGGAGGAGGACGCCGTAAGCTATTGGGCGTCACACATTTCATTCGCTCGGCTGATGAAGGAGTCTCCGTTCGTTGCGATGGAGCTACGCCGTCAGGGCCGACTGCGTGATGGAGAAGTCTGATGAACGCTTTCCACGACTACCTCTGCGAGCACCTTGACGACCTGCTGCGCAAGCGCTCGGTGGTCGTCTTCTACGATCCGCGCAGTGAGTTCAGGCCCTTTTTCGACCGGGAATTGGAGCCGCTCGACGGCGATCCGCTGCCGCGGGTAACGATCGGTACCTGCTCCGCTTTTCTCGCCCGTTATGAGGGCAGCTTCTTCGGCCTGCGCGCGGCGGTGGAGCCGATCGTGGCGGCGGATCAGCCAGAGCCCCTGGTTCTGTACCTGCCGGGCATCGCCCGGGACCGCTTGGGCTCGGTACTGATGGAACTGGAGCGGGCCGGGGCCTGCTACGAGCCGCAACTCAAGCGCCTGGCCCTGAACGTGCTGCGTCAGCGCTTTACCGATGGGCAGATCGACGAGATGCTGCGGCCGGCGACGGTGACCTACGAGGATATCGTCGCCTTCCTGGCTCAGGGCAGTGACGGACAGATCGCCTCCGTCCTGCATACCCTGTTCGCGGGGGCTCAGGGCGAGGTGCTGCTGACGCAATGGCTGGCTTCCGACGCCAAGGACGAGGTCCTGGTGAGAAAGGAGGCGGTGCCGGAACTGTTCAAGCTGATCAAGGTGCGTTTGGGCCTGGACCTGCCCGCGGATATGACCCTCGCCAAGGCGCGGGAGCGGACCTGTCGCTATGTCCTGGTCAACGAATTCCGTGCCGATCTCTCCTGCGCACCGCCCAAGTCAGTGGCCCTGGTGCCCGTTCCACCCGGCAAGGACCCTGCCGGGCGCATTCGCGAGGTGGCGGAGGGGCTGCGTCGCCATTATCCCGATGCCTACGAGGGCCTGGCCGATGCGGTGGAGCAGGGCCTGGGGCTGGCGGGGTCCGCGCTAGAGGCTGCCGGCCTGGGGTCTATCGACACCTTCCGTTTCGAGGAGGAGCGGCTGCTGGCTCATGCCGCGGCCTTGATCGCCCGCAAGGATTATGCAGGGGCGCTGGCCATCGTCCTGGCCCGGGGTCGTAGCTTCTGGGTTGACCGCGAGTTCCGCCGCCAGGCTCAGTGGGAGGCTTGCCGGCTGATGGCGGAACTGGGGCTGGAGGTGGAACGCGTGCGCGCGGAGTTGGGCCGGATGGGGACCGATGCCGCCCGGTGGTTGGCCGCCTACACGGCCGAGGAAGGTTGGCACCGGGTCGATGGCCTGCAACGACGGCTGGAGACCTGGGTCGCGCGGATGGACGATGAACCGGAAGCCGAACAGGCTCTGGCGGTCATCCGCCAGGCGCATGAGTACCTGCTGCGGACCATGGCGGATGGATTTGCCAAGGCCTTGGCGGCATCGGCCTGGACGGTGCCTGGGGCCTTGCATCAGACGCGTATCTACCCGGAGGTAGTCCAGAAGATGGGCGGGCGGGTCGCCTGGTTCTTCGTCGATGCGATGCGCTTCGAGATGGGTGTGGAACTGGCGCGCCAGATCGAGGGGGCGAAGGACCTGCGGGTGCGGGCGGCCGTGGCAGCTTTGCCGTCGATCACCCCGGTGGGCATGGCGGCGCTGCTGCCCGGGGCCTCGGCCAGCTTCAATCTGGTGGAGACCAAGGGGAAGCTGGCGGTGCGCATCGAAGGGACGGATATGAAGGAATCCGGGGAGCGGATGCGGTTCCTCAAGGCTAAGGTGCCGGATGCCGTGGAAATGACCCTGGGCAAGCTGCTCGGCCAATCTCCCGCGAAGGTAGGAAAGGAGATCGGCACCGCCTCGCTGGTGGTGATCCGCTCCCAGGAGATTGATTTCGTTGGCGAGACCGACAGCGACCTGCTGGCCCGGCAGGTAATGGATACCGTCATCGGCAACCTCGCCCGGGCGGCGCGAAAGCTTGCCGCTGCCGGCATCGAGCACTTCGTCATCACCGCCGACCACGGTCACCAGTTCGCCATCCGCAAGGAGGACGACATGAAGACGGATAGCCCGGGTGGCGTCACCCTGGACCTGCACCGCCGCTGCTGGATCGGGCACGGGGGCAGCACACCGACTGGGACCGTGCGGGTGGCCGGGGCTGAGTTGGGTTACCAAACCGATCTTGCCTTCATCTTCCCGGTGGGCCTGGGGGTGTTCAAGGCGGGGGGCAGCCTGAGTTTCCACCACGGGGGCTTCAGCCTGCAGGAGCTTGTCGTACCGGTCGTCAGTCTGCGCCTGGCCGCGGGCAAGCCGGCCGCGATTCCCGGCGTACAGGTCCGCATCGCTGAGTGTCCATCGGCGGTGACCAACCGCACCTTCGGGCTCAAACTGACCGCGGTGGGTGATCTGTTGGCGACGGAGTCGATCGCGCTGCGGGTTCTGCTGATGGCCGACGCGGAGGAGGTGGGCCGCGCGGGGATGGCGATCGGCGGGGACTTCGATCGCGAACGGGGTACCCTGACCTTGGCCCTGGGAAAAGAGGCGGGCGTGGGCATGATACTGACCAACGACGCCTGCCAGTCGCTGCGGGTGGTGGTGCTGGATGCCCATACGGACAGCCTGCTGGCCCAGTCCGACGCCCTGCCGGTAAAGCTGGGGATCTGAAATTATGAGCCAAGACACCATGGCGCGGGACGCGCTCGACGACAAGGTCAACCGGGTCTTCGCCGGCAAGGTGGTCCGTAAGGACCTGGTCCGCAAGGTCAAGGTTGGCGCCAACGTGCCGGTCTTTGTCCTGGAATATCTGCTCGGTAAGTATTGCGCCTCGTCCGACGAGATGGCCATCCAGATGGGCATGCAGGTGGTCAACGATACCCTGGCGGACAACTACATCCGCCCGGATGAGTCCACCAAGGCCCAGAGCAAGGTCAAGGAGCAGGGTCGCCACACCTTTATCGATAAGGTGAAGGTGCGTTTGGTGGACTCCCAGTATTGGGCGGAGGTGACTAATTTCGGGCATACCCATGTGCATATCCCCGACCAGTATGTGCGGGACTTCGACCGGCTTCTGACCGGCGGTATCTGGGCGCAGGTGGACATGCGCTTTGAGTATGACGAGGAGACCAAGGGCAAGAATCCCTTCTGGATCGACAAGCTCACGCCCATCCAGCTCGCGAGCTTCGACCTGGAGGAGTACCGCCGGCTGCGTGCCGAGTTCAGCACCGATGAGTGGCTGGACTTCATCATGCGCAGCATGGGTTATGAGCCGACGGTGATGGACCGGCGGGTCAAGCTCTTGTTCCTGTGTCGGCTGATCCCTTTGTGCGAGCGCAATTTCAACCTGGTGGAGCTGGGACCGCGCGGCACCGGCAAGAGCTATGCGGTGCAGGAGCTTTCGCCCTACGCGGCGCTGCTGACCGGCCCGACGACGGTGGCGAATCTGTTTGGCCACATGAACGGCAAGCAGAAGGGGATGCTGATGATCTGGGACGTGGTCGGTTTCGACGAGGTGGCCGACCTGCAGAAGATGCCCAAGGAGGTCATCACGACGCTAAAGACCTTCTGCGAGTCCGGCCAGTTCCAGCGTGGTCAGGAGGCCATGGCGGGGTACGCCAGTATCGCCATGTTTGGCAACACCCAGCAACCGATCGACGTCATGGTCCAGACGGGACATCTGTTCGCGCCCATGCCGGAGGTGATCCGCGACGACATGGCCTTTATCGACCGGCTGCACTTCTACCTGCCGGGCTGGGAAGTGCCGAAGATGCGTAACGAGCACTTCACCGACCACTACGGCTTCGTCATCGACTACCTGGCGGAGGCCCTGCGGGAGCTGCGCAAGCACAACTTCACCGAGATCATCGACCACTATTTCTCGCTGGGCTCTCACCTGAACGCGCGCGACCGAAAGGCCGTCCGGCGCACCGTGTCGGGTCTGGTGAAGATTCTGCACCCCCATGGGCAGGTCCCCCAGGAGGACCTTGCCGAGTTGCTGGAGTTGGCCCTGGAGGGGCGGCGCCGGGTGAAGGAGCAGCTCAAGAAGATGGGCTCCTTCGAGTATTACCAGACCTCCTTCAGCTATCTGGTCAAGGACACCGGGGAGGAGAAGTTTGTCGGCGTGGCCGAGCAAGGGGGGCGCGGTATGATCTCGCCAGATCCCCTGCCGCCGGGGACGGTCTATACAGCATCCGTGAGTGGGGACGGCACCGTGGGGCTCTATCGGGTCGAGGTTTCGTTGTCATCGGGCACCGGCAAGCTCAAGCCCGCCGGTGGGGTGAGTGGGGCGATGAAGGAGTCGGTGAACCGGGCCTTCAGTTACCTGTCCGCCAACAAGACCACCTTCGGGGTGCCGCGGGAACTCGATACCTCGGATTTTCATGTCGAGGTCATCGATTTACTGGGTAACAAAGTCGAGGCGGAGATAGGCGTTGCCTTCTTCGTTGCCGCTTACTCAGCGCTACGCAAGGCCCCACCCCAGTCCGCGCTGCTGGTGCTCGGCGACCTGAGTATCCAGGGCAACATCAAGCCCGTGCGTTCCCTTACCGAGCCTCTCCAGGTCGCCATGGACAACGGCGGCAAGCGGGCACTGATCCCGATCGAAAACAAGCGGCAGTTTCTGGACGTGAACGCGGACGTTCTTGAGCAGGTTGACCCCATCTTCTTCGGCGATATGCGCCAGGCGGCGTTCAAGGCGCTGGGGCTGACGTAACCCGGTGTTGAGAGTCCGGTCCCCCGGGGTATAGGCCCCGGGTCTGGCTCAGCCCTGGGCCAATTCCCGCAAGCGCTTGACCTGAAACAGGGTGTTGCGTTCCTCCTCTTCCAGGGAGGACTGGATGAAATGGATGGTGCGGCGGTAGAGGGGGATGATGTTGTATTTGAGGGCGTTGACGCGCTTCTGGGCCTTGCGCTGCTCCTCCATCAGGCGGTGGAGGGCGATCTCCACCTCCCCGAGGCGGGCCAGGGTGACGGCCAGATCCGCCAGGTTGGCGCGGGTGTTGTCGAAACTGGCGTCGGTGCCCAGCAGGCCCACGGGCTTGAGGGGCAGGCGCTCGGCGGAGACCGCCGGATACTCTACCCCCAGGCTGCGGCGCGGCAGGATATCGACCCGCAGGGCCAGCTCGGAGCCCAGGGCGGCCTGATTGATGCCGCGACTGCCCATGCGCAGATGGGTAATGGACAGGCAGCGGTAGGCCTCCGCCACGGCCACCTCCGCCTCCTGGCGCAGCCGCCGGTACTCGCCGATGCGCTCATAGACCAGGCGGGTCAGCAGCTCGCGCTTACGTTCGAGCAAGTCGTGGCCCTCTTCCAGAAACTTAACCTGCTTTTTGAGCTTCAGCAGGGTGTTCTTGGTCGGCGGGACCTTGATGAGTTGTTGGGCCATGTCAGTCCGTCCGCCCGGCCATCAATCGGTGCCCTGGTGGTATTTGGCCAGGTCGGTCTCGCTCAGGCGGGTCAGCATATCGCGCGGGAAGCTGGACATGAGTTCCCAGGCCAGGTTGAGGGTGGCCTCGATGGAGCGGTCCTCGGCCTCGCCCTGGCCGACGAAGCGCTGGTCGAAGGCGTCGGC
>JADZBU010000470.1 GCA_020851955.1 Chromatiaceae bacterium | reverse complement strand
GCGCCGGAGACGGTGCCGGCGGGAAAGGTGGCGCGCAGCACGTCGATGGCGTCGAGACCCTCGCGCAGTTCACCGATGACGTTGGAGACGATGTGCATGACGTGGGAATAGCGCTCCACGATCATGCGCTCGGTGAGGCGCACGCTGCCGATGCGGGCGACGCGCCCCACGTCGTTACGGCCCAGGTCGATGAGCATCAGGTGCTCCGCCAACTCCTTGGGATCGGCCAGGAGTTCCTCCTCCAGGGCCCGGTCCTCGGCCTCGGTGTGACCCCGGCGACGGGTGCCGGCGATGGGGCGGACGGTGACGACCCCCTCCTCCAGGCGGGTGAGAATCTCCGGCGAGGAGCCGACGATCTGGAAGCCCCCCAGGTCCATGAAGTGCATGTAGGGCGAGGGGTTGAGACCGCGCAGGGCGCGGTAGAGGTCCAGGGGCCGGGCCTGGAAGGGGATGGTCAGGCGCTGGGAGAGGACGACCTGCATGCAGTCGCCCGCCAGGATGTAGTCCTTGATGCGCTCCACCGCCCCCTTGAAGCCCTCCTCGGTGAAGCCGGAGACGAAGTCGTTTTCGCTGACCCGCCGGGCCAGGCCCGGGGGCGGGCGCGGGGCGCCACGGCGCATGAGCAGGATGAGGGCGTTGAGCCGGGCTTCGCCGTCCGCCAGCGACTCGCCGGCGGTGGGGTCCAGATGGATGATGAGATACAGGCGCCCGCTCAGGTTGTCGAAGACGACGATCTCGTCGGCGACCATGAGCAGGATGTCCGGGGTGCCCAGGGGGTCGGGGTTGGGACACTGGGCCAGGCGCGGCTCGATGTAGCGGATGCTGTCGTAGCCGAAATAGCCGGCCAGGCCGCCGGCGAAGCGCGGCATGCCTTCGGGGGTGGGGGCGACCTTGAAGCGGCGCTGGAAGGCCGCGATCCAGGCCAGGGGGTCCGCCGTCTCCTCCTCCTCGATCAGCCGGCCGTCGGTCCAGAGGCGCAGGCGGTGGCCGCTGACCTCGAGCCGGGTGCGGCTGGGCAGGACCAGGATGGAATAGCGGCCCCACTTCTCGCCGCCGTGGACGGACTCGAAGAGGCAGGAATAGGGCCCGCCAGCGAGCTTGAGGTAGGCGCTGAGGGGGGTGTCCAGGTCGGCGAGGACCTCGCACACCAGCGGGATCCGGTTGTAGCCTTGGGCGGCGAGGCTGGCGAAGCGTTCGGGGGTCACGAGGCGGCCCCCGCCAGGAGCCCCTGGACCTCGACCAGGGAGTCCATGACGGCGTCCGGATGGAAATCGCGGATATCCTGGCCATGGTTGTAGCCATAGCTCATGCAATAGATGCGAAACCCCGCGGCCCGGGCGGCCTTCACGTCGCTCACCGAGTCCCCGATCATGAGGGCCTCGGCTGGATCAACGCCAAAATGGGCGGCGGCATGGAGCAGGGGCAAGGGGTCAGGCTTGTTGCGGGGCAGGGTGTCGCCGCTCACGACGATCTCGAAGTCATCCCGGACTCCCAGGTCCCGCAGCAGGGGCTCGGTAAATTGTGCGGCCTTGTTGGTGACGCAGCCGAGCCGGTAGCGGTTGCCCTTGAGCCAGTCCAGCCCCTCGCGAATGCCGGGGTAGAGACGGGAGCGCTGGGAGGTATTGTCCCGATAGAGTTCCAGGAAGATGGGGTAGGCCCGATCGAAATCGGCCGCCGCGGGCTCGCCGTGGAGCTGGCCGACGAGGGCCCGGCGCACCAGGCGCTCGACGCCGTTGCCTACCCAATTGCGCACCGCCGCCTCCCCATGGGGCGGACGGCCCAGGCGCGCCAGCATGGCATCGACGCAGAAGGCCAGATCCGGCACGCTGTCCACCAGGGTGCCGTCCAGGTCGATCAGGATCATCCGGGGTCGCATGATCCGTGAACCTCAGCCGGCGACGCTGGCGAGGGCCGCCCGCATCTGGCGGACGATGGTGTCATAGCGATGGGGGTCCTCGGCCTTGCCGTAGCCGAAGAGGCCGGAGCCGGAGACGAAGGTATCGGCCCCGGCGGCCTTGATCTCGGCGATGTTGTCGGCCTTGACGCCGCCATCGATCTCCAGGCGGATATCAAAGCCGGAGGCATCGATCATTTTGCGCGCCTGGCGCAGCTTCTCCAGGGTGGCGGGGATGAAGCTCTGGCCGCCAAAGCCGGGGTTGACCGACATGAGAAGAATCATGTCCACCTTGTCCATCACATAGTCCAGATAACTCAGGGGCGTGGCGGGATTGAACACCAGGCCAGCCTTGCAGCCCTCGTTGCGGATGAGCTGGAGGGTGCGGTCGACGTGTTCGCTGGCCTCGGGGTGGAAGGTGATGTAGGTGGCGCCGGCCTTGGCGAAGTCGGGGACGATGCGATCCACGGGCTTGACCATGAGGTGCACGTCGATGGGCGCGGTAACGCCATGCTTGCGCAGGGCCTCGCACACCAGGGGGCCGATGGTCAGGTTGGGGACATAGTGATTGTCCATGACATCGAAATGGACGATGTCGGCGCCAGCGGCCAGCACGTTATCGACTTCCTCGCCCAACTTGGCGAAGTCGGCGGACAGGATGGAGGGGGCGATGAAATCAGCGGCCATGGCAATGTCTCTCCTCGTGTGCCGGAATGGCCGGTCAAGGCCCCCGGATCTGTTGTTTTGAAAGGGGGCACTCTACCCCAAGCCGGCGGGATTTTCACCCGGGGCATGGCCAGATACGCCGGCCTTCACACCAGGACGCGGCAACCCGCTTCCAAGGCAATGACAACGGGGGAAACCTGGCGTGTGGTCCTGTCCCGGCGAACGTGCAAAACCAGCAGCGTCAGCGGATCGAAGACGATCACATCCTTGACACCCTGAGACAGATAGAAAGGGGGGCCAATCTCCAGGTCCTTGGCCTCGAAGCCCTTGCTGACCACCTCGATGACGGCCTCGGGGATCATGGTCAAGGCCGAGTCCTGCTCCTCCTCGCTCGGCTCGCGGCAGAAGATCGAAATGTCCGGGCGTTTCAGACCATTGGGGAACTGAATATAGACATCCACGGCATGCACGCATTCACAAGCGGAAAGGCTATCCTCACACCGCGTTATCCCGCCCAGGATGCGCTCGATATGCTTTTGATGGCGATAAACTGGCTGAGCCTCCCACAGGGGCAGGCCGTTGACGATTTCCAGGCGGATGCCCAGTTCACTCGCCTGGAGCAGGGTTGGCGATAGCGTCATGATGGGGCTGGTACCTGTGCAGCCAAGCTTGATTGAGAATGCCCGTCCGCTGGCTTGACGGCCCGTCTCATACTTTCCTCGCCGCGGTGATCATCTCGTAGGCCTGGCGAATCTCGTGGGTCTTCTGGCTGGCGAGCTTCATCATCTCCTCTGGCAGGCCCTTGGAGACGAGCTTGTCGGGGTGGTGCTGACTCATGAGGCGGCGGTAGGCGCGCTTGACCTCGGCGTCACTGGCCTGGGGGGACAGACCCAGCAATTCGTAGGCCTGCTCCAGGGTCGGGCCCCGCGGCGCACTGGGCCGCCCGCCCGCGCCCGCGCCGCCACCGGCATACTCCCATTGCATGCCCGCCAGCTGTTCCATGCGGCGAAACAGGAACTCGGGGATGCCCAGTTGCTCGCGGATGTGGCCCAGGATGCGCTGCTCGGCGGGGGCGGGGACGCCATCGGCATAGGCGGCCTGGATCTGGATCTCCAGGAACATCTGCAAAAGGGTAACGCGCCGGTGGCACTCGCGCCGAAACTGGGTCAGCACCCCGTCCAGGTCGAAGTCGTCGGCCTTGCCCCGATTGAACAACTGGATGGCGGTGGCGCGCAGGTCCGGCGACAGGTCCATGCGCTGCATGACCGCCTCCGCCAGAGCAATTTCCCGCGGCGAGACCCGGCCATCGGCCTTGGCCATGTGACCCAAAACGGAGAAGGTGGCAGTAAAGAAGGCCGTCTGGACCCGCTCCCGATCGCCGGGGTCCATTTCCTCCGTGCCCTGGAGGGATGCCATCCCCTTATCCAGCTTGTGCCCGAGGACGCCACCCAGCAGGGCGCCCAAGGGACCACCCAACACGAAGCCCAGGGCCCCGCCCACGACCTTGCCCCACCACGCCATGCCGATTTACCCCGCCTTTGGTCTAGTTGCCGCGTCCTGACGCTACCTGGCTAAAAGAGTAAACCCATTAGGGTCGAAAGGCCACGCACAGCCGCCAGACACCCCTCGCCCATCCGGCTGGCTGCCGGGGGAGGCGCCGCCAGCCTGCCCCCCGGTTGCGACAGGATGCAGGGACTGGCCATCGCCTTCCTGGGCATTCGGAAAATGTTATACCCTAATAGCCACGCAGACCCCAAGAGCCGTCATAACCATGCGCTACCTTCCGATGTGGCTCGCCCTCCTTTGGCCCCTGGCGAGTCTGGCCGCCCCCCTGGAGGTGTTCGTCAGCGTCCTGCCCCAGGCAACCTTCGTGGCCAGGGTGGGGGAGGAACACGTCAAGGTCAGCGCCCTCACGCGGCCCGGTCAAAACCACGAAACCTTCGAGCCCACGCCCCAGCAGGTGGCGGACATCGCCCGGGCCGATCTCTTCATCGGCATCGGCATGCCCTTCGAGCAGGCCTGGCTGCCGCGTCTGCGGGCGGCTAACCCCCGGATGCGGGTCCTGGATGCCCGGGAAGGCATCGACCTCCTGCCCCTGGATCATCACGACCATGAGGGGGATCCGGGTCATGCCGGCCCGGTCCCGACGGCGGACGAGGCCGGGGATCCCCACCTCTGGACCAGCCCGCTGCTGGCGGCGCGGATGTCGGCCAGCATTCGCGATACCCTGGCCGAACTCGACCCGGCCCATGCCGAGGACTATGGCCGCAACCAGGCCGAGTTCGCCGCCGAACTGGCGGCCCTGGACCAGGAAATCCGCCTTCAACTGAAGGATTTGCCGAGTCGGACATTCCTGGTCTTCCATCCGGCCTGGGGTTATTTTGCCCAGGCTTATGGCCTGACCCAGGTACCGATCGAGCAGGGGGGCAAGGAGCCCGGCGCCCGGACCCTGGTGACCTTGATCGAGCAAGCCAGGCGCGACCAGATCCGCGTCGTCTTCATCCAGCCCCAGTCCGACCCGCGCTTCGCCGAGCAGATAGCCCACGCCATTAATGGCCAGGTCATCGCCATCGACCCCCTGGCCCCGGACTACGTGGCCAACCTGCGCGCGGTAGCGCGCCAGATCGCCGCCGCCGGTACCCCCAACCCATGAGCTCCCGGGCCCCCGTCATCGAGGTGCGGGATCTCGACTTTTCCTACGGCGCCGCCCGGGTCCTGGAGGCGGTCAGCCTGAGCGTGGCACCGGGGGAGTTCATCGGCATCGTCGGCCCCAACGCCGGCGGCAAGAGCACCCTGCTGCGGCTCATCCTGGGTCTGCTCACCCCCCAAGCCGGCCAGATCCGGGTCCTCGGCCGCCCGCCGCGCGAGGCCAGCCGCCAGCTCGGCTATGTGCCCCAATACCCGAGCTTTCCCCGCGATTTCCCGATTACGGTGGAGCAGGCGGTGCTGTTGGCGCGGGTCGGTGGTCCGGGCGGGGGGCGGTTCTCCCGGCTCTGGCCCGGCGGCTATGGCCGGGCCGATCGCGCGATCGCCCTCCGCTCCCTCGCCGAGGTGGAGGCCCTGGACCTGGCCCGCCGTCGGATCGGCAGTCTCTCGGGAGGGCAACTGCAGCGGGTCCTGCTCGCCCGCGCCCTGGCCTGCGAGCCCCGCATCCTCATCCTGGACGAGCCCACGGCCAACATCGACCAGCGCCTGGAGGGCGACATCTTCGACCTGCTGCGGCAGCTCAACGCCCGCCTGACCATCCTGGTCGTGTCCCACGACATCGGCTTCATCTCCAGCTACGTCACCCGCGTCGCCTGCGTCAACCGCACCCTGGCCTGCCACCACACCGACGCCATCGACGGCCCCATCATTCAACAGCTTTACGGGGAGGCGGTGCGCATGGTGGCGCATCGTCACCCACCCCAGGGTATGGATCATGCGTGAATTTCTCGCGGCCCTCGCCAGTCAGGGCTTTCTCCAGTCCGCCCTGGCCGCCGGCCTGCTCGCCAGCATCGGCTGCGGCCTGATGGGGCCCTACGTGGTCGTCAAGCGCATCGCCTTCATCGCCGGGGGCATTGCCCACTCTGTACTTGGCGGCATGGGGGCCGCCCTCTATTTCGGCTTTTCACCCCTGGCGGGGGCCCTGCTGGCGGCGGTATTGGCGGCGCTTTTGATTGGTTGGGTGCGGCTGCGCTGGCGGGCCGAGGAGGACACCCTCATCGGTGCCCTCTGGGCCATCGGCATGGCGGTGGGCCTGCTGTTTATCGCCAAGACGCCGGGCTATCAGACCGACCTCATGAGCTACCTCTTCGGCAATATCCTGCTGGTGCCGACGGAGAGCCTCTGGTTCATGGCCGGCCTGGACGGCCTGCTGCTGCTGCTGGTGCTGGCCTACCATCGCCAATTCCTCGCCGTGGCCTTCGACGAGGAATTCGCCCGCCTGCGCGGTATCCCGGTGACCTTCTTCTACCTGCTGCTGCTGGTAATGGTGGCGGTGACCGTGGTGTTGCTGATCCAGGTCGTCGGCCTCATCCTGGTCCTTGCCCTCCTGACCCTGCCCGCCGCCATCGCCGGGCACTATGTCCACTCCCTGGGGCTCATGATGTTGATCGCCACCCTGATCGGCGGCGCCCTCAACCTGGCCGGCCTGGCCCTGTCCTACGGACCCGACCTGCCGGCGGGTCCGACCATTATCCTGGTGGCGGGTGGGCTCTACGTCAGCTCGGCCTTGGTGTCACGCTTTCTGGCGAGGCGGCGGGCGCAGCTGGCCGCCAGCGGTTCCGGGACACCGGTAAGCCAAGTCTCCGACCACAGCCATTAAACCCGCCGGAACCCCGATAGGTTGATGTCCGCGAGCGCTTATTCCGGCGCCCGCAGAATCAAGGTGCCGTCCCGCTGAATCATTTCGAACCGTTTGAGATAACTCATGCCCAGCAAAACCTGGTCACCGGGCATGTTGGGCAGGACGGAGGCTCGCACCCGCTGGGCCACCAGCCCACCCAGATCGACCTCCTCCAGCAAGGCGGCCCAGGTCTGGACATCACCATTGGCGGTACGGGAGAGGCGTCCCGCCCCCAGGCGCAAATCCAGGTTTTTCGCCAGATCGAGGGGCAGGGCCACATCCGTGGCCCCCGTATCGATCATGAAGATAACGGGCTCCCCATTGATTCGCCCTGGGGCGACGTAGTGGCCGGCGCGATTGCGCGCCAGCACTACCTGGGCACGACCCCCGCCATCCCGGCTGAGTTCCAGGTCCCAATTTGGATTCTCCCCCTGGTCCGTGAAGCGCTGGAAGACCAGGAACAGCAACGCCAAGCCCACAATCCAGGCCGCGAACAGCATGGCGCGCCCAATGCGTGAGGGCGTATCCTCAACGCCAGGTCCGTTGTCGGTCATGGCAATAGGAAAGGGTCCCGATGACATGGGTTATGCCGCTGCGTCCTGGCCTGGCGATGAGGGGCTATGGGGCCCCAGACATGAGTCACTGGTTTCCGAATCGTCACCGCGAGTACCAACAAGAGATGCCCGTGAGACAGGGGGGCTGGGGATGTCATCTATCCTAGGTGGAGGTTGAACGGCTCGGTCTCAACGGGCTTGACCGCCTGGTCCCTCGCTGGTCGCGGGTTGGTCGAAACCCAGGCCCACTAGCCAGATAGGATCCAACTTATGCCAGTCACCGATCTGCCTCACCCCGGCTCCTGGCGCACGGCCGTCCAATGGCAGCGGCTGCTCCTGGACCAGGCCGTGGCACGGCTGCTGCCGCCGACCTGCGTCCTTTGCGGGGCCCCGGGAGCCCTCGGGTTGGATCTCTGCCCGGGTTGCCTGGCGGACTTACCACACAATCATCACCCCTGCATTCGCTGCGCCCACCCCTTGCCGTGGGACCTGCAAGCCACCGGAGTTTGCGGTGCTTGCCAACACCAGCCGCC
This sequence comes from Chromatiaceae bacterium, assembly GCA_020851955.1. Classification (GTDB taxonomy): domain Bacteria; phylum Pseudomonadota; class Gammaproteobacteria; order Chromatiales; family Chromatiaceae; genus M0108. The sequence goes on along the minus strand of JADZBU010000470.1, from coordinate 2,068 downwards.
ACCCCAGGACGCCAGCCATATCCCCTTTCTCTACCAGGACGCCATCCCGTCCCTGGTGATCGGGGCCAAATTTCATGGCCGGCTCAACCTGGCACGCTTGCTGGGACTCTGCCTGGCACGCTCGCTGCGCCAGCAGGGCGTCCTCCAGCCGGACATCATCATCCCGGTCCCCCTGCACCCCCGCCGGCTGCGCGAGCGGGGGTATAACCAAGCCCTGGAGATAGCCCGCGCCCTGTCCCGGGAGTTGGCCATCCCGGTGGACCCCGGTCTCTGCGCGCGGCTGCGGGCCACCCCGCCCCAGGTCGGCCTGGAGCGGGAGGAAAGACAGCACAATGTGCGTGGCGCCTTTGGTGTCATGGGCCCCGTCGCCGGCGGACATCTGGTCATTCTGGACGACGTGGTCACGACCGGCGGCACCGCCGGCGAGTTGGCCAGGGTGTTGCGTCAGGCCGGCGCCGCGCGTATCGACCTCTGGGCCGTGGCGCGGACGCCCTGATGAGGCGCCCCTGGTGTCATTGGCCCCATCGCTGGCAGACATTTGGTCATTCTCGACGACCTGGTCACGACGGGTTGCACCGCCGACGAGTTGGCCAGGGTTTTACGTCTGGCTGGAGCCGCGCGTATCGACCTCTGTGGGCAGTGGCGCGGAGGCCCTGAGGTTCCACCTAGCCCGGGTGACGCCCTGACGTCGCACTTGGCCTGAGTTTAGCCGGTAGGGCTGGTCCCCTCGCCAAGACCCCTGTCAACAATCGGCAGGCGAGCGGCCTGGCAGCCCCAGATAGTCGCGCGCGGCGCGGGCATCCACCTCGATCCGCGCCCGCAATTCGTCAAAGGAGGCGAATTTCTGTTCATCCCGCAGCTTGAGGCGAAATTCCACCTCGGCGTGACGGCCATAGAGATCACCCGCGAAATCGAACAGATGAACCTCCAGCAGGTAACGCGGGAGCTCGCCCAGGGTCGGGCGCAGGCCGATATTGGCCACGCCCGGCCAGGGGCGATCCAGCAGGCCATCAACCATGACGGCATAGACCCCGTGCAAGGGGCTGACCCGGCGGTGCAGGTTGATGTTGATGGTGGGGAAGCCGATGGTGCGCCCGCGCTGATTGCCGTGGGCGACGCGACCGCAGATGCGATAGGGGCGTCCCAGGAGGTGGCGGGCCAGATCCAGCTCCCCCCGCGCCAGGGTTTCCCGGATCCGGGTACTGCTCACCCGCTCGGCGCCATGGGTGATGGTGTGCAGATCCTCGACCACAAAGCCATGTTCGGCCCCCAGGGTGCGCAGCAGGGCAAAATCGCCCTTGCGCCCACGACCGAAGCGGAAGTCGTCCCCAACCAGCAGATGACGGGCCGCCAGGCCGTCCACCAGCAGTTCCTCGACGAAGGCCCGCGCCTCCAATTGGGCCAGTTTGTGACCAAACTCCAGCAGAACCACCCTTTCGATGCCGCAAGCCTGGAGGGCCGCCAGCTTTTCCCGTAGACGGGTGAGTCGGGCTGGCGCCGCCTCCGGGGCGAAATACTCCATGGCCTGGGGCTCGAAGGTGATGACGGTCGCCGGCAGCCCCAAATCTCGGCCCTTGGCGAGCAACCGCTGAAAGACGGCGCGATGGCCGAGGTGTACCCCATCGAAATTGCCAATGGTGGCCACGCAACCTCGGTGTCCTGGCCTGAGATTGTGGAGTCCGCGAATGACTCGCATGGGGATCTGGATCCGTCTTATGTCAAGGATTCAAGGGTCAAGCATTAAGCTCGAAAATCAGGCCTTAATGCTCCTGGATCGCAACCGGTGCCGTAACGGCTGCAACGAGTTGCCATCGCCACCACCCGCGTGGCGAGGCCTACCGTGCGGGCGCCATTCGGTGCTCTCGGCATCCTCCGCAACTCCCGCCTGGCGATTCACCAGAGATGGATTATAGCCCGGGCGGCGGGAGTAGCTGGCGGGATCCCAGGGCGAAACCGTTCTCCCCCTAACTGATCCAGTAGCAGAGGGACTTACCCTCGATCCTGGACAGGCTCGTTCGGCTGCATTACCCTGTACCCCTTCTTGGCGTGGCGAGACCGGCCTTGAACT
>JADZBU010000469.1 GCA_020851955.1 Chromatiaceae bacterium | reverse complement strand
GCAGCACTCAACACGAGCGTCACACGTAACATCGTTGTCAGCCTCCAGGAACAGGATCAGGAGGCCACTTTACGGCAAATCCCTAGACTTTGACAAGGTTATGATTAGTTTGTGTGAATGACTTAACAGCAATTATTGAGCGTGAAGGAAATGGCTACGTCTCGCTCTGCCCTCAACTCGATATCGCAAGTCAAGGAGACACCCTTCAAGAGGCGCGTGACAACCTACGAGAAGCTCTTGAATTATTCTTTGAAGTCGCTTCACCATCGGAAATCCGCATTGGGACACTTCAGTCTATGATCCGCCAGTTTGGTATTTCGAAAAGTGCTTTTTAGTCTTAATAATCTCCCGGTTCCTGACAGTTAGCGTTAAAGTCACGGTAAAGACATATATTTTCAAGGGCGTGGCATGCTCCCTCATGACTGTTAGTGCGCGCTGAACCTGGCCGCGCGTCCTCCTCGGCAAGGTCAAAACCCGGCCGGAAATCATCAATGACGATAGCACGGCCGGAGTTGGGTTGAGCCCCGCGGATCGCTAGGGTTTGCGGGTCCATGTTCCGACACCGATCACCGTGTCGGTCGGCGTGGTGTGGCGATAAATAATGTTGAGCTTATCGTTGTCGATAAAATCCCCCTCCAGCATACCGTCCTCATCGGCGAAGTAGAACCGCTTGTTATCCATGGTGATGGCGCCAATGAAGCTCTCCTTTGCGCGGGGCGAGGTGAAGACGCCGTGAACGATGCGGCCCTCCTGCTTGGTGACCACGGCTTCGCCCTTGAGCTTGCTGAACTCACCTTTATGGTGGATGTGCTCTCGCGGCCCGCTCGTCAAGGCAAGGACGCCGCCTTCGGCCTCCACCACCCAGGTCCCGACCAGATTGGGGATGTCAGAGGCGGCGGAGCAGGCGCCGCCCATCAGAAGCCCGGCTAGAATCAGCCAGATGGTGGATTTTCGCGCTGTGAACATCTTCTTTAACTCCTCAGTCCTTGGGCCAGGCGGGTTACCTGGCCTCCCGCAAAGCATAGACTAACGGCGGGTACCACTGGCGTACCAGGCCAATTTCCCCGTTACCGTTGCCAAGCCACGCTGACCCCTACGTCGCCGATCGCGTCCTGTTCATCCATGGCGATGCTGCCGGCTATGTCTCCGACGAGAAGGCCGATGTGGCGGCCTGTGTCGGTGCCACTTGGATCGCCAGGGGTGTCGTCGTCACTATCGAATTACTGGCTCGGAGCCTCCGCACTGGAGGGATCATCCTCATCGGCGAGCCCTACTGGCGGCAGGAAGTACCGGGCTACGCGGAGAGTGGGGAAAATCCAATCCAGCCCGACAACTCACTCAACCCGACGCCGCTTCGCGGCGCGGCTTAATCTTTATATCCCAGGCCAGGCAAAAGACGAGGTCCGTAAGGCGGCCCCTCGTTTTGCCTGGACCTCAGCCAAAGTCATTGCGCAGTATTTCCGCCGTCCGTCGGCAGATCTCCCGCCCGTAGTCGGTCCAGAGGCCCTGGCCCCAGTAGCGGAAGCAACTGGTCTGGGAGGACATGAGGTGAAAGAGGGCGTTGCGATAGCGCTGTTGATCGCTGGGCACGCCGGGCCGGAGGACCTTCTCGTTAAAGAGGACGCTGACCTCTTCCATGGGGCCGAGGACGTTGTCATAGCCGCGCACCCAGGAGAGGTCGCTGGTCCAGCTTCCGCCCTCCATGTGGAAGCGATGGTCGGCGTGCTTGAGCTCCTCGATGACGCTGGCCAGGCGCTCGGGGCCGTCGCCGGGCTGCATCCGCTCCCAGATCTTGCCGTGGAAGAGGGGTTGGACCACCGGCAGGTCGGCGGGGCGGATACCCAGGGCGAAGAGGTGCTCCAGATACTCGCTGGCGTTCAGCAGCGGCACGGGCGAGCCGCTGGCGGCGCGCACCGCCTCCAGGTACTTGGAGGGAAACTCATTCATCATGACGCCACCGTTCTCGCCGTCGGCGATCTGGGTGACCAGGGGCGGCACCGACTTGCCGGCCAGTTCCAGCCGGCTCAGGCTCTGGGCCTCGTACCAGGGCTGCATCTGGGCCACCAGCTTGGTGTCCGAGCCCTGGGTCTTAATGATGGCGATGATGTCGGTGGTCTCGCCCTTGGAGTTGGTGCAGACCAGGCGATGCGGCAGGTGCGGGCGCTCGGGGTGGCGGCCGTTCTCCGGTTGCTCGACGGTGTGCTCCTGGACCAGGACCCACTGGTAGCCGCAATCCCGCAAGGTCTTGACGAACTCGTAGGCCAGATCCGGGTGGTTGGGCAGGGCCATCTCGCTGGGCGAGAAGCCGCGCACCCGCTCCAGGGCCTCCCAGCCAAAGAGGGCGGCGAAGTGGTGCTGCCAGGCGCGCACATGCAGGCGGAAGTCCTGGGCCGGCGTAGAGGGGGCGACGGCGTGGCCCCAGGGCATGCCGAGCCATTCCACCGCCCAGTTATAGTCCGGGTTGCAGGTGACGCCCTTGAGGGCGTCGAGGACATCGCCCCGGCCCATCTGGCGCAGGCCGTGGAAGAGGGTGCCGGAATATTCCAGCATGACCCGCGGCGATTTGCCCTCCCCGATCAACTGGGGGATGAACTCGCCCATGCGCTGGTAGCACCAGGCGAAGACGGGAGCATTGTGGTTATCGCCGAAGCCCTGGTTCTCCATCATGTGCTGGAGATTGCCAATGAGGGCGGCGCTACGCAGATCGCCGCCACCGGCGGGGATCAGGGGCTGATGCATGTGCAGGGCGATGGCGGAGGCGGCGCGGACCTGGCCGAAGTCGATGCCCCCCCGGTCGCGGAAGAGGGTCTTGGTGGCGCCGGCGGCCAGGGTGCGCGCGACATCGGCCTCGTGGCCAGAGACATTGGGGACGCCTTCGATCATTTCGGGAAGCGGATTCACGGTTGGCAACCTTCCGTTGGGGTTGAGGATGGGGGAACAGGATCGGATAGGGCGGCGGCTGCGGGGGAGTCCGGGGCCCCCGCCAGGGCATCGGGTTCGGCAAGGGCATCGGAATCCGGTGGGGCGGGGGACTTGGCGGGAGCCGGGCTGGCGGGCGGCTCGGGCAAGCGTTCCCTGACGCGCTCCAGGGCCTGGCGGGAGACCACCAGATCCGCCTCGGACCGACCCACCCAGGCCTCGCCCCAGTAGAAATTACAACTCGTCTCCGCGCGCAGCAGGCGCCAGGTGGCCTCCTCCAGGTCGCGCGCCAGGGCCTCATCCTGGCCGAGACCCAAGTCCCGGACCTGGGCGCGGGTGGCATCCAGGGCGCGGTTCTGGATGGCCAGGGCCTCCAGGGAGGCCTTCTGGGTGTCGGAACCGGTCCACTGGATGAAGTCGCGGCCGTCGTGCCAGCCGGTGTTCCAGGCCCCGGTCTCGACCGAGACCTCGCCCATGGGGCCATAGGCGTTCAGGTAATTGGAGATGAAGGTGGGGGCCACGGGCGACCGGCCGGCGCGCACCCGCTCCAGCAGGGGGAGATAGAAGGCGCTCCAGAAGTTGGCACCGGGGGTGGTGTTGCGGAACCAGCCGCCGTTCTCGCCGTCGGTGCAGGTGGTCACCAGGGGCGGGAAGTCGCACCAGCGGGTGCGCTCCTCCACCTCCTTGAGGAACCAGTCCAGCTCCATGCCGGACTCCTGGGCATTGGACAGGTCCCGGTCGCGGACGATGACCAGGATCTCGGCGCCCTGGTAGCGGGCGATATGGGGCCGGTAACGCAGTTCGTGCCACTTCATCGGGGTGATTGGCTTGACGTGCTCGCTATCCACCAGGACATAGCGATAGCCATGGGCCCGCAGCAGGGGGATGAGTTCCATCGAAAACCCCATCTCCGGCGGCCAGAAGCCCTGGAAGGCGGGCCGCCAGAAGAGATGCCGGGCCATGTCCAGCCAGCGCTTCAGATGCAGGGGCCGATCGGATGCGGGGGTCAGGGGCAGAACCGGGTGGTAATAGCCGGTGCCGAGGATCTCGAACAGGTCCTGGTTCTGGAACTGCCACAGCAGGGCGCCGCAATCCACGGTGCCATAGACCCGCTCCTGGAAGGCCGGGTCCGACAGGGTCTCCAGCAGGGTGCCGGACAAGGACAGATGGACCCGCGCCAGGTCCTCGTAACCCCAAAGACTGCGCGGTATGCGATCCAGGGCGTACAGAATCTCCGTCGCCTCCCAGTTGCCCTCGTCGAGCATGGCCTGCAGGTTGCCGGGCGGCTGGTGGAGATTGAGGACCAGGGCGTGATGGGCGATCATCCGGATGTCCGTTGCAATAAAATAATCGAATCTTCTGATTTTCACCCGGTGCAGCGGGTGACTGCAAGGCGATCGTCATTCCACCCAGGGCGAAACCGTTCTCCCCCTAACTGATCCAGTAGCAGAGGGACTTACCCTCGATCCTGGACAGGCTCGTTCGGCTGCATTACCCTGTACCCCTTCTTGGCGTGGCGAGACCGGCCTTGAACT
>JADZBU010000468.1 GCA_020851955.1 Chromatiaceae bacterium | reverse complement strand
CTTCAAATCGCATCTTCCGGATCTCCTGTAGCAGTTCTGTTCGGTTCATCTCGTACCTCCTCGGATACGAAATAAACCGGACACATCACGTGCTACAACACCGGACAGACTATCTGCTCTCTACAGTCTCATGCCCGACGGGTGGCGGCGCTGGACGGAATCTGACAAAGTAGAACTAAAGGGCGCCATCAACGTCGCCGACTTCAACGACGAGGAAAAGCTGGGCAAGGCCGATGCCATGGTGCGGCGGTCGCCCGCGGGGGCCCCGGTGCTCCACCTGCTGCGCTGGGGGCTGGTTCCCCACCGGAGCCTGAACCCGGCGGGCGGCCCGCGGCCCATCAACGCCCGCAGCGAGACGGTGCTGGTCAAGCCCGCCTTTCGGGACGCCTTCCTGAAACGCTGGTGTCTGATCCCCGCCGATGGCTTTTACGAATGGCAAACTCAGGAGGGGACGAAGCAACCCTTTTTCTTCAGCGACCCCCAGGGCCAGGTCCTGGCGCTGGCGGGGCTCTGGGAGTCGTGGCGGGCCCCGGATGGTGGCCTGTTACGGACCTGCTGCATCCTGACCACCGCCGCCAATGCGCAGGTGGCGCCGGTGCATGACCGGATGCCGCTGATCCTGGCGCCGCGCTCCTGGGCGACCTGGCTGGCGGGTCCGGCGGGGGCGGCCCAGGCCCTGCTGGTGCCGGCACCGGTGGCGGCGCTGCGCGGCTGGCCGGTCAGTCACCGCGTGAATCGGGTGGCGGAGTATGGGACGGACTTGATGGCGCCGGTGGCGGCTGGTTGAGCGCAGCGCATCACCGGGCCAACCGGAGCTCTTTACACCTGCACCGCCAAGCGCTCCCGCAGCCGGGTGATGCGTTGTCTGGACTCCCGCCGCTTGACCGCGATCCCCAGCGCCTTGGGTTCGGCGATGATCACCACCAGTTTGCGTCCGCGCGTCACGGCAGTATAGAGCAGGTTGCGCTCGAGGAGGGTGTAATGCTGCATGGCCAAGGGGATGACGACCACGGGGTACTCCGAGCCTTGGGACTTATGGATGCTGGCGGCATAGGCCAGGGCCAGTTCATCCAGCTCCGCGAAGGCGTAGGCCACCCCCCGACCCTCGAAGTCAACCGTGAGGGTACCTTGTTCCGGGTCAACGTCGGTGATCCAGCCGATGTCGCCGTTGAAGACCTGTCGGCGCCAGCGTGAAAGTGGCTCAGCATAGCCGACGGAAAACTGGACCGATTGGGGCCCGAGGGTGGGGCTGAGGTGGCGCAAGAGACGGGCAGTGCCAGTCGCTCGGGGCGGCCGGCGGCGGTCAAGGGTGAGGGGTACGGGTGCCAATCAGGTTTCGATGTGGTCGCGCATGCGATAGCTGCGCGCCTCGATGACGACCGACTCGGCGTGGTGGAGCAGGCGGTCGAGTAAGGCGGAGGTCAGGGTGCTGTCGTTGTTGAAGACCTCCGGCCACTGCTTGAAGGCGCGGTTGGTGGTGATGACGGTGGAGCCACGCTCGTAGCGTTGACTGATGACCTGGACCAGGGCATCGGCGCCGAACTTGTCGATCGGCAAATAGCCGAGTTCGTCGACCACGAGCAGTGTCGGTTTCAGCAGGCGTGCCAGTTCGTGCTTCATGCCGCCGGTGGCCTGGGCGGCGGCCAGGGTGTTGACGATATCCACGGCGCTGGTAAACAGGGCCGTGTGACCCTGGAGGCAGGCGGTGTGGGCCAGGGCGATGGCCAGGTGGGTCTTGCCCACGCCGACCCCGCCGAGCAAGACGACGTTGCCGTGCTGGGGGAGGAAGTCCAGGCGGAACAGCTGCTGGATTTGGGCGCGGTTGATCTTCTTCGGCCAGCTCCAATCGAACCCGTCGAGGGTCTTGATCCCCGGCAGGCGGGCGGCCTGCAGGCGGCGGCGCACGCGGGCCTCGTCACGGCGGGCCGCCTCCCCGGCCACCCGTTGTTGAAGAAAGCGGCCATGGGTCCAGGACTCGCGTGCCGCTTGTTCCGCCAAGGCCGGATAGTGTTGGAGGATGTCGTGCAGTTGCAGGCGTTGCAACTGCTGGGCGAGGGCCTGGTCAACGGCGGTCATGACAGTCGGCCTCCTCGCCGGGGATCGCGTAGAGCGACAGATCCGCTGGCGGCAGGTCCAGCTCCAAGACATCCTGGCGGCGCATCAAGACCAGCGCGCTGGGTTGGGGGAGTTGGCGCCCGCGGGCCTGGATCAGGTGGGCGATGTACTCGCTGCTGAACGCCGCGAAGTCGAGGGCATCGGCCATCGCCCGGGCGACCGTCTCGGTGCCGTGGATATCGGCCAGGGCGAGGATCTGGCGCACATGCGAGAGGGCGTTGCCGCGCCGCTCCAGCAAGCCCTCGTGGTACTTGGGCGCCTGCGGGCAGAGGGCGAGGAAGCGCGCCAGCGCGTGGGCATCCTGGGCGTGGCGGCGTTGCGCCACCAGCGCCTTGGCATGATCCGGGTCGGCGATGTCGCGGTGGCGCTCCCAGCAGCGGACATGGCGGGCGATCAGGTCCTGGTCGTGGTACAGGCACAGATGCTCCGGGTAGACCTTCAGCGTCAGTTGGGCGCCGGCGAAGCGGGCTGGGACGGAATAGCGGTTGGCCTCGAAGGTCACCCGGAACTGGCGGTCGGCGCGCACCGCCAAGACCCGAGCGACATCGTAGCGGCGGGGATTGACCGGTTGCAGGTGGGGGCGCTCCTCGGCCCACAGCTCCACCGGCCGGCGCTGGGTTTCGCGGTGCCGCCGGACATTGGCCACGCTCTCCAGCCACACCCGCACCGCCGGGTTGAGGGCGGCGAAGTCCGGCAGCTCCTGGCCGTTGAGGAAGTTCGTCTTGACGTATCCCACCGCCCGCTCCACGCGCCCCTTCTCGTTGCCCTTGGCGACGCTGCAGGCCACCACCTCGAAGCCGTAATGGCGGGCGAAATCGAGATAGCGGGGATTGAACTGGGGCGGCTCGCCGCGCACGTGAGCGAGCACCGCCGTGCGCAGGTTATCGACCATGATCTTGCGGGGCACACCCAAGGCGTCGAAGGCATGGATGTGGGCCTCCAGGAAGTGCTCCATGCCCTGGGACAGGGTGAACTCCACATAGAGCTGGCGGCTGTAGGCCAGCACCATGACGAAGAACGACAGTCGTCGGCGCGTCTCCCCCACGGCGATGCTGCCCCACTCCCCCCAGTCCACCTGAGCCACCTCGCCGGGGGCGAAGGCCAGGGTCAGGAAGGCCGCGCGCGGGCGCGGGCGAATCCGGTGCACGTAGTCCTTGACGATGCTCGGGCCCCCGTCGTAGCCCGCCTCGCACAGGCGCTGAAAGACCTGCTGGGCGCTGAGCGGATGGGCGTCGAGCCAGCCGACGATGCGTCCCTTGAAGGGGTCGAGCTTGCTGGGGCGGGGCACGGGGGCGCGCGGGGCATAGGGGCGGGCGCGCCAGCGGCGCACCGTCTTGACGTTGAGCCCCAGATCCCGGGCCACTTGGCGCACGCCCAGGTGCTTGGCCAAGCCGTCGCGGATCGCGCACCAGGTCGCGTAGTCGATCATGGCTGCGCCCCCAGGGTCGCACGCATCCGCGCCAGGGACAGCGCCGCCGTGGCCGTACCGGGCAGGCTCAGGACCTGATAGAGCGGCGGGTCGTAGGCGATCAGGTCCAAGGCGAGCAGATCGCGCCGTGCCTGGGCCAGCCGCGCGGGTGTCAGGCGCAGGCGCTGCGCCAGCGTCGGGTCGCGGTAATAGCTCAGGCCGTGGACATCGGCCACGCCGAGCAGAAACAGGTACAGCGCCCAGGCGCACACGTCGGCACGCTCGATGTAGTGCTCGCGCACCAGGCGATGATCGAGCCAACTGAAGTGCTCGGGGACCTGGCGCAGCCGCTCGGGATTCAAAACTCGCTTAAGTAGGGACATGGTCGCCTCCACAGATGTCGCGGCCCAGTTGTAGCAACCGGGCCCCGGCGCAGGCGATGTCCTCTTGTAACGCACAGTCCCACAGATGGCTGATTAGGCCAATCAGAACATAGGGTTGAGCAGCCAAGATCTCTTGTAACGGCGACCCCGAGACCTCTTGTAACGGTGCCTGCGAACGTGCCGACAACGACCCCAACGGGGCCGACGGCGGCGTCGCGTTACCCGGGACCAACAAGCCCGCCGCCGCCGGGGGCCGCTCGGGCGAGACGGGCGCCGCCGGGACGGGGAGCGGCGCCCCGCGCTGGCCCCGGCTGTAGCCGGGATGCGCTTGGCGCCACGCCTGGACGCGGGCGATCGCGGCTGCTCCCCGGTGGTAGTTGCAATTCTCCGGCTTGGCCAACCACTTAGCCTGACTGGCGCGCTGACTGGCCGCCCGACAGGCGGGCTGCCCGCAGTAGCGTTGGTGGCGGGCATTGCGCGGGTCAGGCGTGAAGCCCTCCCCGCAGTTCGCACAGGTCCGCCGTCGTTCTTGCCCCATGTCGTGTCCCCCGCCCGATCACCGATCTGGCTATAGGACACTCCAGTAAGAACACCGAAGAAAATCCCATCGGAGAAGAAGACGCCAGCTCGATATCGTTCCGAGGAGGAAGAAGACGGACAGGAAGGACCAGTTTCACCCCGGCAGATTTAGGCCAGTTTCAGGTCGGCCGCGACAAAGACCTCCTTATCGTAGTTGTTGACCCGCTGCAGCACCTTGTCACCCGGGGCATAGGTGGTGCCATACCGCTGGACGCACGGCTGGCGGTTAGGGTTGAGCCGGGCTTGCAGCGCGATATTGAGGGCCTGGACCCCCAGCCCACCCCGGTTCATGGGCGTCAGTACCTGGATGTCCCTGACCGGATCGACGCCGAAGGTACGCGGGATGCGCTCGGTGACCGCGGTCAAGAGCTTGGTGGCGATGGCCTCGGGGTGCGCGGCGTAGATCAGGTAGAAGTCGCTGGACTCACCTGGGGGTGGCGCGAGTGGCAGTTCCCCGCGATTGATGCGATGGGCGTTGGTGATGATCCGCGAGGATTGGGCCTGGCGGAAGATCTCGGTCAAGCGCACCGCGGGGATCGCTCCAGAGTCGATCAGGTCCGCCAGCACCGCACCCGGCCCCACCGAGGGCAACTGGTCCACGTCACCCACCACCAGGAGCCCCGCCGCATCCGGTATGGCGCGCAACACCTGATTCATCAGCACCGTATCCATCATCGAGGTCTCGTCGAGGATCAGCAGCTGGGTCTCCAGCGGATGGGTCGCGTCGCGCTTGAACTGATAACTGGTCGGGTCGAACTCCAGCAGGCGGTGCACCGTCTTGGCCTCCAGCCCGGTGGTCTCGGTCAGGCGTTTGGCCGCCCGGCCGGTGGGGGCGGCGAGCAGCACCGTGATCTGCTTGGCGCGCAGAATCCGGAGCAGGCTGTTGACCAGCGTCGTTTTACCCACCCCGGGACCACCGGTGATGATGGTCACCTTGTGGGCGAGCATGGTCGCCACCGCCGCGCGCTGGGAGGGTGAGAGCGCCAGCCCGGTCTGCTGCTCCACCCAGGGCAGGGCCTTGGCGGTGTCGATGAGGCCCCAGGGCGGGGCACCCCGCAACAAACGCTGCAGCTGCTGAGCACAACCCAGCTCCGCCCGCTGCAGGGGCGTCAGGTAGAGCAGTTCCTGGTCGAGCACGAGGTTATCTGCTGCCCGTTCCAGCGCGATGGCCTGTTCGATAAGGGGTTCGGGGATCGCCAACAAGGAGACGGCCATGGCCACCAGCTTGGCCGGTGGCGCGGCACAATGGCCTTGCTCGGACCAGACCTGGAGGACATGGCGCACCCCGGCCTGGGCACGGATCAGGGCGTCGTGGGGGATACCCAGGTGCTGGGCGATGGTGTCCGCGGTCTTGAAGCCGATGCCCCAGATATCGAGGGCCAAGCGGTAGGGATTCTCCGTGACCTTGAGGATGGCGGCCTCGCCGTAGGTCTTGTAGATGCGCACCGCCCGCGAGGTGCCCACGCCGTGGGACTGGAGGAAGACCATGATCTCGCGGATGACTTTTTGCTCGGCCCAGGCCGAGACGACCCGCTCCCGGCGCTTGGGGCCGATGCCTTCGAGTTTCTCCAGCCGCTCCGGGGTGGTCTCGATGACCTCGAACACCGCGGCGCCAAAGGCCCGTACCAGCTTGCGGGCGAAGTGGGGGCCAATGCCCTTGACCATGCCCGAGCCCAGATACTTCTCGATGCCTTCCAGGGTTGAAGGTGGCACCACCTGTAGCCGCTCGGCGCGATACTGGAGGCCATGCTGGCGGTCGTTGACCCAGTGTCCCTGCGCCTCGATGAACTCGCCGGGGGTGACCGAGGCGGCGCTGCCGATGACCGTGACCAGATCGCGCTGGCCCTTGACGTTGACCCGCAGCACGCAAAAGCCCGACTGTTCGCTGTGGAAGGTGACGCGCTCGATGGCGCCCGCGAGGCGCTCTGGGGGTGCTGGGTCGGGGGCAGGGACTGAGGCGGGCATGATATCAAGCCGCTCGCCTGGCGGCTGACGGTTACGGCACCTTGGCGGCCCAGGGATTCTGCGTGGTGACACCCGCGGCACCAAAATCGCCGGGATCGCGCGTCACCACCGCCAGGCCATGTTGGGCCGCCGTCGCCGCGATAAGGACATCCGGATGGCTGAAGGTATGCCCGGCCTTGCGACCGGTCTCGATGATGAGACGCCATTGCAGCAGGATG
>JADZBU010000467.1 GCA_020851955.1 Chromatiaceae bacterium | reverse complement strand
GCCTGACGCAAGGCGTTGCCCTGCTGGCCTGGCCCGCACGCTATGGGCACTCCGGCATCATGACCTTCCTGGTCAATCACAAGGGGCTGGTTTACGAGCAGGACCTGGGTGAGGATACTGGCGCCCTCGCCGCGGCCATCGAGGCCTATAACCCGGGTGAAGGCTGGCGGGCCGCCGTGGATTGAGCCCCTTGCCCCGCGCGCGCCGGGCCGGTCCGGCCCATCAAGGCGCGCTCGAGACCCTGGTAGTCGTATTCCCGAACCCCGATCACCCCTCAGGAACTGCCCATGCCGATTCCTCCGCCGCGCTTTTGCCGGTCCGTCCCCCGTCTTTTCCTCGTCTCTCTGGTCTGGGTCCTGGCCTTGGGTGCCGCCCTGGCCGCCGCGCCGGAGCCCGAGTCCGGGCAGCTCCAGGTCCATCAGGGCGAGCCCGCGCCGCTGACCTTCTGGAACCGGGAGGTGGCGATCTTGCGCGCCGAGGTCGACGGCATCACGCCCGCCGAGCGGGTAGCGCGTATCGAGGACAAGATCGCCCATATCCTGACGACCAAGCCGGGGGACAAGGCCCAGGCGTTCCCGGGGACCTTTGCCAACCTCACCGGCTACTGGATCCAGATCGACGGTGTGCAGGCCTTCGGACTGCTGCCCGAGGATGCGGATGGCATGACGGGCGAGACCCTGGAGGCGCAGGTATGGCGGACGGTCGCCGCCCTGCAGGAGGCTCTCGACGCGCGCCGCGAGCAGCGCAGCCTGCCCCTGCTGCTGGAGGGGGTGGGTCTGGCGGCGGTGGCCACGGTGCTGCTGGTGATTCTGATCTGGGGTGTGACGAGGCTCCATGCCCGTGCCCTCCGGCGCCAGAGTCTGCTGGCGCCGACCCTGATCAAGGCCGGCGGGCGGCAACTGGCCCCCATCTTCGGCTATGTGGAGCGTGCCGCCATTAAGGGGACCAGCTTCGGTCTGGTGGCCATTGCCCTCTATCTCTGGCTGACCTTTGTCTTTGGCCGCTTCCCCTTTTCGCGGCCCTGGGGCGAGAAGCTGGCCGGTTTTCTCTGGAACATGCTCGCGCATTTCGCCGAAGGGGGGCTCCAGGCCCTGCCAGGGCTTTTCACGGTGCTGGTGATCTTTGTCCTGACCCGCATCATCGTCCGGGGGGTGGACGGCTTCTACCAGGCCGTGGAGCGCGGCGCCATGTCCGTGTCCTGGCTGCAAGCGGACACCGCCAAGGCGACCCGCCGGCTGACCGTGGTGCTCATCTGGATTTTCGCGGTGACCGTCGCCTATCCCTACATTCCGGGTTCGGATTCCGAGGCCTTCAAGGGGATCAGCGTCTTTGTGGGCCTGATGGTGTCCCTGGGCTCCGCGGGGCTCGTGAATCAGGTCATGAGTGGCCTGGTGGTGGCCTACAGCCGGGCGCTCAAGGCCGGGGAGTTCGTGCAGTTGGGTAACACCCTGGGGACGGTGAGCGAGGTCAACATACTCTCGACCAAAGTGATTACCCCCAAGCGCGAGACCGTTACCGTGCCGAATGCCGTGCTGGTGAGCTCGCCCATCACCAATTATTCCCGCCTGGCGGACGAGCGCGGGGCCATCCTCGGGACCAAGGTCACCATCGGCTACGACACACCCTGGCGTCAGGTCCATGCCATGCTGACCCTCGCCGCCCAGCGCGCCGCCCTGGTGCGCCAGGAGCCGGCGCCCTTTGTCATGCAACGGGCCCTGGCGGACTTCTATCCCGAGTACGAGCTGATCGTGCATATCGATCGGCCGGAGCAAAGGGGGCTGGTCCTGTCGGAGTTGCACGCCCACATCCAGGATGTCTTCAACGAGTATGGGGTGCAGATCATGTCCCCCAATTTCGTCAACCAGCCCGAACAGAAGGTGTGGGTGGCCAAGGGGGACTGGTATGCGGCCCCGGCGGAGGCCAGGGACCCGGTCAGGTTTGATGATGCCTAGAACACAGGGCCGCTGGGCGATCTGCCCGAATACGGGCCGTTGGAATGGGGGAGCCAGGGCCCAGGGAATCAGGACATCGCGCCCGTCGCCCCCTAGCGCGGTTTGCTACCCTGACTCAGCGAAGCGTACCAAGGCGGTTCATTCCGCCATTGACATTTCCCGGTTTTGGCGCGGCAATGGCTACCGCCCCGGGCGCTACCGGGCACGCGACACAGCCTTTCGGCACGCCCACACTCTGGCAATAGACGACCGCGCTCGCGGGAGCGGCAGTGAAGGCGATGCCAAGGGCCAGTGCGGAAGATAGGATCAAGCGATTCATCATCTTCTCCAAAGGTGCGGGTGATGTCCATCGGCGGACAGGTCGGGACCCAGCAAGGTGGCATCAATTGCACCCCTGTTCCCAACCAAATTTGATGAACGATGTTTGGTGGGACGGACGCGGGCACCGGCGGCATTCGAGGGACCCGGGAAAAGCGACGACGCCATCGTGAGGGGCACCTAACCAGGGGAGACCCGGCGCTAAGGTTCGTGTCCGGTGTCTTCCATCCACTGCTCCAAGTCCGCCGCTGGTAGGGCCTTGGCATAGAGATAGCCCTGGGCCTCATCGCAGCCCATTACCCTCAGTTGCTCCGCCAGGGCGGTATCCTCCACCCCTTCGGCAATGGTCCTGAGATTCAGACTGCGGGCGATCTGAATCATGGCCAGGACGATGGCCCGGTCTTCATCATTCTTGAAGAGGTTGATGATGAAGGAGCGGTCGATCTTGAGCTTGTCCACCTTGAAGCGCTTCAGGTAGGCCAGGCTCGAATAGCCGGTGCCAAAATCGTCGATGGACAATTGGATGTGCCGCTCCTTCCAATAGGCGACGGTATCCAGTACTAATTGCTCGTTTTTCAAAAGTATGGATTCGGTTAGCTCCAAATCCAGGAAGGCGGGGTCGAGCCCGCTGTCATCGAGGGCGTTCATGACATCCTGGCGCAGTTGCGGTTGGTGGAACTGCCCGGCCGAAAGGTTCACCGCCATGACCAGCCTATGCCAGCCGGCCGCATGCCAGGCGGCGGCCTGCCGGCAGGCTTCGGCCAATACCCACCGGCCAATGGGTATGATCAGCCCGCTTTCCTCCGCCGTCTCGATAAAGGCCCCGGGCATCACCAGGCCATGGCCCGGCCTATGCCAGCGGATCAGGGCCTCGACGCCGACGACCCGGCCCGTCCTGAGATCGATCTGCGGTTGGTAGTGGAGTACAAACTCCTTGCGCTCCAGGGCCATACGCAAGGCATCGCAAATCTGAACGAAGCGCAGCAGGTCATCGTTCATGTGCGGTTCAAAGAAGCGGTAGCTTTGTTGCCCGGACTTTTTGGCCTCGAACAGGGCCGTATGGGCGTGGCGCATCAGGGACTCGCAGTCGCTGCCATCCTGCGGGTAGACCGCCACCCCGATGGAAAGGGAAGTAAAAAGTTGTCTGCCTTCGATGAGGATGGGCTCGGCGAAGCTGGCCAGGATACGTTCGCAGATACTCGCAAGCTGGGACAGGTAGTGATCCGACCGTACCTCCAGCAAGGCCATCATGAACTCGTCGGCGGAGAGGCGACACAAGGTGTCCGCCGCGCGCAAATGCTGGGACAGGCGCAGGGCCACGCCCTGGAGCAGGAGGTCGCCCACCCTGTGGCCGTGGGTATCGTTGATATACTTAAACTTATCCAGATCGAGATACAGTACCGCCAGGCTGGCTTGGTGTCGGCTGGCGCTGGCGACCTCCTGCTCCAGACGTGTCTGACCAAATTCCCGGTTCGGGAGACCGGTCAAGGCATCGCGAAATACCAGAAACTCGAGCTGGTCGCGGGCATTTTTCTGCTCGGTGATGTCAAGGGTGGTGATATGCAGCAGTTCCTTGCCGCCTTGCGGGATTTGGGTGATGGTCACGTGTCCAATGAAGTGTTCACCATCGGCGCGAATGAGCGTCCACTCCGCTTCCTGGGTGCCTGACTCGCGGGTGAGGCGCATTAGATCGGCCGCCTTCTCGACCGAGGAGCGGCCATCGGGTTGCAGGGCCGGTGACAGGTCGCCAGGCGTCAGCCCGATAATCTGATCGAGGTGGTCAAAACGGAGCATCGCCAGGGCGGCCTGGTTAGCGGCGATGTAACGACCATCCTCCAGCAAAACGGTGGCCAGGCGCGTGTCCTCGAACAGCTTGCGAAATCGCTCCTCGCTCTCCCGCAGCACCGCTTGAGCCTGCTTGAGCGCGGAGATGTCGATGAGGGAGACCAGCAGGAGGTCATCCTGGACCCTGCCACTAATCAGCACATCCCGCACATGCCCGTCCTTGCAGGTCACGCGATACTCCCTGGGGGAGATTTCCCCATGGCCTGACCGTGCCTCGGCCAGGGCCTGGCCCCATTCGTCGAAGCTTATTCGGCGGTAATGATCGTCGGGATAGGCCCGCTCGGCCCAGGTGTCCAGGGTCGGGATATCCTCCAGTTCATAGCCGAAGGTAGCGACAAATTGCTCGTTGACAAACAGAATTCTCTGGTCGCCCCCCAAGGTATTGACACAAATGGGGGTGGGGATGTTGTTAAGTATTTTGCGTAACTGGCGCTCGTTAGCCGCCAGGTCCATCTGGAGCTTTTCCTGCATCCGCTTGGCCGCGGTGATGTCCTGGATCATGGAGATATGGCGCCGGGGTGCTCCCGCCTCGGTCACCGGCGCCACCGTCATGCCGATCCAAATCTCCGAGCCATCGGGACGGAGGTAGCGCTTGTCCATTTGAAAATAGGGAATCTCGCCAGCGATCAGCCGCGCCATCTGGTCGAGATCCGCCCGCAGATCATCCGGGTGCGTGAAGTCCATCCAGGCGAGCCCCAGGAGATCCTTGCGCTTGCGACCCGTGATGGTGACGAAGTTGGCGTTGACATCCTGAATCCGCCCCGTCAGGGAGTCGGTGAGGGCGATGCCCAGCGGCGCCTGGTCCAGGATGGCCCGTAACCTTGCCGCGCTTGATGGCCTTTTCTTCAATGTCATACCCATGACGATATCGGTAAGGTTCCCGCCTTGTTCCTGATGGTCATACTCCACCCCGCGGTTATGGCCCGCGCCCAGCGGGGTGAAAGGCGTTGCCCTTGTCGGCGGCAAACGGGGGTGTTAATGCGGGGGAAGACGTAATCCGCCGCGCCAACGCACCGGAAAATGAACTCGTCCCCCAGACAGTCGGGGTGGCCAAAGCGGCGCATGTCGAGCTTGGGCCGGTGAAATCAGAAGCCCGGCGGCCGCTTTTCCCAGGGAAAGCCCTTGACCGCCATCTCGTAGCCGGTCTGGTAGAGGGCCCGCATAAAGTCGGGATCGAACTCCTCGGGGTGCGGGGCGTTGAAGCTGGCGGGGACATAGGCCAGATTGAAGTCCACCCCGTCGCGCTGGGTGGTCAGATAGATACGATAGAGGTCGCCGAGGCCCTGGGTGTGAATGAGGGAGGAAATGGCCCGTCCGGCGATGCTCATGGTCCGCCGCTCGACCTGGGCCCACTCGGGGTCGAGGCGGGCATTGCGGATCACATAGACCCGGCGCTCGCGGCTGATCCCGTGCTGTCTGCTCAGTTCTTTCAGGTTCAGCTTGGGCGGATAGACGAAGACCTGGGACATGGTGCCGCCGTCCACATGCATCTCCTGGTAGGTTTGGCCCTGGACCTCGACGTCGATCAAGACGGGCGGGAAGGCGCCGGGGATGGCGGCGGAGGCGATCATGATGGCGCGGAAGAGGGGTAGCGCCTGGGGATCGCGACTGGCGGCGATCCGCGTCAGGTTCCAGAGCACCGCCTGGCGGGCATCCAGGTCCACGGTACCGACCAGCAGCAACCGGCCCTTCTCGTATTCCCGGGCGATGGCGTCGAGCAGCGCCTGGTCCACCTCCTTTTCGAGGAGTCGCCACAGGGGGGCGTTGTCGGCCAGGGCATCGTTGGTAAGGGCGGCAAGCAGCGACCGCGGGGTCACGATGTCCGCGGGGGTAACGTTGGTATAGAGGCGTTTGAGCCTGTCATCGTAGCCGGAACCCAGGAAGGCGAAGGGGGCGATGAGGGCGCCGGTACTGATACCCGTCACCAGTCTGAATTCCGGCCGGTCGCCGGCGGCCGTCCAGCCATTCAGGAGTCCGGTGCCGAAGGCCCCGTTGTCGCCACCGCCGGATATGGCCAGGAAGGCCACCGGGGGCAGGGGACCGCGCTGGCCGCTGGCGTCGCGGTAGGCCAGCTCGCGCCGCAGGGAAGCGAGGGTCTCGCGCTCGATGGCCTCGTTGTCGATACCGATGCGGTAACGCACCTCTTCCAGTCCCGGGATGACGGCCTGTTCCGTCATGGCCGGGGGTACCGCCGCCTGGCGCACCGGCCCCGCGCACCCCTGGGCGAGCAACATCGCCGCGACCATGAAGATCAAAACGGGATCAAGCCTGAATCGCATCTTGGTTGGCCTCTGCATCATGAGGATGTCCGTC
>JADZBU010000466.1 GCA_020851955.1 Chromatiaceae bacterium | reverse complement strand
CGGCCCTGCTGGGCACGCACCGGCTGCGCACCCTGCTGTGCCTGGTGATGCGCAACTATTCCACCGGATCGCCCTGGCCCATCTCCAACAACCCCGCCGCCCTCTTTAACGATCCGTCCTCGCCCGAGTGCAACCTGCGCATCCCCCTGTGGCAACTGGTGCGGGCCAGCACCGCCGCCCCGACCTTTTTCCCCCCGGAGACCATCGTCCTGGGCGGTCGGCGGCACGTCTTCGTGGATGGCGGCATCACGCCATACAACAACCCCAGCCTGCTCCTCTATCTCATGGCGACCCTGCCCTGTTTTCACCTGGAGTGGGAGCGGGGTCTGGATAAGCTGCTGCTGGTCTCGATCGGGACCGGACGGGTCCGCGTCACTTCCGGCACGGCCACTGCGGGGGAGATGAGCCTGCTCTTTCACGCTCGCCGGGTGCCGGTGGCCCTGATCGATTCATCCAGTCTGCAGCAGGACCTCATGTGCCGGGTCCTGGGCCACTGCCGGTTCGGCGACGAGATCGATTGCGAGATCGGCGACCTCAAAGGCGCCGATCCGACCACCGCCCCGGGTCGTCACTTCACCTATCTCCGCTACAATCTGGACTTCTCCCCCGAACAGATCGCCCGCGCCCAGCAGGTCGCCAAAACCGGCTTTGAGATCGACAATCTCAAGCTGATCCCCCTGCTGCGCGACATTGGCGCCGCCTATGCCGCGGAGAAGTTGCGGGGGGAGGACCTGCTATAGCCCCCGGCCGGGACTAGAGTGGACCCCAAATTTGCGACAACCCCTACGATAGAGCGACAGCGAAAGGTGTGTTTATGTATTCACTCGGATGGCGAATCGTCATCATTGCGGATGAAGTCCGCGGTCAGGAACTCGGGCCGGGAATAGGCGGGATTGGGATAGGTGTAAAAACCCCGACCCGACTTCACACCCAACAACCCCTTGTCAAGATACCTTTTTTTTATAAACTTTTCGGCAAACTCAAGCGCACCTGGATCACCGGACAGTTTTGCGTTAGTCACCGTAATACGCCACAAGGTATCCAGGCTGACCACGTCGAGTATCCCAAAAGGCCCCTTGGGCATACCAAGCACCAGCATCGCCGTACGATCTACGTCCTCGATGGATACCGCCTCATCGATAATGGCGAGCTTGATCGCTGCATTATTCAACGCACCCAATAGGGCATTGCCAACATAACCGGGAACCTCTTTCTTGAAAACGAGTGGTACCTGTCCGATGCCTTTCGCAAAGGCCGCGAGCAGCTCCAAGGTCTCCGGAGAGGTGCCAGGGTGCGGCATGACATCCGCCATATTCCCATCCCAAACCCAATAGAAATGCAACGCGGCGAATTGGGCGGGCCGACCTGTCGCCGCGGCATACATCGATGGCAGCAAGGTCGAGGTGTTGGTGGTGAAAATGGTATGGGGAGGACAGATGGTATTGAACCGCGCAAAGACTTCGGCCTTCAGTTTCGGGTCCTCGTAGACCGACTCGCTAACCAGATCCGCAGTCGCCCCATCCTCCGGATTCAAGGTGTAGGTGATGCGCGCCAGGGCGGCGGCGGACTCCTCGGGTGTCATCCGCTGTTGAGCGACTAATTCAGCGGCATCGACCGGAATCTTCGCCTTGGCGATCGCCAGAGACTCGGCCGAACAGTCATACGCGATGACCTCATAACCATAGCGGGCACATTGCAGGGCAATCCTTTGTCCCATGGTCCCGGTACCTACGACCAGGATTCGACGGATATCTTCAAGATTCATGAAAGCCCCCTATTGACTTCACTGACTCACAGGAACTGTCCATAGCGCTGATGGCCCGAGCAGATGGTGGAGCGGTCCCAGCGTCCGGAGAACAGATAGGAGAACAGCTTGTCGGCCTCTTCGCCCTCGAACTCGGCGAGGGTTGAGACGCCAAACACTGGGTTTGAGAGGATGCTATAACCGACGCCCAGGGGCTTCACGACGGTGAGCTCGGCCCAGGGATCGTCGAGGGAGGGCTCCATCCGCAGCGCGGCGATGCTTCCCGGCTCCCAGGACTGGTAGTCATTGGCACTGTCATAGTTGACCAGGCACATCCTGGGAAAAGTCGTTTGTCCCTCGGGCCCCCCGCCGGCTTCATACTTGAAAAGCAGGCATGAGCCCTGCTGGCGGCATCCCGGCCCCACATCCTTGTAGAATTGAGCCATCAAAGGATCATTGTAGGCGCCGAGTTCCGCCTCGATCTCGAAGATCCGTCGGCCCTTGCTCTCAACCAGGGCATGGGCCCAAGTGTCGGTGCGTTCGACCAGGATGCGCTCACACAATTTCTTGGGCAGCCCCGAGAATTCGCGCCCGCTGCAGAGCCCCATCGGCGCTCCCGGACCGCTGAGTTGGATGTTCAGGAAATAGATTCCCGTCGTCTCACCATAGCGGCACAGGAGCCCGAGCCCAGCCTCCATGTACCAGGGGGCGAAGGTGGGTTCACGGATATTGACGGCATAGGCGTAGACCAGGGGCTGGTCCGGTGTGACCAGTTCCAGCGGTGGCGGCAATACCCGGCGCGCGATGGCGGGATCGGTCTGCCAATAGATGGTGAGACCTTCCTGGTTGTTCATGGCGGCGGGATTCATGAACCCCTGGAGCTGTTCCCGGGGGATAAAGTAGCTTCCGTTTTTCACTGTGTTTGACCTCTTGTTATCGTCGTTTCTTGCCGATTAAACGACCCACTGGCCGCTGCGGCGCTTGCGGGCCACGTTCAGCAGGTACTCATCTATCCCTTTTGCAGCATCGGGATCGAAGGCATGCTTCGCACTGTTTAAGTCGCTATCGTCACCGAGGACTAGCCGCTCGTTTTTTGCCACCCCCGCCAGGATAGTCCGCGCGGACTGGGCCGGCGACTGGGCATTGGGGGGGGGCGGCACCCCTTTCCAGATGGCGGTAACGGTCGTGCCGGGCGTCGCCGATGTCACCCGGATGTTCTCGTCCCACAACTCGTAGCGAAGGGCGAGCGTCAGTCCGTTCAGAGCGGCCTTGGTGGCGGCGTACATCGTCTGCTGGGCCATGGGATACAAGGCGATGCCGGAAATGATGTCGATGATGTGCCCGCCACCCTGGGCGCGCATGATCGTTAGCACGGCGCGAATGCCGTACAGGGCACCGTAAAAGTTCAATGCGAATGCCTTTTCCCAGTCGTCGTTGGTTTGCGCCTCGAAAACTCCGCCGAGACCCGCGCCGGCATTGTTGAACAACAGATCGAGGCGCCCGCCGCCGAACTCCGCGGCCTTTTGAATCATTCCCTTGACGTCCTCTTCCTGGGTGACGTTGCAGTGCAGCCCGAGAACCCGTTCGGGATAAGCCGCGTTCAGCCGCGCGGCCTCCCGCCGCAGATTCTCGTCATTGAAATCCGCGAGGACGACCTGCGCGGCCCCATAGGCCAACATCGTCTCCGCCAGGGCCAGGCCGATGCCGGAGGCACCACCGGTCACCACGGCCACCTTGTCCCGATAGTAGTCACGGGTCTCACTCATGGCTGCTTCCCTCCTCTTTTGTGCGGTGCAGTGTTTGCGCGATGCTGTCAGGGTTCATAAACGAAGGCCTGGCCATAAGCGTCCTGGGTGGCATCGACGACCCGCCCGCCCCGGGAGGCGTCCCCCAGGACATGTGCGTCCGGGAAGGCCGCCTTGAAGCGGGCGACGAGATCCGTCTGGGGCCGCACGCCCAGGGCCAGGATCACGGTGTCCGCGGTCACCCGCACCGGCAACCCGGTCGCCAGACATTCGAATTCAACCCCCTCCTGAGTGACCCGCAATAGCTTGTGACCGGGCAGATAGGTCGGATCGTAGGGCGCCATGCGTTGCTTGGCATCCAGAATGGTCATCATGTCAGCCCCGGCGCCAATCTCCGGCAGCAGATCGGCGATGGTGGTCCGGTGTCCGGACTTGAGCACCACCTCCGCCGTTTCCAGCCCGGTCATGCCTGAGCCGATGATGACGCAGTCCCCTTTGGCCTCCTCCGGATGGAGCAGCACCTCCTCCGCCAGGACGACGTTCCCGCCGTCGATGCCGGGCACCGGCGGGATGAAGGGCCGGGCGCCGCAGGCGACGAACACCCCACTGGGGGACAGTGCCTGGACCTTGGCGACCGTCGCCTCCTCGCCGGGGCGCAGATCGATACCGCTCTCCTGGGCCTGGGCGATCATGGAGTCGATATAGCGGGTGATCTTGTCCTTGCCGATCCCCTTGTCGGCCAGATTCAGGGTGCCGCCCAGGCGCCGGGCGGCGTCGAACAGGACGGGATGGAAGCCGCGGTCCTTGAGGACCATGGCCGCCGTGAGGCCCGCCGGGCCGCCACCGATCACGGCTATGGTGCGCCCCGCGCCATTGCGCTCTGGGCGGGCGAATTCGCGCTCTCGACCCGTGGTCGGGTTCACCGAGCACTTGATATGGCGGTGGTGACAGATTTCATTGATACACACCAGGCAGCCGATGCACTTGCGGATCATCTCCGCCCGTCCGGCCTTCGCCTTGTTACACCAGGCGGGATCGGCGAGATGTCCCCGCGCGACCCCCACCAGATCGCAGCAACCCTCCCGCAGGATCTCCTCCGCCACCTGGGGCTCCTTGATATTGGCCACGGCAATGAGCGGAATCCTGACGTGTTGTTTGATCTCCGCGGCCATGTACCTTTTCCAGCCCTGCTCAAAGGTGCCGGGCTCGATACAGGTCAGGGCCGCCTTGGGGGGGCTCTCGGGGATGGTGCAACTGATGTCGAGAAAATCGACGCCGGCCTTTTCCAGTGCCGCGGCGATCCGGCAGGAGGCGGCGAGATCGTTCCCCTGGTCCCCCAGGAACTCGTCGGCGGAGATCCTCACCCCGAGGGGAAAGTTCTGACCACAGGCCGCGCGGATCCCCGCGAGGATCTCCACCAGGAACCGCAAGCGGTTCTCCAGGCTGCCGCCGTAGTTATCCTCGCGGCGGTTGAGATAAGGCGAGAGGAAGGAGTTGATCAGATAGCCGTGGGCCCCGTGTAACTCGACGCCGTCGGCGCCCGCCATCTGGGCGATCCGCGCCCCAGTGACGAAGGCGGTCTGAATCTTTCCGATTTCGGGCAGGGTGAGGGCCCGTGGTGACTGGCCAGAGAGGGGATGCGGGATCGCCGAGGCAGCCACGGGCTGTTCCCCAAACATAAGCTGGCCCTCCCGCCCCGGATGATGGAGCTGGATGAAGATCCGGGTGCCATACTTATGCACCGCATCCATGAGTCGTTCGAGACCCTGGAGGTCACCGCTATGGCGGGCGGCCAGTTGGTTCGGCTCACCCACTCCGGCGCCGTCGAGGACGCGGCACAGACCACTGATGATAAGTCCGACCCCACCCTTCGCCCGCGCCTCGTAAAAGGCAATGGCATCGTCATTGACGCCCCCGCCCGCCGCGGCGAGGTTGAGACCCATGGCGGTCATGGCCACGCGGTTCTTGATCTCCAGACGACCGATCTGGACCGGGCTGAACAGATTGTCATACATGGGATGGCTCCATTCCCTTAGTTGTCACCAGGACCGCTGAGAAAATCGGGTTGAGAATAGGCAGGATTCGGGTAGCTATAGAATCCCCTGCCTGACTTGACCCCCAGCCAACCCTTATCGATATATTCCCGCTTAAACATATCCGCGAACTCCTGAGCCCCAGGATCGCCGGAGGTCTTGGCGCCACTCTCCATGACATGCCAGATAGTATCCAGCCCGTTATAATCCAGCCAGCCAAAAGGCCCTTGTGGGGTACCTTCGAGCAGCATGAAGGCACGATCCACGTCTTCCACCGATGCCACCTGGTCGACAAAGACCATCTTCAGCGCGGCATCATTCTTGGCGCCCAATAAGGTATTGCCGATATAGCCGGGATATTCCTTCTTCAGCAAAGTCGGGACTTGGTCAATCCGCCTGGCGAAGGCCATCAGCAGCGAGAGGGTCTCCGGGGAGGTGCCGGGATGGGGCATGATATCGGCCAGGTTCTTGATCCAGACCCCATAAAAATGCAAGGCGGCGAATTTGTCAGGCCGGCCGGTTGCCGCGGCGAACATCGAGGGCAGCAGGGTCGAGGTATTGGTGGTGAACAGGGTGTGCGGTGGACAGATGGCATTGAACTGAGAAAAGACTTTTCCTTTCAGCTCCGGATCTTCCAACACCGATTCACTGATCAGGTCGGCTTGAGCGCCTTCCTCCGGATTCTGGGTATAGGAGATTCGGGACAAAGCCGCGCCCGCCTCCTCGGACGTCATGAGATGTTGGTCAACCAACTCGGCGGCATAGTTCGGGATCCCGGCCTTGGCCGAGTCGAGGGACTTGGCAAAAGCATCATAGGCGGTCACCTGATAGCCGAAGCGGGCGCATTGCAGCGCAATCTTTTGTCCCATGGTACCGGTACCGACCACAAGCACATGACGGATATCGTCAATCTTCATCGAAGAACTCCCGAGGACCGCCAAGGCGGCAGGATGGTAAAGTGGGGTTGCAAGCGCTCTGGAGGCTGGGGTTATCCCTTGCAACTGTTGACCGATTGGTAGCGGGAGCCAAACCCAGACGTCCTAGTAAGCCCAAGGGCGCATCTGCGCCCAGCAGCAAGAACGGGAAGCGATGGCTGCGCTAGCCCTGCTTCGAAGCATAGTCTGGGAGTCAGGCATTGCAAGGCAGTCAGGGTCCTGCCGAGCGCCTCGGATTCGCCCAGGATCCGGGAGGTGCAACCCTTCCGGCAGCCGGAAATAATCGGCAGCCAGGCTGAAAATTTTCTACCCTTGTAAGTACGCAACCCACCTGGTTCTGGCTTGGCCCCCCCAGGCAAGACTGACCCACTCGCGATGAGTCCCGGCGGGGAGTTAGGGCCGAAGCCCGTCGCCTTAAGGTATTAGATGCTCATGAGCTCAAACAGTGTCGGATGGTTAATTTTCCTGGTCACCGCGCTCGTCATCCCCTGTCGGGAATCAGGCGCCACGGATCAACCGTCGGGGACATCAGCGCTCGCCAGTGGGATCATCGTGAATCCCCAGGCGACCTATTCCTTTCTCGGCAACGGTTATCTCGGCCGGGCCCTGGGTCTGGACCGGAACTCGGCCCTGCAACTGGGCGGTTTTCTGATCCCGGAGTTCGACTGGTTGGTCTCGGGAGGCGTCGAGCCGGACTCGGCCTACGGTAGCCTGGCCCTGGGCCTGCATGCCAAGGTCGATCTGCAAAAGGCGCTGGGGATACCTGGTGCCACCTTGGGTGTCGAATTCCTGGAGTCAACCGGGGGTGACAACAATCAGGCGGCGGGGACGGTGCAGTTGTATACCAACATGGATGGCGCCGAGCCCCGCAACCGCCAGGAGATGATGCAACTCTGGTGGCACCAGCGACTGTTCGACGACAAACTGCTGGTGCAGGTGGGCAAGATGAATGGCACGGGCATCTTTAACACGGTGCTGAATCCGGTGATCGTCGATACCCCCTGGATGCGGAATTTCACCATCAGCAATCTGATCATGACCCCTGTCGGCGAGAATCCCACCCTCTTTGGCAGGCTGCCTGCCTATTACGACACCGCTTACGGGGCCGTCGTTCACCTGGCGCCCACCCCGGACTTTTATGCCTCCTTTGGCATCTTTGATGGCAATGGTGCCGCGGGGGTCCAGACCGGAATGGAATGGCTGCCCACCTTCAACGAATACCTTTTCAATATCGCCGAGGTGGGCTATTCCTGGCGTCTGGGCGCCGAGGGCAAACCCGGGCGGATGGGCTTGGGGGGCTGGTGGCAGACCGGTGATCTCTATACTCCCGCCCTGACCACGGAGGACGGTGCCGAAGGCTATTATCTCTTTGCCAATCAGCGGCTCTGGTTCAAAAATCCCGGTATCGACAGTGCGGGGCTCATCGGTTACCTGCAATTCGGTCATACGGGGTCGCGGACAGCAATGGTCAATACCTATCTGGGGGGCGGCCTGACGGCGATTGGCATGATACCCGGCCGTCACGACGACACCTTGAGCCTGGGCTTGGCCTATTCCGAGCTCAATGACACCCCCGGGGCCGGGGTCTTCTTTTTCCCGGATGTTCCCTCGCCATCCGCCGATCTCGGCGAGAGCGAACTCATGCTGCAGGCGGCCTATCAAACCAATTTCGTCTTTGGGACCCCGGCCAATTACTGGACGCTCAGCAGCGTCCTGGCCTACAGCTACATTCCCGATCCCGGGCAAAGGCCCGATCTGCCCGCCGCTCACGTCCTGTCCTGGCGGCTGATCGCACTCTTCTGAAGACGAGGGCAACGCCACCATGAGCCAGTCGGAAACCCTGTCCCCAACCTGCGGGACCGAGCATGCGGATCTGTCCCTGGAGATCATCATCCTCCTGATCTTCGGGCTCTTCATGGCCCTCTTCGGCCTGCTCCTGCCGGGGATCCAGCGCGGGGCCTTACCCTATGCTCCAGACAGCACCCATGGGCTCTTTCTGGTCCTGCTCGCCTTTCAGGCCATTACCCTGGGTAAGACTCCTTTCGGCGATTTCCGCCGTTCGTGGCTCCTCGTCGCCCTTGGCACTGGCGCGGCGGTGGCCGGGATGATGGGTTGTTTCATTCCCGGCCTCCTGCGGGAGCCCCTGCGCCTGCTGGTGGGTTTTTTGCTGACGTCGGGGGGCCTGACGCTACTGTTGGGCTTGTTGATATCCAGGGACAAGGCCCGGCTTTGGCTGCGTGGCCCGGCCCCCTTGCGCCACCTGACCCTGGCCGCTGGTCTCGTCTACGCGCTCACCCTGGTCGCCGGTTTGGTGACGCTCTTGCCAGGTCTCTCCCCTCCACCCTATACCGCCATCCTCTTGCTTGCCTGTGGCGCCAGCTTTTTCTATCTTGCCGGGTGCCTCCGGGAAGTGCGCCGCCGCTACCCCACCAGGATACCGCCCAGGTCGGCAAAGGCACCGGGCGGCACGGAGCCGCCCGGGCGGGCTCCCGGCCTAAGCGCCCTGCTCACCCACCTCGGGGAGGAGGCTGCTTTGTCCCTGGCCCCGGCCTTCCTCTTCCTGTTAGCGGTCCTGCTCAGCCTGCTGGGGATCCTGTTTTTTCCCGTCAGCCTGGGTCTGCTGCCCTTCTCGCCGGATGGCCAGTTAGGACTTCTGCTGGTCCTCATGGCGATCCAGATGCTGGCCATGGGGGAGACCCCGGCAGGCAAGTTCCAGCGCTCCGGGTGGCTGGTGGCGGCCGGCATGGGGTTCGCCGGGTTGGGGATCTTCGCCTGCATCATCCCCGGCGTGTTAACCAGTACCCTCCAGACCCTTCTCGGCCTGCTGAACCTCGGCGGAAATCTGATCCTGCTGGCCGGGAGGCTTTGGGTGAGGGGGCGACAACGTCTTGCCGCCGATCCCGGGTCGCCCCCGCTCTCCGCGCCCCTTCCCGCCCCGCTTGGGAAACTGGCTGTTACCCAGACCCTGCTTTACCTGGTGGGCATCGGTTTTGGCCTGTCCACGCTCCTGCCAGGCTTGGTCCCCTTACCGGTCATCGCCGGCATCCTCATCCTCAACGGGGCGCTGCTTTTTCAACTGGCGCTGATCCTGCGCCAGATGGAGGGGGGGCCCCGGGAATCAGGTCCCGAATCCGGCCTGGCCGCTCCCCTCAGATCAATTCCCCGATCGGGAGAAGCGTGAGGATGAGGAACTTGAGTGCTTCGCCAACCCCGATGTCCGGCTCGGCCTCGGCGCGCACGGGCCGCCCCGCCCGCTGGGTCACCCACTCGATCCGGCCCTCCGCGGTCAGTTCCAGGCGCCAACTGTTGTGGGGGGCCATGTCCCGTTCGATGAGGGCGGCCACCGCCTGGGCCAGGGGCGGGCTCTCGATGATGAGGCCGATCTCCGTATTCAGGTGGGTGGAACGGGGGTCCATGTTGAAGGAGCCGATATAGACCACCTGGCGGTCGATGACCAGGGTCTTGGCATGCAGGGTCAGGGGCACCGGCTCCGGCATCCGGGCGTAACGGTCGATCAG
This sequence comes from Chromatiaceae bacterium, assembly GCA_020851955.1. Lineage (GTDB taxonomy): Bacteria > Pseudomonadota > Gammaproteobacteria > Chromatiales > Chromatiaceae > M0108. The sequence continues at coordinate 4,811 of JADZBU010000466.1, read as the reverse complement.
GAGCGGCTGGTCCTCGGCGTCGCCGCGATATTCGAACAATTCCACCCCCATCCCCAGCAGACGGCGGCGCTGAAAGGCATAGCGTGAATGCACCCAGATGGCGTCGTTGGCCGCCATGGAATTGGTGAGGATGGCCACCCTAACGTTGCGCTCCCGCAGGTCCTCCAGCAGGCTGAAGGTCCCCGGGAGCATGATGAGGTAGGGCGTGGTGGCGAGCAGTTCCCGTTGGGCGCCCAGGGCCAGTTCGGTCAACTGGCGCCCGCTCTCGCCGAAGGCGTCGTAACGGTCCAACTCCGGGTTCTTGCCGGGTCGGTCGGAGATGAGCCGCGCCTGGCCCCAGTGGAGATCCGCGGCCCGCAAGGACTTCAAACGAGCCGTGGTGGCCGCGAGGCCGGCGTCGAAACGCGGGGGGAAGTTCTCGGGGTGAGCGGCATACTGGTGCAGTCCGCGGTAATAGGCCGCCCGCTCCTCGGGGGTGATGGCGATATCGACGACCGCCTCCAGGGGCACCACCCAGGGGTGGTTCCAGTAGTCGTCAAAGCTGCTGGAGACCTTGGGCACTGCGGGTCCCAGGGCCAGGACGTCGAGATCCCGGAAATTGAACCGCTGATTGAGGTCGTAATACTCATCGGCCACGTTGCGGCCCCCGAGGATGGCCAGGCTGCCGTCCACGATGAAGGTCTTGTTGTGCATGCGCCGGTTGAGACGCGGAAAATCGCCCCCCGAGCCGATGATCCGCGCCAGCTTGCCCAGGGTACCCAGACCCAGGGCCCCCACGGGGTTGTAGAGGCGGATCTCGACCTGGGGGTGATCGTTCAGGAAGGCGAGAAAACGGGGATCGGCGTCGAGGGAGATCTCGTCGACGATGACCCGGACCCGGACGCCCCGTTCCGCCGCCCGCAGAAGGCGCTCGGCGGCGATTCTGCCGACATTGTCCTGATACCAGATGAAGTACTGGGCATCGATGGTGCGGCTGGCCTGGTCGGCCAGCATGCCCCGCCACAGCAGGGCCTCCTCGCCCTTGTCCAGGATGAGGAAACCCGACTGGCCGGCCGGCTGGGTTTTGACCAGGCGCCGGATTTGGCGGCCCAGGGGGGTGGTTTCGGGATCGGCGATGGCCCGGGAATCGACCCGGTCCACCGGATCGACTGGCTTGAGGCCCGCGCAGCCCGCCAGGAGCAGGGCCAGCGCCAGGATCGATGGGAATCGGAATAATCGTGAGGCCATCTGCCGCTCCTCGGATTGAGCAAGGGGTTAGCGATCAGGAAATAGCGCCACCTGGACGTAACCGTTCAGCCCCCTCTCCAACCCTCCCCCGCCAGGGGGGAGGGAGCAAGAGAATCAGTGGTTTGAGCCATCGAACCCAACCCATGCAGCCGGGGGGGGCAGAACGGTTACACCTGGACATCATCCGCGCCCTGGCCGGGCGGATGCGGATGGGGCGTTGGCCATTCTAACCGCGGCTGGGGTGCGGATGGCGGCCGGAGCGTCGGGGCCCTCGCCGGAGCCCTGGCGGTGTCCAGGGGGCGGCGCGCCCGGCCGAGTTTATACCACGGCGCGCGCCGCGGACCTGGCGTTGACGGGCGGAAAAGGCGGCTGGATTGGGATAGACTCGGGTATGGGGCGACGTTAGCTCTCCACCCAGGACCCGGCCCGACGCATGAAGCCTAACCCTCACGCCAGCGACCCGATAGCCTCGGCGCCGATCGCCTGCCCTCGGGGTGCGCCGGCCACGGCCGTGGGCGGGGCGCTGGCGACCATCGGGGTGAGCGGACCCCGCCCGGTCCTGATCCTGGTCGGCGGGGCCGCCCGTCTCGATGGCGGGGTGGCGGCACGACTGCTGCCCCTCTTCGCCGGCCTGGTACCCCTGCTGGACCGGCTGGGAGCGGCGGTCATCGATGGCGGTACCCCCTTCGGCGTCATGGCGCTCATGGGGGCGGCGCGCCAGGGCGCCGCGGGTGGCTTTCCCTTGATCGGCATCGCCCCGCGTGGTCGCGTGGCTGCACCGGCGGGGATCTTGCCCGGCGAACAGGGCGGTACTTCCGCTCTAGCGAGTCATGCCAGCGGCGGCTGCTTTCACCCTGATCAGGCTGTAACCGCACAGACCCCCGGGCTGCATGGGTTGGGTTCGATAGCTCAAACCACTGATTCTCTTGCTCCCTCCCCCCTGGCGGGGGAGGGTTGGGGAGAGGGGGCTCTACGGTTAGATCAGGCCGAGGCCGAAGTCCCGGTGGCCGACCCCCAGGGGCCTCTTCCCGAGTCCGCTCCCCGACCGGATGGGGGCGCGATCGAGCCGCGGGTGGCCCTCGACCCCAACCACAGCCACTTTTTCCTGGTCCCCGGTGAGCGCTGGGGCGACGAATCCCCTTGGCTCACGGCGGCGGCGGAGTGCCTGGCGGGCGGGCGGGCCACCCTCATGCTGGTGGCCGGGGGTGGGGAGGTCACCCGCTGGGATGTCCTGCACCGGCTGCGCCAGCGGGGCCGGGTCCTGGCGCTCGCCGGCAGCGGCGGTACGGCGGACGCCCTGGTCGCCTGGTGCCGGGGAGAACGGCCACCACCGCTAGCCGGGCTGACGGGGGCGGATCGTGCCCACATCCAGGTCCTGGAACTGAGGGCAGCCGGAGACCGGCTGCCCAGGCTGTTGGCGCGGGCCCTGGCCACCCGAAAACGCGAACAGTAAGGATCGGCCGGGAAGCCGGTGAACCGGGCCGGAAAGTCCGACAGGCCGGCCGGGGGGGCGAGACGGATCTGGTCTTGGCCGCATCGGTTCTTGACGAAAGGGAGCCAGGCTGAATAAACTGCGCGGCTTATGTCTTCGCCGCTTCCCGATTTGATCGACCCTTGGCGAGCCGTGGAAGCGGGCGCTGAATTCGCGGGCGCCTGGCCCCTCTCGGGTCTGCCGCGGCTGGGGGAGTCTTTAAGGGAGTCGGGTGGCGAGGTCGGGTTTCGGTTGGCCTTCGCGCGGGATCTGGAAGGTCGCGGCACCCTGAGGGGCGAAATCGCGGCCCGACTGGTGTTGACCTGTCAGCGTTGCCTGGGCGCCCTGACTTGGGACGTCAAGGCACCTTTGGAGTTGGCGCTGATTTCCGGACTGGACGAGGCCCGGCTGCTGCCGGAAGAGCTCGACCCCTTGCTGGTATCCGAGGCGTCGATTCGGGTGCTTGACCTGATCGAGGATGAGTTGTTGCTGGCCCTGCCGCAGATCGCCATGCACGAGCCTGGTGAATGCGTCCCTCCCGGTCCGGAGGTGATAGCGGAAGGCGGTGAGCCGGTGGCTACCGGGGCCCCCAACCCCTTCGCCATTCTCGGCGCGCTGGCCCGGGGTGGGAAGGGCTGAAACCCCGGTGACATCGCCGCGATGTCGCGGATATTAAAGTATTTTTTGGCGGCCGCCCTTCATCCTCGCAGGCTTGGGCGGCAGCCTCTGTCACGGAGAAAAAAATGGCTGTCCCACAAAATCGCAAGACCTCTTCCCGGCGCGACATGCGTCGGTCCCACGACGCCCTGACGGGTCCCACCCTGTCGGTGGAGCCCCAGAGCGGCGAGGTTCATCGTCGTCATCATGTATCCCCGGATGGTTTTTATCGTGGCCGCAAGGTCATAGAGACCAAGGACTGACGTCGTAGCCTTTCTGATTTCCGCCCTGGCGGCCTAAGCCCCGATGGATCGTTTGACCATCGCCCTGGATGTCATGGGCGGAGATCATGGGCCCCAGGTCGTGGTCCCCGCGGCGCTCAACTTCCTGCGCGCCACCCAGGATGTGGCCCTCATCCTGGTGGGCAAGGAAGAGGAGATCACCAAGCTCATCCCGGCGGGTGTGCTCGGTGACCGGTTGAGCATTCGCCACGCCACCCAGGAAGTGGCGATGAACGAGTTGCCCTCCAAGGCCCTGCGCCAGAAGAAGGACTCCTCCATGCGGGTCGCTATCGATCTGGTCAAGTCCGGCGAGGCCCATGCCTGCGTCAGCGCGGGCAATACCGGCGCCCTCATGGCCACGGCGCGCTTCGTCCTCAAAACCCTGCCCAACATCGACCGGCCGGCCATCATGACCTCCGTGCCCTCCATGACCGGCAGCACTCATCTGCTGGACCTGGGGGCTAACGTCGATTGCACGGCGCAGCACCTCTTTCAGTTCGCCGTCATGGGCAGCGAGACCGTTACGGCCGTCGAGGGCCTGGCCGCGCCCAAGGTGGGGCTTCTGAACGTGGGCGCCGAGGAGATCAAGGGCAACGAACAGGTCAAGGGGGCTCATGAGCTCCTGGCCCGCAGTTCCCTGAATTACATCGGCTATGTCGAGGGGGATGATATCTACCTCGGCGTGGTGGACGTGGTGGTCACCGACGGCTTCGTGGGTAACGTGGCGCTGAAGTCCAGCGAGGGCCTGGCCAAGATGGTGCGCCACTTCCTGACCGAGAATTTCAATCGCAACTGGTTGACGCGCCTCTCCGCCCTGGCGGCCATGCCAGTTCTCAAACGCTTTCGCCGCAAGTTCGACCCGCGTCGCTACAATGGCGCCAGCCTGCTGGGGCTGCGGGGCATTGTCATCAAGAGCCACGGCAGCGCCGATGTCCTCGCCTTCGAGAACGCGATCCATATCGCGGAGAAGGAAATCCACTGCAATATCCCCGAGCGCATCGCCCACCGCGTTGGCGGTCAGCTTGATGCCGAACGCCAACAAAGGCCGATCGCGTGAAGCTTTATTCCCGAATCCTGGGCACGGGCAGCTACCTGCCCAAAAAAATCCTCACCAATAAGGATATCGAGGAGATCGTCGATACCACGGATGAATGGATTTTCGACCGTACCGGTAT
>JADZBU010000465.1 GCA_020851955.1 Chromatiaceae bacterium | reverse complement strand
GTTCATAGAGGACCTTGCCTTCCCGTTCCGCCCAGTAGACCGGTGTGGTCCACCAGTCGCGCTTTTGCTCGAACTCACCCTGGGAGAACAGCAGCAGGTCCACACCGATGCCAAGCCCATCCAGGGCACCATGCAGCAGCAGATATTCCTGGGTGTAATCGGGTATCTCCCGTTCGACGACGAGTAGATCCAGATCCGAGCCTTCATCGGCATCATCGCGACCATAAGAGCCGAAGACGATGATCTTGAGTGGTGTATAAGCGGCGGCGGCCACGCGCTGGGCCGCTTCCTTGATGGCGTTTTCAGTCAGGATCATGCTGCCTCCGGGTGATCGGTGGTCGGTCGGGTTGGTGTAGCGTAACCCGACATTCGGTGTCAGTGTCGGGTTACGGCGCGCGGCAGGCACGGGGGTTCCGACTTGGGTCATTGCGGGCGCGCCTAACCCGACCTAGGGGATTGGTAGGGGTCGAAAGTCTCACTCCACCATAAACCGCAACTTGCCGGCGTCCTTGCCCTTGCAGCGGTCGTTGATGAAGGTCTCGAAGCGCTTGCGTAGCTCGTCAGGGGTGGCCGGGGAGCCGCCGGCGAGCAGCGCCAGGTGCCCTGAACCTTGAAGGGTGGAATCTGCTTGGGGCCGGCAAGGCGATAGCGGGTGAGGTCGGTCACCCGCGGATACTCCCGCACTTCTCATGGTGGGTGAGGATCTCGCCTTCGCTGGGGGGTGTGGACATAAAGGGAGGCCAAAGCGGTGTATTCGCGACAGGATAGTACGGAATTTTCAACACTGACAGCGCATCTCTTGCCTATGCCGGGATAGTCTTGGTGGCGGTTAGAGCGTAAAAGTTCGGTAAATCAAGGATTCGGTGCCTTGTCAGCGGCCTATACGGGCGATGAACCCCCGTATAAACTAAGCGACAAACCGTTAATCACCTTCAACCCGAGATCTTTTCATGATGCCATCCATTGCCCTTGCCCGCGGGAATGTCCTCCTTAGCCTCATGCTGGCGGGTGGCCTGGCTACCGCCGGCCCACCGGCCTCGACCAATTTCAGTTATTCCGTTGCCCCGCTGTATCACTTCGATAGCGGCCTGGAGGACGGTGGCAAGGCCGGGTTTGCGGGGGTATTCACCTCCCTCGGTGGGTCCTGGAAGCTGGGGGGTGGGTCTTCTCTCGGTATGCGCCTGTCCTTCGACTACGAGGATTGGCGTTTTGATGAACCCCAGGGTTTTGGCGGCCTGACGCCCTGGACCAATCTCTATCGCCTGGGGGTATCCCTGCCCTATAGCTATGCCACCGAGGATGGCTGGCTCCTGAGTCTGACGCCTACCCTCATGTATTCCGGCGAGTCCGACGCCGATTTTTCCAAGGCCCTGGAATATGGGGCCACGGCCACCCTGGCGCGCAAGTTTGGGCCAGATCTCACCCTCGGCCTGGGCGTGGCGGCCTTCGCGCGTATCGAGGAAACCAAGGTGTTCCCCTTCCTGATCGTGAACTGGAACATTACGGATCGTCTGCGCCTCACCAATCCTTTTGCCGCTGGTCCGGCGGGCCCGGCTGGTCTGGAACTGGCGTATCGGCTGGATGGCGATTGGGAGGCGGGTCTGGGGGCCACCTATCGATCCTACCGTCAGCGTCTGGCCGAGGACGGGCCCTTTCCCGATGGGGTCGGCGAAAACCAATACATCCCGGTCTATGTCCATGTGGGCCGTAACCTGACCGATACCATCAAGTTGCGCCTCTATGCCGGGGCGGCACTGGGTGGCCAACTGCGGGTGGAGAATGAAGCGGGTGACCGCCTCTATGAGGAAGATCAGGACCCCGCGGCCATGCTGGGACTGGCGCTGATCGGCCGGTTCTGACCCCCCTGGCAAGGACTGGGATGAGATCCTGATGGCCGTTGCCATCAAGCTGGATGGCAAGGGTCATGAGCAAGGGGGGTATAGGCAGGGCTTTTTCTAGGGTAAAGCAGCGGGTGCTTGGGCGGGAGAGGCGTAATCCGAATGCCAGGGTGCCCGGGGGGTGTATTGGGCCTCAGTCGACTGGGCAAGAGTCTCCGCCCCTACCCGGACCTGTCTCAAGCCCTTGCGGTTAAGAACGGCCGTCATGGTGGTGATCGAAGGCAGCGTGGCCATGGCGAATCCTCGTTCACGTAACGCCTCGATCGCCTCTATCGCGGTGATCCTTCGGTATTTGGCCCTGCGTGCGCTCACGGCCGGATCTTGTTGAGCGTACGATCGAGCTATATCCCAGAGGGCATCGGCCGCCTCCGGGTGTTTCTCTTCCCATAATTTGTTGCCCGAAAAGGCCGCGCGCGCGCTGTAACAAACGAGGTTCGTGCGTAACTCGTTGAGTCCTAGCGCGACCGCCTGGCGACCCCAACCGAATACCTTTTCCGCCTGTGCAGGGCTGCCCCGGCAGTATTTCAAGGTTACGGACGCTTGAAATGCCCGCCGCTCGTGGCCCTTCAACTTCGATGCGGATCGTTTGAGATTCTCTCGATGCTGCTCGTCGAGGTAATGCGCGTTGGCAGTTCGGGGGATAGTGGCCATCAACCTTGTGTGCTCATCCTGCGAGCCGGTGCTAACAACTTCATATCGTCGGCTAGGAACCAAGCGCTCGTAACCCGATGATCCTTTGGAAGCGGGTGCCACCATTGGCTGGCACCCGCTTACCCTCCCCGGGTTCAATTAAACCTGCGGCAGGGGCGTGACCAAGCGCATCCTGGTAGAAAGAAGGGGGCGTTCCTGATGTTCCTGGCGGCTGGGCCGGACATTTCCTGGCACCGATGAATGCAGTGCCAGCAGGATAAAGCCCAGGCAAACGGCCAAGCCGGCCAGTAACATCAAGGTCCCGGCCCCGTGCAACTGGGGGCTCAGAAACAGCAAACCATAGCCCAGGATCGCGATTTGCAAGCGGCGCTGAGTGGTCAGGGTTTTGGTATTCATGCGGTTACTCCTAAATCAAAATTCATATCGCCAGCCCCTACTGGGCCATCGGCGGTTTATATGGCTGAGTCAAACGAACAACCCTTGAGCCGCCTGGAGGTACTAGGCGAGGTCGGATCCTCCGTGAAGGGGGTTCGTTCGGTTCAGTCCTTGAAGGGAGTTAGTGCATCAAGCCTGCCAATCGGCGCACTTTGAAATAAAAGTCTATTTATCAATTAGTAGGCGGAGATTCCCGAAGAAGGCGGAGCCTGCCGGCCATGCAACGCGGTTTGGGGCCCGATTGCGAAATCGAAAGATAAGTAGATTAGAATCATGTGGATGACAGGTATTCAGTCTGGCTGGACGTGCAGCAAGTGCTGCACCCCCTCATTCGAAAACCTCGGGCCCATTTGTCCAGCGTCCCGGCCGCCGGATGACGATGTTTACCCTCTAGTCCGGCTCGCCGTCTTTAACCTGTTGCGCTTTGTGCTCCAGAACCCCTGCCCGGCCGCTCCAAGCGGGAGGTCTGTCGCGGAGTGGCCCCTCCTAGAGGGTATTTACCGCTATTTGTGTGCAATCTCGAAAAAAATGCTGCTATGTTACGGAAAAATTACTACACTGCGGCGCTCAGACAACAATGACAGCTAGGGTGTTTGGTGACAATTAACTTGGCCGGTTGACGACAACTATCTTGGCCGCCTTTTGAGGCTAGGGTAGCGGGCATTTTCGCAACAAGAAGGCGCGCGAATGTCTGGCAAGCGGATCACTATGCAGCAGGTCAAGTTATACATGAACAGCAAGAGTCAGGGGGCGACCCAGGCGCAAGCCGGCGCCAAGGCGGGGGTCAGCGAGCGCAGCGCCCGGCGGATCGATGGGGGCGAAATAAGCGTGCTGGAGGCCAAGGGGCGCGACTGGCGCACGCGCCAGGACCCCTTCGCTGGGGTCTGGGAGAGCGAGGTCGTTGCGCTGCTGGAGCGGCAGCCGGGGTTGGACGCCACGACCCTGTTTGAGGACTTGCAGGACCGCCATCCGGGGCGGTTCGGCAATGGGGGGAAGCGCACCTTCCAGCGTCGCGTCAAGGCGTGGAAGGCGCTATATGGGGCGGACAAGGCGGTCATGTTCCGCCAGGTGCAGGAGCCGGGTCGGCAAGGGTTGTCGGATTTCACCGAGCTTAAGGACATCGCGGTGACGATTGCCGGGGTGCCCTTGGCGCACCGTCTCTACCACTTTCGCCTGGCCTACAGCGGCTGGAGCTACGTCAAGGTGGTGCTGGGCGGGGAGTCCTTCAGCGCCCTGGCTGAGGGGTTGCAGGAGGCCCTGTGGCGCCTGGGTGGGGCACCGCCGGAGCACCGCACCGACAGTCTCTCGGCGGCGTACAAGAACCTCGCGCGCGCAGCCCAGGACGACCTCACCGCGCGCTACGAGGCCCTGTGTGCGCACTATGGGATGACGGCCACGCGCAACAACCGCGGCGTCAGCCACGAGAACGGTGCCGTGGAGTCGCCCCACGGGCACCTCAAGCGCCGCATCGCCCAGGCACTCTTGCTGCGGGAGTCAGCCGATTTTGCCGCCCTCGAGGACTACCGCCAGTGGCTCGACGCCTTGGTGGGGCGTTTCAACCGGCGCACGAGCGAGGCCCTGGCCGTCGAGCGCGGGCGGCTCCAGGCGTTGCCGGCCCGGCGCACCACCGACTACAGCGAGCAGGTGGTCGCGGTCACCACCTCCGGCACCATCGAGGTCAAGCGGGTGCTCTACAGCGTCCCGGCACGCCTGATCGGCGAGCGGCTGCGCCTGCACCTCTTCGACGACCGCATTGAGGCGTTCGTCGGCGCGACGCGGGCGATCACCTTGCCACGGGTCTACACCGTCAACCAGGAGCGGGCGCGCTGTATTGACTACCGCCACCTGATCGCCGCCCTGGCGCGCAAACCCCAGGCGTTCCGCTACTCGCAGTTGCGTGAGGACCTGCTGCCGAACGCCACCTACCGGGCGATCTGGCAGCATCTGGACCGCCACCTGGAGGCGCGTGCGGCGTGCAAGCGCCTCGTCGGCATCCTCGCCCTGGCGGCCCGGGCTGACTGCGAGCAGGCCCTGGGGGCGTACCTGCTCGAGCGCATCGCCGCCGGGGAGATCCCCAGCCTGCCGGTGCTGGAGCAACGCTTCGAGCCCGGACGCACGGGCGGCATCGACGGTGAGGCCCTGCCGGGCGCGCAGCACCCGCTAGCGCTCTACAGCAGCCTGCTGCCCGCCTACGGCCAGCCGGGGAGGCTGCACTGACATGGTCCAGACCGCCACCTTACCCCTGATGCTCAAGCAGTTGCGCCTCGCCAGTGTCGCCCGCCATTGGCAGGGGATGCTCGCCACCGCCGAGCGCAACGGCTGGGACAGCGCCCAATACCTCAGCGCCCTGTGCGAGCAGGAACTGACCGAGCGCGACAGCCGGCGCATCGCTCGCTACACCCAGGATTCCCACCTGCCGACGGCCAAGAGCCTGGCCAGCTTCGACTTCACCCAGGTCCCCGGCCTGTCCCGGGCACGCATTGAGGCCCTGGCCGGCTCCAGCGACTGGACGCGCCAGGCCCGCAACGTCCTGCTGTTCGGCGCCAGCGGTGTGGGCAAGACCCATCTGGCGGCCGCCATCGGCCACGGACTGGTCGAGCAGAGCATCCGCGTGCGCTACTTCGTCACCACCGCCCTGGTTCAGGACCTCCAGCTCGCCCGCCAACACCTGCGCCTGGAAGACGCCCTGCACAAGCTCGACAAGTTCCCCGCCCTCATCCTGGACGATTTTGGCTACGTCAAGAAAACCGATCAGGAGACCCAGGTCCTGTTCGAACTCATCGCCCACCGCTACGAAACCGGTAGCCTGATCATCACTTCCAACCAGCCGTTCGCCGAGTGGGACCGGATCTTTCCCGACCAGATGATGACCGTCGCCGCTGTCGACCGCCTAGTCCACCACGCCACCCTCATCGAGGTCAGCAGCGACAGCTACCGGCGCAAGGAGGCCCTCGGCCAAGTCGTAGTCCGGACGCCAACCGCCATCACGCCGACAACAACAACTATCCCAGCATCAGTGACAACGACGGCGCCGGTCTCGCGTGACCACAGCGGCGACGCCCACCCGGACACCCCCTCAGGGTGAGCGGGCGCGGGTGGATCACTGTCGCCACCGCGCGTGTCTGCAAAGCCGCGACAACTACCCCACCGCCGGCCCCACCAGGGGCACCCCCTCCCACACCAAAACACAGGAGACTCTGCCCCTAAAGAACAGCGGGGCCAACCGGCCAAGATAATTGTCGCTGACCGGCCAAGATAATTGACACCAGACAGCTAGGGGGACCCCCCACCAATGGAAGTACTCTCCATCCTTGTCTATGTTGCCGTTGCGGTGGTCCTCATCTTCGACTACACGAACGGCTTCCACGACGCCTCCAACATCATCGCCACACCCATCGCTTCCCGTGCACTGACGCCGGTTCAAGCGGTGATCATCGTGGCCTTTTTCGAGTTTCTCGGGCCTCTACTTGGCGGAACCGCGGTGGCCAACACCATCGGCAAGTTCGTCAATCTGGATGGGGTAGCCGAACTCTTCTCGGTTTCCATCATCCTCTGTGGTCTTTCGGGCGCTATCTTCTGGAACCTGATTACCTGGTGGTTTGGCATCCCCTCCTCCTCATCCCATGCCCTGGTGGGCGGCCTTGCTGGTGCCGTCATGGTGGGCGTAGGCGCGGATCACGTGGTATGGGGCTTTTCGGAACTCTTCCTGCATGGCAAATTCACGGGTGTCACCAAGGTACTGCTCGCCCTGGTCATCTCGCCCGTGATTGGTTTCGTGATGGGCTACCTGATCCACCGCCTCGTCTTCCGTCTTACCATGCGGGCCAAGCCAGGTATCAATACGTTTTTCAAGCGGATTCAGTTCCTGTCCTGCGCCGGCCTGGCCTTCTCCCATGGGGCCAATGACGCCCAGAAGAGCATGGGCATCATTACCCTGGTGCTGCTGACCGGTGGCTTTATCGATGAGTTCAAGGTGCCCTTCTGGGTCATCCTGTCCTGCGCCATCGCCATCACCCTGGGTATCCTCTCGGGTGGTTGGCGTATCGTCCGCACCGTCGGCTTTGGCATCTTCAAGGTGCGACCGATTCATGCCTTCGATGGCCAACTGACCTCGGCGATAGTGATCATGACGGCTTCGGCCATCGGCGCCCCGGTCTCCACCACCCATGTCGTCAGTTCTTCCCTGATGGGCATCGGGTCCGCCGAGCGACCCAAGGCGGTGCGCTGGGCGAAGGCTCAGGAGATTGTTACTACCTGGCTCATCACCATCCCCGGCGCTGGCATCGTGTCGGTCATGACCTTCCTAGTACTCGATCTGCTGGTCCCAGGCCTGGATTAGCCGGGCCTGCAATCGAACCATCTGAATCCAATACTGATCAAAAGAGGATTAACCCCATGAGTGGTGGCAACAATTCCATCGTTACCAAGCTAACGGCCCGTATCTTCCCGGTAATGCCGGACTTTTACGGCATGATGGTCGAGCATTGCGACCTGGTGGCCCGGG
>JADZBU010000464.1 GCA_020851955.1 Chromatiaceae bacterium | reverse complement strand
GAGGATATCGACGCCATGGGGAAGGTGCCCTCAAGGTGAGGGAGGCCGCGGCCGCTGGCCCCGACCCCGGGGCTGGCGACGGGGTTCGGACCCGCCGGGACAGGTCTGGGATGCAAGCCATGCCCAGGAACAGCGGTCTCAACCTCGGTCATTGACAAACCCCATCATCCTCATGCCTGTCCCTCCTAACGAAATGCTGACCAGGGCGTGCTGGCGCCCAACCTATCCCGGGAATTCCCGTTGACGCTGCCACCCGAACTCTTTGGGGAGCCGATCCAGGCCAAGCACTTGATCTTCATGGGTATGACGATCGGCTTCCTGGCCGTTGCCATCCCCATGGCGATCAAGCATGCCTGGATGGACCGCGCCTGCATTGCTGGCATCCTCTTCATGGCCATCAACCCGGTGGACGTGACCCTCTTCAGCTATACCCTCTATCGTGGCGACATCCGCGGTATCGAGTTCGGCGTCACCGACTGGCTCACCATCACCATGATCGTGACGATGCTGAAGGCCCCCCGCTGGCAAAAGCGCAAGATCTACACCCGCAATCCCAACGAGGTATGGATGCTGCTCTACCTCGTCTATTCCGCCTTTACCATCACCACGGCCCTGATACCCCAATTCGCCTTCTTCGGCGTCACCAAGCTGGTCCGGGCCTATGCGACCTTCTGGGTCGCCTATAACTTCATTCGCAGCGAGGACGACCTGCGCTTCGTCATCTGGTGCGTGGTGGGGCTGACCTTCTACAGCTTCACCCAGGTCCTGATGGATAAGTACACCCGCGGCGTCTTTCCGCCCCGGGGTTCCTTCCCTCATCAGAATGGCCTGGTCACCTTCCAGAATATGCTGAACTTCATCATCTTCGCCGTCCTCATGCAGGACAGCGAGAAGCTCTTTGACAAGCGCACCCTGATTTATTGGGCCGCCCTGGGGGCGGGGGCCCTCACCAGCGTGGCCACCCTGTCCCGTGGCGGCATGGCGACCATGGTCATGGGGTTCATCATGATCATCGTCATGAGTTTTTTTCTTAAGCAAAAGGCCGTCAAGAACAAGAAGAAGTTGACCGCCATTGGCCTCATGGCACTCCTGTCCCTGCCGGCCCTAGCCGTCATCCTGCCGCCGATCATCGAACGCTTTGAAACGGCGCCCGAAGAGTCCGGGGAGTCGCGTCACGGCGCCAATATCTCCTCGGGCCAGATGGGCGACGATTATTTCTTTGGGGTGGGGATCAACAACTATTCCTATGCCATCAACTTCATGCCCTATGGCGAGCATCTCTCGCCCCTGGATCGCGGCATTGCCCACCATATCTTCTGGCTCCACTATGCCGAGATGGGCATCATCGGGGTTACCCTCTATGTCCTCTTGACCGGGACCTTTATGTGGATTGCCCTGCGCTTCATTCTGAAACGCCAGGACAGCCTGGAGCGGGTCTTTGCCATCGGGGTCCTGGCCGCCTTTATCATCAATTGGCTGATCGGTACGCTGGAGTGGAATTTCCGCATCATCCAGATCACCGTCGCCTATTTCATGCTCGCCGGATTTATCACCTCCCTCGATCGGGTGGAGCGCGAGCGGCTGAAAAAGGATCGAGACAAGAAAAATCGCCTGGCTATGTGGTACCTGATGATGACCCAGCGCCAGGGCGCGCCCACGCCGGCGGCGCCGCGACCTGTCAGCCGTCCCCCGGGCCGGCCCGCCACCGGCCTCCGGCGGCGCTGAGTCCACCCATCCCAACCACCACTCCGGGGAGCCCAATCGTGAGAGACCTTTCCCTCGATCTGTTGAAGGGTGTTGCCTGCGTCCTCATGGTCCTGGCGCATACCCAGCTCCAGATCGACCTGCCGTCCAAGGTCCTAACCTTCCTCGGCAGCTTCACCCCCATCCTCTTCTTCGCCGTCTCCGGCATCACCGCCAATTTCCAGGCCCGCAAGTACCCGGTGGCGGGGATCTTGATCACCTATGCCATGATCTTTCTGCTGGGCCTGAGCTTCACCGCCATGACCAGGGAGGACTTCAGCACCTTCTGGGTCCCCTTCGACATGGACATTCTCCAGATTATCGCCGTGGGTGTCCTGACCCTGTATCTGGTGCAACGCTTTCTCCAGCCAGGCCCCTGGTTTCATCTCGGGGCCGCGATGGCCATATTTGCTCTCAAACTCGCCACCGACGCCCTGCCGGATAGCGGGTGGCGGGATTATCTGGCCTATGTCTTCCTGGAACCGGGTAATTTCGTCATCATCCCCTGGCTGTTCCCCTTCTTCCTCGGCATGTTCTGCCACCTGTCCCCCAATCGGCACAACCTCTGGCTCGCCGGGGCGGCGCTTCTCGCCATGGGCCTGGCCTGGGGCCTGGGTCTGCCCCTGGGTATCGACAACCGCTGGGACATGACCCTGGGTTACTTCCTCTTCTCTCTGTTCCTAACCGCGGCAGCCTTCTATGTTGCTCGGTGGCTGTCCCCGGCCTTCGTGGCGCGCTTCTTGTCCCCGCTGCTTTGGCTGGGCAAATTCTCGCTCCTTTTTCTCTACGTCCATATGGGCGTGATCTGGCTGATCCGGCACTATAGCCAGGGCATCTGGGGGACCTATTGGGTGTGGCCCCTCGTGGGGCTGGCCTCCATCGGCTTGATGTGGGTCCTGCCGCCCCTGCTCGGAGCCCTGCGCATCCCGGCGGTCATGGCCAGATTTCCCGCCTGGCTCCTGCTGCTGGCGCTGGTGCTGGTGACGCCGCTGGTCCTGCCCACCGGGGCGACCCTGGTCCTGACCCAGTTCGCCCTGGGGCTGGTCTTCTCCTTGTATTACGCTGCCATGACCCAGGCCCTCAAGGGGGTTGCCTGGCCCGCGGCGTCAACGGCACGGGTGGGTTAACGCCATGACTACTAAACCGCAATCAGTCCCCACGGGCGGGCGCGATGCCTGGGTCGATTACGCCAAGGCCATCGGCATCGTCCTGGTGGTCTATGGTCATGTGGCGCGCGGCGTCTTCAACGCCGGCATCCCCATGGACCTGGCCCTCTACGAACGAGTGGACAGCATCATCTATAGCTTCCACATGCCGTTGTTTTTCTTTCTCTCCGGCATCTTCTTCTTTCATTCCCTGCACCGGCGCGGGCCGGCGGCCCTGGCCGCCAATAAGGTGGATACCATCCTCTACCCCTACATTCTTTGGTCCCTGATCCAGGGTCTGACGGAGGTCTGGCTCAGCCGCTATACCACCGGCCAGGTGACCCTGACCGAGGTGCTGTCGCTGTGGGACCCCCGGGCCCAGTTTTGGTTTCTCTACGCCCTCTTCCTGGTGATCCTGACCGCCATCCTGGTTTATCGGCGGGATACCCGGGCCCTGATCCTGGGGGTGCTGGCCCTCGCGGGCCTGGCCTATGTCTTCCAGGCCAGTATTCCCTCGGCCCTGCATTCGGACTACGTGGTCAAGAACTTCGTCTTCTTCGCCCTGGGGGTCTGGTTTTTCACCGTTAAGGACCACCTCACCCGTCACCCCGGGCTCTGGGCACTCGCCGGCGTCATTGCATTCGTCGCTATCCAGTACGGCCTCCACGGCTGGCTCGGGATCACGTTCGAGGCCAAGGATGCCGGGCAGGGACTGCGGTTTGCCGACAAGGGCCTCGCCTCACTCCTGGTGGCAGTCGTGTCGATCCTGGCCGTGGCTAGCCTATCGATCTGGCTTGCGCGCTCTCCGGCGCCCTGGGTCCTGGCACTGGGGGGCGCCTCCATGGGGATCTATGTCATGCACATCCTGACCGGCAGCGGGGCCCGGATCCTGCTGGGCCGGTTCCTGGGGGTACGGGAGGCGTGGGTCCATCTGCTGGTGGGGTGCCTGGTGGGGATCTTGCTGCCCATGCTGGTGATCTGGCTCCTCAGGCGCCTGGGCATCGGCGGCCTGTTCGAGGCCCCCGCCCGGCTCTCGGCCGAGGCCTGGTACCGGCGGCATCACGGGCAGGGGGTGGGCTAGCATGACCCGGACCCGAGGGCGCGCGGCCGGGGCGGCTGGTTCCCGGGTCTCGGTTTGGTTATCAGGCCCGCGGTCTGCATCAAATCTAGACCTGACCCCATCCGGGCTTGGCCACCAGGCCTGACCACCGCGATACGAGGTGTCATATACT
>JADZBU010000463.1 GCA_020851955.1 Chromatiaceae bacterium | reverse complement strand
GCCTCTTGCAAATACATCTACATCCTGGACGCGCAGGCCCGGCAGTTGACGGCCAACGTCTCGCCCCAGGGCCTGCTGCCCGAGCACTATGGTCGCGACCGCAGCCGGCGGCCCTATCTGGCGGAGGCGCTGGCCGGGGAGCGCTTCTCCCTGTCCCCCATCTATATCAGCCGCAATGCCCGCCGTCCCTCCCTCACCGCCGTGCGGCGAATCGAGGACGAGTCCGGCACGCTGATGGGCTTTCTGGGCGCCGATTTCGACCTGCGGGATCTACCACTGACGCGCAAACTCTACGAGCAGCCGGAGCAATGGCTGCAACTCAAGGGCGATCCCGCCATCCGCGCGGGGCTCTTCAATCAGGAACGGGTGGAAAGCCTATTGGATCGCCACATCGACGAGATTCTGGCCCTCTTCGTCGAACTCATCACCGCCCATGGCGTCTTTCACGTCAAATTGCATTTCTCCAGTTCCCGGGCCAACCTCTGGCTGATGGACGATCCCTTCCGCTACCGGATTCTGGACTACGAGGATCTCGCCGACCCGGGCATCTGCCTCGCCTACCCACCGCGACCCTATCCCGAGGATGCCGCCATCCCCCAAAACCGGATCGGTGAGGTCATAGCGAACTTCAAGGCCCTGCGCCTCATGGACGAGAATATCTATCTGCGCTCGGGGTCCCTCAACATCTTCAATGGCATCGTGGGCCTCAACTTCTCCTGCGACGGCTCCCATTACATGCCTTGGGACGAATTCCTGCACAAGAGCCTCGCATTCTGGCTGGGCTCGGGGGAGTCCTGCGTCCTGGAGGATGAGGGCGCTCTGGCGCCGAAGGGGACCGGCCCGGGGGATCAGTCTTCCGCCTGATGGGTGCCCGCCGCGCCCAGCGATACCAGGACCCTCGCCTCGGTGGGCACCAGATCCACCGGGGCGCCGGATTCGATGAGCTTCTGGGTTTCCAGTACCTCCAGCACCGCCGCCAGGACCTCGGGGTCCTGCCTGGCAATGGCGTTGAGGGCGTCACCCACCACGGCGGGCCGGGCGGCGGAGGCTTCGGCCATCTTTTGGGAGACCTTGTAGGCCGTCTGACTTTTAATGAGGCCGACGCGATTCTCCCCGTCCTGCTTCATGGCGCTGGTGACCTGGACCAGGCGCTTGACCACCTTGTCGGTGATGTTGTCCACCATCTGGCGGTCCGTGAAGGCCACCTTGCGGATATAGACGGAGCCCAGCCGGTAGCCCCACTTTTCCGATAGGGGCGAAACGGTGTGGCGTACCTGCTGGCTGAGCTGATGGCGATCCTCCAGCATCTTGTCCATCTCCAGATTGCTCAGGGTCGAGATGGCGGCACTGGAGACATTGGCCTCCAGGGAGCCCTCCGGGTTGGCATTGGCGAACAGGTAGGCCACGGTGTCGTTGACCTGCATCTCGTACCAGATGCCCACCCCCATGGGGGTCCCCTCTCCCGAGTTCACCATCTGATCGCGCAGATAATTCTGGCGCAGCCGGGTATCGACCCGGTGTAGTTCGCCGAAAAAGGGGACCAGCAGAGCCTTGAGGCCGAAATGGCCGATGGGAAAACGGATGCCCGGTTCGTCCAGGGTGCCCAGGACCTTGCCGAAGAGGGTGAAGACCTGGGCCTCCCGCTCCGCGACGATGGCATAGAGGCCGAGGCGGCGGGCCAGGCCCAGCACCAGGGGTAAAAAGACGATCCCCAGCAGGAGGGCCAGGAAGCTGTCGAGTTTGTAGTCGCCGGTCATGTTATTTCCCCTGCCCTGGCGTGTTAAGCCTGAAGGTCCATGGCGCGAACAATGCGGCGCGCCCTGCCCAGCAATGGCAGCCGCATGTTGCGCAGATAGGCGCTCAGGGCCGCGGCGCCGCCCTCGGCCTTGATGGCGGCCAGGGTCTCGGCCAGTTCCTGAAGGGGCGCCACCTCCGCCTGAGCGTTGTTCATGGCGATGTCCACCGCCCGCTTGCTCATGGTGATCTGCTGCTCGGCGTCGGCGCGGGCCGTGCTGATATCGGCGGCCACATGGTTGCGGGTGCTGTTGATGGCCGACAGGGCCCGGTCCACCTCGGGGGGCGGATCGATCTGGGTGATGAGGGCCGCATCGAGCTCGATCCCGTAGCGCGCCCCGGTGGAGCGGCACTGCTGCTCCATATAGTCATTGAGCAGGGGCAGGTTTTTGCGCAGGTCGTTGATGGAGACCCCCTCGGACAGGTCGGAGGCCACGGCGGACAGATATTCCGGGGAATCTTCCGGCAACTCGGGGTTCACCAGCAGAGAGGCGCCCCGGGGATCGACGAAATTGGCCACCCGCTCCCGCAGCACCGAGATGAAGTAGCCCATGACATGCTCCATGGGCTGGGCCACGCCAAAGAGATAGGCGTACAGGTTGCGCTCGGCCACCCGGAAGCGGATCTGGCCGTCCACCCCCGTGGTCAGATTGTCCTTGGTGACCGCCTCCACCGTGGATTGATCCTTGGTGGGGTCCCAGGTCAGGGGCAGAGAACGGGTGGCGACGCTGACCTTGCGCACCTCCTGCCAGGGCCACTTGAAGTAGGGACCGCCGGGGCGAATGACGCGTACCAGGGGGAATTGGTAACGTTTCTGGTCCTCCTCGTCCAGGGAGGGGTCGGTCACCAGGGCGTTGCCGATCCGCTGGGCGCGGCCAAAACTGGTCATGACCGCCCGTTCGTCCGGCTTGACGGTGTAGAAGCCGCGAATGAGAACCCTGACAACAAAGTAGATCAGGATACCGATGAAAAAGATAAAGGGCAGCATGGGCGGGCCTCTCGTGGCGGCGGCGTGCCGTTAAGCATAGCCTCCGGGCTTGCGCGGTGGAACACAGAGTCAAAGGGTTTTAGCGCTTTATTGACAGGGATCATCCTTGTGGCTAGCATCTCTCGCAAAATCATGAACCTATCAGCCTTTCTCTAATATGACCCAACACGCCATCTGCATAGCCACGGCCCAGGTACGGCCGGGTTCCGAAGAGGCCTTTTTCGCGTGGCAGGCCCGTCATTCCGCGACCATTTCGAATTCTTCGGGATTCATCAGCACCGATATGATTCCGCCTCCCGCGGGCCAGACCGGCGGGTCCTGGACCATCATTCAGAAGTTCGAATCCGAGGAGGCCTTGATAGCCTGGCAACAGTCGCCAGACCATGGCGCCATTGTGGCCGAAGCCCTGCCCTTGATTACCGGTGGCAGTTTCGAGGAAACGATCAGCGCGGATGGCGCCGGATTGGCCCCCGTTACCGAGGTGACCGAGGTTATTTTCTCGAAGGTCAAGCCGGGTCTGGCTGACCGCTATCGCGAGTGGGTCGCGCGCATTCAAGCCGCGCAAGCCAAGTATCCCGGTTATCGGGGCATGTATCTCCAACCCCCGGCGGGCGGGCGGGATGGCCACTGGATTTCCATCCTGCGCTATGACTCCGTGGCGCATCTGGAGGCCTGGATGAATGCCCCGGAGCGTAAGAGACTCCTGACCGAGACCCAGGAATTCATCGAGAGCGAGGAACTGATGCGCCTGGCGACGGCTTACCCCGGCTGGGTACCCCTCGATCCCATGACGGGTGAAGGGCCACCTAACTGGAAGACCGCCCTGCTCGTTTTGCTCGGTCTATTCCCTATCGTGATGCTGGAGATGAAATACCTCAGTCCGATTCTCTCCGCCTGGAGCCTCAACAATTCCCTGGCGACCTTTATTGGGAATTTTTTGAGCGTGGGACTCACCAGTTTTCTGACGATGCCCTGGTTTGTGCGCGGGTTTGGTTGGTGGCTTTTTCCCAAGGCACCCGTGACCACCTCTATTACCGCGGGGGGTGTCCTGATGATTTGCACCCTCTTTGCCCTTGAAGTCATGCTATTTTGGAATTTCATGGGATGACACCCGACGCCTTGATCGCCCGATCAAATCGTGACGTGGCGAGTAGGCCGAAGGCAAATGAGTTCCATCCGACTTGTTCCCTATTACCACCACAGTCCAGGAGTAAAAAAATGAGTGCCTCGCATCCCGAACATGAGAAATTTGTCCGCCGGGCTATTGAGCTGTCGGCGAAGGCCTCTCTCGAATACGGCACCGGCGGCGTCTTTGGAGCCGTCATTGTGAAGGACGGCAAAATCATCTCGGAAGGCATGAATCGCGTGGTCGCGAGTCATGATCCGACCTGGCATGGCGAAATGGAGGCTATCCGGCTGGCGTGCATTACGTTGCAAAGCTTCAAACTGCCGGGCTGTATCCTCTACACCTCCGCCGAGCCCTGTCCCATGTGCATGGCAACCTGCTACTGGGCTGGCATCGAAGAGGTTTACTACGCCGCGACGGTGGAAGACGCCTACAAATACGGCAACTTCGACGACCGTCCGATCTACGAACAGCTTGCCCTGCCCAAGGAAGAGCGTTCAATCAAAATGACCCAACTTCTTCAGGAGGAGGCCGTCGCGGTTTGGAAGCAATACCAGGCCAAGCCGGACAAGATCCAATACTGATTGTTCCAGGGATAGCGGGTCCCGTCCCCAGCATGCTTCTCCATGCGGAGACGGGCCCGGCGTAACACCCGCGGGCGTGCAAACCGCACCGGCCCAACCTGGGGAGGCTATACTGGCCCACCCCTCAACCCAGCCCTTCAGCCTTAATCCATGGCCGTCAATCCCGTCTCCGGTCCCGCCTATCTCCTCGAAGGCATGCGCCTCATCACCCGCCCCGGACTCCGCCGCTTCGTGGCCATTCCCCTGGCCATCAATATCCTGGTTTTTGCCGCCGCCCTCTACTGGGGCATCAGCCGCTTCGAGGGGCTTATCGCCTGGCTCCACTCCCTGCTGCCCACCCTGCCCGACTGGCTGGCCTGGCTGGAACGGGGTCTGGATTGGATTCTCTGGCCCTTGTTCATCCTGCTGGCGGTCGTGCTGGTCTTTCAGGGGTTTACCCTGATTGCCAATCTCATCGCGGCGCCCTTCAATGGACTGCTGGCGGAAAAGGTCGCGAATCACCTGCGAGGTGGGTCTCCCGACAGCGAAGCGGGCATGGGCCAGGTCCTGACCACCCTGATACCCGCCCTGCTCGACGAAGTCAGGAAACTCCTGTATGCCCTTCTGTGGGCTATCCCCTTTTTCATCCTGTCCCTGGTCCTGCCCCTGGTGGGCCCCCTCCTCTGGTTTCTCTTTTCCGCCTGGATCCTGGCCCTGGAATATCTCGATTACCCCATGGGTAACCAGGGCCTCGGCGCTCGGGAGATTCGGCGACGGCTCCGGGGACGCCCCGTTTTGAGCCTGGGTTTTGGCGCGGCGACCGTGGGGCTGACCATGATTC
>JADZBU010000462.1 GCA_020851955.1 Chromatiaceae bacterium | reverse complement strand
TAATTATGGCACTACACGGAGGCGGCGCCCGCTAAGGGACTGATCCGGCTTGGGCCGATCCTCACTCAGGGCGGGAATATAAGGATTTTCGGCCGAATCTGGGGGCCAAAATGTCAAAGATGGGCTAACGCCATGATGCCCGGGGGGCTCAGATAGACCCCCATCACCGCGCGCTCATCACGGTCGTAGCGCACCTGCGGGGCCTCGCCAGTGACCGCGTGGGTGCGCACATTGGCCGTCTCCGCCAGCCAGCGCGCGAGGTGGGCCTCCATGGCCGGGAAGTCCGCGAAGGACTCGCCGTAGAGCCCGTCCTGCTTGACGTATTTGACCCCGGCCTCGACTTTGCCCTTGCTCTCGGGGTCATAGCCCTCGCAGGCGCGGATGCGAAAGCCCACCGTGGTGGCGTAGCGGTGGAAGCGCTGGTTGAGCGTCAGTTCACGGAAGGTTTCGGCGATCACCACCAGGCGGGTCTGATCGTAGACGCACTCCTTGGGGTGCCCACCGAAGGCGCGGAAGGCCGCATCGTGCATACGGATCAGGGCGGCGGTGTCGACCGGCCGGGGGCTCGCGACCACCTGCATCAGCCGCGAGTACGACAGCACGAAAACCACGAAGTACACGGTGGTCTCCAGACCCCCGATCAGCACCCCGCGCAACTCCCCGCCGTCGACCTGACACTGGACCCCGGGCGCCAGGTCCAGCACCGGCTCGTAGTAGCGCTCCTGCTTCACGCTGACCGTCTGCTTCAGCCCGCTGATATAACGCCGGGCGCTGCGGGCCGACACCCCCAGATCGCCATGCGCCTCCTGGAGTTTGCGCAGCACCTTCACCGCGGTCAGGCGCGGGTAGGTCGCCAGCAGGTGCACGAGGTAGTCCCGGTGAGCGTCCAGGCGCTTGGCGCGCGCCCGCTGTCCCTGGTCGGCGGCGATCGCCTCCGCACTCAGCGCCAGGTACTTGCGCACCGTGTTGCGTGAGATACCCAATGCCGCCGCGATGGCGTGCAGCGAACTGCCCCGCCCCTCGTCGTACAGCGCTTTGATCTTGTGAATCATGACCCATTCCTTCAACTGTATGTGTCCCCGGCAAACCAACGTGCCGGGATTCTACGGGCCTGGCGGCCCTTACCCCTACCCTGGGGTGGGTCAATATTGTTGGCCGTAGGTGGGTCAGTTTAGGTGGCCACTAACAGCCCTGCGGCGGTTCGACTTCAATCTGCATTTCCGGGCGCTGAACGCGACGCAACAGCGGGCCCTGTTTGCCCGCGAGGCCTTGGGGGATGAGCAGGCCCCGGTGCCGGAGCTCATCGCCCAACACCTGGAGACCCTGACCGGCCTGGCACCGGGGGACTTCGCCACCGTCTGCCGGCAACGGACCCTGTTGGGAGAGGTCCTGAGGCCGGAGCAATTTCTGCGGCGGCTGGCGGCGGAGTGTCGATTGAAGCAGGATGATCGGCGGGCAGCGGCATAGCCTCCCCGTTCTCGTGCCACTGCCCAGCGGCGGCACGCCTGTTTCAGACGCCGCGCGCCTCGGTCTCCGAGGATCGCAGGGATTATCAAGGCTCTGAAGGTCGAGGCTTTAGCCGGTGCGTTCGGCCGTCTGGTTGACCGACTGGGAGCGCTCATGTTTAAGGCCGCTGTGCCATGGACTTGGCGTGATCGCTACATGGAACCGTCGGGCTGCTACACTCAGCCAATCGCCGTCAACTAAGCGCCACACGCCCCTATGAGCCAGGTCAATATCCACGAGGCCAAAACCCAACTCTCCAAGATCATCGATCAGGCGTGCCGGGGCGATGAGGTGGTGATGGCCAAGGCCGGTACGCCCACGGTGCGCTTCACCCCCATCGCGCCCCGTGCCAGCGGTCGGCAATTCGGAGCCCTGAGCGGTAAGGCCCAGGTTGATCAGCGCTTCTTCGAGCCCTTGCCAGAGGCTGAAACGATGAAAGACGAATACGACTTCTCCCAGGCGGAACAAGGCAAGTTTTTCGTGCCGGTCGAAGAGATCGAGATCCCTATCTATCTCGACCCGGATGTATTTCACGATCTCAGCGCCAAGAGTTCTGGCGTCAATCTTGATGTCCAGACCCTGGTTAACGATCTGTTGCGCAAGGACATTGAAATCGCCGATCGATTCGCCCGTCGTCCCTCGGTTCTCCCTGACGGGCAGGGAGGATAAGCGCAGGCGAAGGCCCCTCCACCGGAAGCACACGCCGGGCCTGAGTTCATATCTGTCCAGCCCCGTGTGATTATATACCCAGAAAGAGCTACCCTTGTTCTGTGCCCGGGAAGACTCGAGTTCCTGGCCCTAGGGGGAGACGCCGCCCCGGGGATCACCGCACCACTGGCCGCCACCCCAGACTGAAACCACACCGATGCAAGTGAACCTGCACAAGAATGCCCGTACCACCCCAGCCATTCGCCGAGAGTTGCGCGAGTCGCCGCTGCCCATCGCAGAACTGGCCCGGCGTTATAACCTGAGTCAGGCCACGGTGCGCAAGTGGCGACGACGGGAGGATGGTGCCGACCGCTCGCATCGCCCGCACCTCCTGCACACCACCCTCTCCCCCGCCCAAGAGGCGGTGGTCGTGGCCCTGCGCCAGACGCTGCTGCTGCCCCTGGATGACCTCTTGGCGGTGACCCGCGAGTTCCTCAACGCGGCGGTCTCGCGCTCGGGTTTGGATCGTTGCCTGCGCCGCCAGGGGGTCTCGGACCTCAAGGCCCTCCTGCCCCGCGATGAGAGCGGCAAACCGGTCTATCAGCCCTGCAAGGACGATGCTCCCGGCTTGCTCCATGTCGACGTCAAGTACTTACCGCAAATCCCCGACGCGGACCAGCGCCGCTATCTGTTCACTGCCATCGACCGCGCCACCCGTTGGGTCTATGTCGAGATCCTGCCCGAACAGTCCGCCGCCGGTGCCCAGAGCTTCCTGACCAACCTCCTTCAGGCGGCCCCCTTCAGGATCACCCAGATATTGACCGATGACGGCCAGGAATTTACCGATTGCTGTTGCGCCACCGGTGAGCGGGAACCAACGGGCCAGCATGGCTTTGAACGGATCTGTGCCGAACAGCACATCGGGCATCGCTTCATCCCGCCGCTCCATCCCCAGACCAACGGCATGATCGAGCGCTTTAACGGCCGCATCAGCGAGGTCCTGGCCACCAACCACTTTCGCTCAGGTGAGGACCTGGCGGACACGCTCCGGCGCTATGTCAACGTCTACAATCACCAGATTCCGCAGCGGGCACTCGGCCATGTGTGCCCCGTGGAGGCCTTGGAACAGTGGCGGGCAAAGCAGCCTGAGCTGTTCGTTTTGGAGATTAATAATCTCCCGGGGTTATAACCTCCGGGTGTCCCGGAAAATAGCCACGGGTCGGTTTTCAGACCATCAAGAGATATCCGCCATGAAATCCTTTGAAGAGGTTAAATCAGATATCGAGGCCCTGCCGTATAAGGAGTACATGAAGCTCACCCGCTGGCTGTCCGAACGTGACTGGCAGGCTTGGGACGAAGAAATCGCCAGAGACTCGGCCTCGGGTAAACTGGATTTTCTCATTGAAGAGGCTCTTGCGGAGAAGAGAGCAGGGAGTCTGGACAGTCTGTGAAGCACAGGACAACGGCGGGCTTCTGGATTGGCTTCCATGCGTTACCGGTAGCGATCCAGGAAATTGCGCGGAAGAATTACGCGATCCTCAAAGAGAACCCCCGACACCCTTCATTGCGCTTCAAGAAAATAGGCAAGCTTTGGTCTGCTCGTGTCAGTCGTGACTATCGGGCGCTCGCCATGGAAGACGAAGGAGGTTATGTCTGGGTCTGGATTGGCACCCATGACGCATATGATTGCTTGCTGAATCGCTAGGACAGCATCCGCCGGACGTCTTTTCAGCCTCCGTTTACCCAGGGACCTTGAGCCCGGGTTGAACCTCGCAGGCTGATGGGCTCACCTCAGCCCTCGGCATAAAGCGCCGCCGTCTTGGCCGATTGTGCCGCCACCACCCGGCGCAACTCGGCGGGGGCCATGACCTCCAGGTTGTCGCCGGCGCCGAGCAGCCAGCGCAGCAACTGGCCGGTGGCGGGGAGGCGGGCCTTGACCCGCAGCAGGAAGCCGGAGTCATCCGGCTCGTCTGCCAGGCACTGGTCATCGCTCAGGGGACAGGCCTCCAGCAGGGTCGCCAGATAGCCGCGCACCCGCAATTCCAGGTCGATCAGCCGGCCCTGGTCGAAATCGATCCGGCCCTGGGCGATGGCCTGGTCCAGATCGAAACCCACCGCCGCCCGGGCCGGCGTCCCGACCCGGACCTGGGCGCGGATCATGCGGTGCAGGGCGTAGAAACGCACCGGCGCCTC
>JADZBU010000461.1 GCA_020851955.1 Chromatiaceae bacterium | reverse complement strand
CCTTCTTCAACGGCTACCGCCCCCAGTTCTACTTCCGCACCACCGACGTCACCGGCGCCTGCGAACTACCCGAAGGCGTGGAAATGGTCATGCCCGGCGACAACGTCAAAATGACCATCAAGCTCATCGCCCCCATCGCCATGACCGAAGGCCTGCGCTTCGCGGTCCGCGAGGGCGGCCGGACCGTCGGCGCCGGCGTTGTGTCCAAGATCATTGCCTAATGACTTGGTCCTGTGTCGGGGTGGATCGGGCTTTTAGGCCCACCGCCCCGATATTTCGTTTCGATTTACTTTAGGCCAGTAGCTCAATTGGCAGAGCAGCGGTCTCCAAAACCGCAGGTTGGGGGTTCGATTCCCTCCTGGCCTGCCACTTTCCTCTCGCACCGAGCGGCGTGGTACCTTCATGAATGTAAAAGACGAGGCTGGCGCTAGCCGTTTGGATACCGCCAAACTGGCGGCGGCGGCCCTCTTGTTAATTGCCGGCATCTACGCCTTCTATTTCTTTGCCGATTATTCGGCATTGCTCCGCGTTCTGGGCCTGTTGGTGATAGTGGGCGGATCCGCGGCGATCGCCCTTCAGACCCAGGTAGGTAGCCAACTCTGGCACTTCGTGGGCGACGCCCGTACCGAAGTCCGTAAGGTGGTATGGCCGACCCGTCAGGAGACCCTGCAAACCACCTTTATCGTCGTGGTCATGGTCTTGATTCTGGGCATCATCATGTGGCTCTTCGACATGGTGCTGATGAACGTCCTGCGATTGCTGACCGGGCAAGGGAGTTGAGCGTGGCCAAGCGCTGGTATGTGATTCACGCCTTCTCCGGCATGGAGAATCAAGTCAAGCGGGCTCTGGAGGATCGGATCAAGCGCGCGGGCGTGGTGGAACAATTCGGCGATATCCTGGTCCCGACCGAGACGGTCGTCGAGATCAGGAATGGTGTCCAGCACAAGGTCGAGCGCAAGTTCTTTCCGGGCTATGTCCTGATTAGCATGGAGATGACCGACGACACTTGGCATCTGGTGCGCGATGTGCCCAAGGTCATGGGCTTCATTGGCGGTCATCGCGATCGACCGGCCCCGATTCCCGATAGTCAGGCGAATGCCATTCTGCAACGCATGCAGGATGGTGCCACCAAACCCCGGCCCAAGGTCCTGTATGAGCCCGGCGAAATGGTTCGGGTGATTGACGGTCCCTTTACGGACTTTACGGGCGTGGTCGAAGAGGCGGATTACGAGAAGAACCGTCTTAAAGTTTCGGTCCTGGTCTTCGGCCGCTCTACGCCGGTTGATTTGGAATTCTCCAAGGTCGAGAAGGGCTAAGTAAGCGGTCTAGGCCTCGGCTGCGCCGGTATCCTTTCACCTACCCGGCCCTTAAAACGAATTCATGGACTCAGATCCATGAGCCGATCCCACCCTCCGGTAGCGAGGGGCAAGCGGATCCGGGGAGCCAGCCCCTCGCGGCTGGCGGTCGAACCCACCCATAGAGGTTGAAATGGCAAAGAAAATAACAGCTTATATCAAGCTGCAAGTCAAGGCTGGTGAGGCGAATCCGAGTCCGCCCGTCGGTCCGGCCCTCGGCCAGCGCGGCGTTAATATCATGGAATTCTGCAAGGCCTTCAATGCCAAGACGCAGAATTTGGAAAAGGGTATGCCCACTCCGGTGGTCATCACGGTTTACGCCGACCGCAGCTTTACCTTTATTACCAAGACGCCGCCCGCCACCGTCCTGCTCAAGAAGGCCGCTGGCGTGACCAAGGGCAGCAAGATCCCCCATACCAACAAGATTGGCACCGTGACGCGCGCCCAACTTGAGGAGATCGCCAGCATGAAGATGCCGGACTTGACGGCCGCCAATATGGATGCCGCAGTTCGTACCATCGCTGGCAGTGCCCGGGCCATGGGCCTGAATGTGGAGGGAGTCTGAAATGGCTAAGCTTTCAAAGCGCATGCAGGCGGTGCGGGCCGGGATCGAAAAGAGCCGGGTCTATGGGGCCGAAGAGGCCTTCGTGGTTCTCCAGGGGCTGTCCAAGGTCAAGTTCATGGAGAATGTTGATGTCTCCGTGAATCTGGGTGTCGACCCGCGTAAGTCCGATCAGGTGGTGCGTGGTGCTACCGTGCTCCCCAATGGTATTGGCAAGCAGGTACGCGTGGCGGTCTTTTGTCAGGGCGCGGCGGCGGATGCCGCTACGGCGGCCGGCGCCGAGCGCGTTGGCATGGAAGATCTGGCGGAGGACATGAAGGCCGGGAACCTCAACTACGATGTCATCATTGCCTCGCCGGATGCCATGCGCGTGGTAGGCCAGTTGGGTCGTTTGCTGGGTCCCCGGGGCCTCATGCCCAATCCCAAGGTCGGGACCGTAGCGGCCGATGTGGCCGAAGCGGTGCGCAATGCCAAGGCCGGTCAGGTGCGTTATCGCACCGACAAGGGTGGCATCATCCACTGCCCTCTGGGCAAGGTTTCCTTCGAGGCCGTCGCCCTGCGTGAAAACCTCGAGGCCTTGTTGCGCAACCTGATGAAGGTCAAGCCAAGTACCTCAAAAGGTGTCTACATGCGTAAGGTTACGGTCTCCACGACCATGGGGCCTGGGCTGACCGTGGATCACCAGGCCCTGGTCTAACTGTTCGGTGTGAGGCTCTTGCCTCGACTTGGCGGCCATTGGGATTGATGGCCGCGTCAATTTTCCGACCCTCGCCATCAGGTTAGGGTCCGATGCGATCTTTGGGGCCCCGGCCAACCGCCGGGGACCGTCAAAGACCGCGGGTGTCCGGGCTGCCAGAGGGAATTCTGCTTGCGCCGGACTTAATTTACGCAGGCCCGCGCAGACGGTGCTCCCGAATCGGACTGGTGACCGCGCAAGCGGTGGCAAGACCCTGATAACGGCGCACGCAACCGCCGCCTTACTGGGTTAGGGACAGCCCGGGCGGCAATCGGCATGGGGGATAGAGTCCCCCGACAACCGACATCAGGAGGTGACGAACTGTGGCACTGAATTTTGCCCAGAAAGAAACCATCGTCGCCGAGGTCGCGGAAGTCGCGAAGAGCGCTTATTCGGCCGTTGGCGCCGAATACCGGGGCTTGACCGTCGCCCAGATGACCAACCTGCGCGTTGAGGCGCGCAAGGCTGGGGTCTATCTGCGCGTCGTCAAGAACACCCTGGCCAAGCGCGCCGTCGAAGGTACGGATTTCGCCTGCATCCAGGAGGCCCTCAAGGGGCCTATGGTCCTGGCCTTCTCGCAGACGGATCCGGGTTCGGCGGCCCGCGTGGTCGAGGCGTTTGCCAAGGGCAATAACGCGCTCAAGGTCACGCTTGTGTCCATTGGCGGCAAGCTGCTCGCCCCCTCGGAACTCGGCACGCTCGCGAAGATGCCGACCTACGAGCAGGCGATATCCCAGCTTATGTCCGTCATGAAGGCCCCGGCGCAGAAACTCGTGGCGACCATCAACGAGGTCCCGGGCAAGCTTGTCCGTACCCTCGCGGCGGTCCGCGATGCCAAAGAGGCGGCCTGACCCCTTGGGTCGGGTCCTCGGTAGGGCATCAACCAGCTATTCGATTTAGGAGAAACCCATGTCTATATCCAAAGAAGACATACTTGAAGCCATCGCCAACATGACCGTCATGGATGTCGTTGAGCTCATCAGCGCGATGGAAGAGAAGTTTGGCGTGACCGCCGCTGCGGCGGTCGCCGTGGCCGCGGCTCCCGCCGCCGCCGCGGCCGAGGCCGTTGAGGAGAAGACCGAGTTCGACGTCGTTCTGACCGGCTTCGGCGAAAACAAGGTCGGCGTCATCAAGGTCGTCCGCGCCCTGACGGGCTTGGGCCTCAAGGAGGCTAAGGACGCCGTCGAAGGCGTGCCGACCACCGTCAAGGAAGGTGTTTCCAAGGACGAAGCGGCTACGGCCAAGAAGCAACTGGAAGAGGCTGGCGCCACTGTCGAGGTTAAATAATCTCGGTCTTGCGTCGTTATTCTTCCACGAGGAAGGAGGGGCTGGCGGTCATCGGACCGCTGGCCTTTCCCTGTTTCCGTCGCGTGGCTTTGCGCCACGCACGCATCGGGTGGGAAGGACGGTTAGGCAGTCCGCGCGTTCCGTCCCGATCCGCCGTCCGTTCCAGGACGGCCCAATTATCAGTACGTCGAGGGTAAGGCAGCATGGCTTATTCGTTCACCGAGAAAAAGCGTATCCGCAAGGACTTCGGCAAGCGCACCAGCATCCTGGAAGTGCCCTTCCTGCTCGCGACCCAGATTGACTCCTATCGGGATTATCTTCAGGAGGGCATGAAACCCTCCGAGCGGCTCGACATGGGGCTGCACGCGGCCTTCAAATCCGTCTTTCCCATCGAGAGCTACTCTGGGAACGCGGTGCTGGAGTACGTCAGCTATCGTCTCGGCGAGCCGCCCTTTGACGTGCGCGAGTGTCATCAACGGGGAGCCACCTACGCGGCCCCCCTGCGGGTGCTGCTGCGCCTGGTGATCTACGATCGGGATGCTCCCGCCGGGTCCCGCGTCATCAAGGACATTAAGGAGCAGGAAGTCTACATGGGCGAGATGCCCCTCATGACCGATACCGGCACCTTCATCATCAATGGCACCGAGCGGGTCATCGTCTCTCAGTTACACCGCTCGCCGGGCGTGTTCTTCGACCACGACAAGGGCAAGACCCATTCCTCCGGCAAGCTGCTCTTTTCGGCGCGCGTTATCCCCTATCGTGGTTCCTGGCTTGATTTTGAGTTCGATCCCAAGGACAACGTCTTCGTGCGCATCGACCGCCGCCGCAAGTTGCCGGCCACCATCCTGTTGCGCGCCCTGGGTTATGACACCCAGCGCATCCTCGATTGCTTTTTTGAGACCGATTGCTTCCGCCTCAATGGCGCTGAGTTTGAGTTGGATCTGGTGCCGGAACGTCTCCGCGGCGAGACCCTGGTCTTCGATATCAAGGTCGGTGACCAAGTGGTGGTGGAGGCTGGCCGCCGCGTCACCGCGCGTCACACCCGAGAACTCCAGAAGCTGAGCGTCGAGCGCCTGACGGTGCCCGCTGATTTCATCCTGGGCCGCATCCTCGCTCACCATCTCATCGATACCGAGACGGGCGAACTGCTTGCCAACGCCAATG
>JADZBU010000460.1 GCA_020851955.1 Chromatiaceae bacterium | reverse complement strand
TCACCCCGGACACCCTGATCCCCCGCCCCGAGACGGAGTTGCTGGTTGAGATCGCCCTGGAACGCCTGCCGGAAGACGCCCCCCTGCTGATCGCGGATGCCGGCACGGGCAGCGGCGCCATCGCCCTTGCCCTGGCCCTGGAACGGCCGGCCTGGACCCTCATCGCCCTTGACCTCAGCCCGGGCGCCTTGGCGGTAGCGGCGGACAATTTCGCTCGCCATAAGGCCGCCAACGCCTGGGTCCTGCGGTCCGACTGGCTCGCCCCCCTGGCCCCGGCCAGCCTGGACGCCCTTATCGCCAATCCGCCCTACATCCCCGCGACCGACCCGCATCTGCGCCAGGGCGACCTGCCCCGCGAACCCCTGTCCGCCCTGGCCTCCGGCACCGATGGCCTGGACGCCCTACGCCAGATCACCCACCAGGCGGCAACATGCCTCAAGCCCGGCGGCCTGCTGGCGCTGGAGCACGGCTTCGATCAGGCTGGTGCGGTGCGGGCCCTCTTGGCGGCGGCGGGATTCAAGCACCTGGAGACGCGCCCCGACCTCGCTGGCCATCCGCGCGCGACCCTGGGCTATCGACCCGGGGCTGAAGGCAGGGGCGCGCATACTCCATAACCCGCATCCCGTTCCCGTACCTCGGAGACGCCCCTTGTTTTCATTGGTCGGGGTGAGAGGATTCGAACCTCCGACCACCCGAATCCCATTCCGACAGCTGGTCAGTGCGGGTCATGACCGGCAACCGCACCCTAATTGATGACCAGACCCTGATCTTTGGCAGCCACCCATGAATCTCTGCATCCCCTGGTGACCGATGCGGACACTGGCCAATCAAGGGGCATCCCCCGCAAAGAGCCGCAGCCCATCCCCCCCGGCCTGCTTGGCCTGATACATGCCTTCATCGGCATGCCGAGCCAGCTCGATAGCATCCTGGCCGTGGTCGGGAAAGAGAGCGACCCCGATACTGGCCGAGATGGTCAGGTTCAAGCCGGCGAGTTCGAAGGGCTGGGCCAGGCCGTGGCGCAACTCATCGGCGACGCGGGCCGCGTCCTCCGCCGTCCCGACCTGGTTGAGCAGGATGACGAATTCGTCCCCGCCGATGCGGCCCACCGTGTCGGAATCGCGCACGCGCGCGCTCAGGCGCTGGGCGACGGCCTTCAGCAGTTGGTCGCCCACGGCATGGCCCCAGGTGTCGTTGATCGGCTTGAACTTGTCCAGATCGATGAAGAGCAGCGCCAGACGGGTACCGTTGCGGCGCGCCAGGGCCAGGGCCTGGTCGACCCGCTCGAAGAACAGGACCCGGTTGGGCAAATCGGTCAGCGCATCGTGATTGGCCATGTAGGCCAGCCGCTCATTGGCCTCCTTGCGCTGGGTGATATTGAGTTTCACGGCGACATAGCGCGAAACCTCGCCGCAGGCATCCTGGACCGGGGCGATTTGGGCTTCTTCCCAATAGACCTCGCCGCTCTTGCGCCGATTGACAAGCTCACCCACCCAGGGTTCGCCGCGGGTGAGCTTGTCCCACATCGCGCTGAAGACGGCCGGATCGGTCAGGCCGGACTGCAAGAGCCGTGGATTCTGGCCCAGGGCCTCCGCAGCCGTATAGCCGGTCTCCCGCGCGAAGTGGGGATTCACATAGAGGATATGGGCGTCGCGATCGGTGATGACGATGGAGGTTGGACTCTGCTCGACGGCCTGCCACAGCACTTGCAGTTGGTCATGGGCCTGCCGCAATTCTTCATGGGCCTGGGCGATCTCGGTCAGACGATCTTCCAGGTCCCGGGTCTGGCGCCGCAGTGCCAGTTGCAGCCGTACCCGGGCCCGCACCACCGCCGCGTTGACGGGCTTGTGGATGAAATCGACCCCGCCGGACGTCAGGGCGCGGGTCTCGCTGTCGGCATCGGACCAGGCGGTGACGAAGATCACCGGGATGTCGCGGGTGACCGGATCCGCCTTGATCCGTTCGCAGACCTGATAGCCGTCCAGGCCGGGCATCATGACATCCAGGAGGATCAGCTCCGGCAGCGGGTTCCGCTTCAGGAGTTCCAGTGCCTGGTCACCGGAGGTCGCGATACTGACGTCATAGTCCTGAGCCAGGATATCGAGCAAGACCTCGAGGTTGGTCGGGGTGTCATCGACGACGAGGATGTGGGCGGGATGCTCTGAATGCATCGGGGACTCCGTCAGCAAGGCAGGATTAAAGAGTCAGGGGTCAGGGGTCGGGACGCCCGGCGCGGCGGCCGTGTCCGACCTGGCCTCGTCGAGGTCGCGCAGCGCCGCCGGTAAATCGAGTGCGTCCAGATGCGTGGCCATAGCCTGAGCCACCGCGGGTCCGAAGTGACCGCTCAGGCCGGCGCGCAGCTCGGCGAAGAGTTGCCGTGCCGGGCGCGGGCGATTGGCGGCCAGGGCTTCGCGCAGAGCGGTGAGTCTGACCGGGTCCAGCATCGCCTCGTTACCGGCCGGACCCTCGGCCGTCGCCGGGGCGGCGACCGGCTCGGTCCGCGCCAGCCAAGGGTCGGCGGACGCCAGCAGGGTCGCGACCCGCGCCTCGACCTCGGCCAGGCGAGCCGGGATGGCGGCCTTTTCCGCCCCCAAGGGCGCGCCCAGGGCCGCCTCCAGTCCCTGGATCGCCGTCGTCAGCTCCACGGCCCCCACATTGGCGGCGGCCCCGCGCGGTGCAGACGCGCGGCGGCGTCGGTCTCGGCCCCCTGGGCCAGATCGGCCCGGACCTGCGGGGGCAAGCCGCGCGCCTCGGCGACCAGACCGCTCAGCAGCCGCCGGTAGAAGGCGACATCGCCGCGGGTGAGCTGGGCGACATGGGCCTGATCGATGCCGGCGATCACGGGCAGCGTAACCGCTTCGGGCGTGGGACCCACCGGCACCTCCGCCGCTCCCGTCCGCCCCCCCGCCGCCGCAGTCTTCGTCGCCAGCGCCAGCGCCAAGGGGACCCGCGACCTGGCTACCCCGGTATCCTCGCCCGGGGTGATGGCCATAGTGGTACCGGGGCCGGCAAGGACATCTGCCCGCGCCGCGTCCCCCTCCGACCCGGCCACCACGCGGGGCGCCCAGCGGCTCAGGACCGCCACCAGGTGATCCAGGTCCACCGGCTTGGGCAGCACGGCATCCGCGCCGGCCTCTCGCGCCCGTTGCTGCTCCTCCTTGAGCACCCCGGCGGTCACCGCGATCACCGGCAGTCGGGTCAAACCCAGTTCGCCGCGGATGACCCGGGTGGCGCTCAGACCGTCGAGCACCGGCATCTGCACGTCCATCAGCACCGCGTCGAAGGCCCCGGCCTGGGTGCTCAGCCACGCCAGGGCCTCCCGGCCATCATTGGCGCAGGTCGCCCGCGCGCCTTCCAGCTCAAGCATCCGCTCCAGCACGTCCAGGTTCAGGGGATTGTCGTCGACGATCAGATAATGGCGGCCGGCCAGGCGCGGACCCTCGGTAACCGTCTCCACCGGAAGCGACGACGCGCTCATCTCTGGGCCGGCGGCCGTGCGGGCGAAGACCAGCTCGCACCAGAAGGTGCTGCCCACGCCCTCCCTGCTCTCGACACCGATCTCCCCGTCCATGAACTCGACCAGGCGCTTGCTGATCGCCAGGCCCAGCCCGGTCCCGCCAAAGCGGCGACTGATGCCGGAATCGCCCTGAGTGAAGGCCGAGAAGAGGTGAGGCAGGACTGTCGGGGGGATGCCGATCCCGGTATCGCTGACCGCGAAGCGCAGCCGCGCGCTGCCGTCATCCACCTCCAGAGTCCCAACGCTCAGCCTGACCTCGCCCTGGTCGGTGAACTTGATGGCGTTGCCGATCAGGTTGGTCAGGACCTGCTCCAGGCGCAGGGGATCGCCGACCAGCGCCCCGTCGGGCAGCG
Organism: Chromatiaceae bacterium; assembly: GCA_020851955.1. Lineage (GTDB taxonomy): Bacteria > Pseudomonadota > Gammaproteobacteria > Chromatiales > Chromatiaceae > M0108. The sequence goes on along the minus strand of JADZBU010000460.1, from coordinate 3,303 downwards.
ACGCGGCGTCGATGGCGAAACGCAGGCCCTTGGCGCGGGCGGTCGGCCCCAGGAGTGCGTCGAGCTGCCGCAGCAGCGGGCCCAGGACGAAGGGGCGGGCCTCGAGCTGGAGTTGCCCGGCCTCGATCTTCGAGAAGTCGAGGATATCGTTGAGCAGCAGCAGGAGCGACCGACCGGCAGCCCGCATCCGCCCGATCAGGTCACGCTGCGTGGAGCTCAGGGACGATTTCTCCATGATCTGAACCAGTCCCAACACACCGTTGAGCGGGGTGCGGATCTCGTGGCTCATATGGGCCAGGAACTCGCTCTTGGCGGCGCTGGCGGCCTCCGCCTCGGCGGTGCGGGCCGCGACCTTGGCCTCCAGGTCGTTGTTAAGGGCGCGGATCTCCGCCTCGATGCGCTTGATCTCGGTGATCTCCTCGACGACGCCGTTGATGCCGACGACCTGGCCGGCCGCATCCTTCATCGGGTAGAAATGCTCCCGCCAGCACCGACGGATCCCGGGCTGGGCGGCGGTCTCGCCGCTCAACTGGATGTTCAGCAGCGGCTCGTCGCGGTCGATGACCCCCTGGAACAGGGGTTCGGCCGCATCGGCCAGATCGGGCACGATCTCGCGTATCCGCCGTCCCAGGTGGGCGGCGACCGGCAGACCGTTGATCTCGGCCAGCCGTTCGTTGAGGCGCAGGAAACGCAGGTCGCGATCGAGCACGAAGAGACCCACCGGGGCGGTGGTATAGATGGCTTCCAGCTCGATCCATTGCCGGTGCACCTGTTCCTCGCTCTCGCGCAGGCGCGCTTCCGCTTCCATCTGGGCGGTGATGTCGGTGTGGGTGCCGAGCATGCGCAATGGCTTGCCGGCGGCATCGCGCTCGAACACCGCGCCGCAGTCGAGAATCCATTTCCAGCCGCCGTCCTTGCAGCGCATGCGGTGGATGGACGTGTACCCGGGCGTCCCGCCCGCGAGATGGGCCTGTAGGGTGGCCAGCGTTTCGGCCAGGTCGTCCGGATGTACGCGACTGCGCCATTCCGACAGGTCGGGGCCGATGTCCACCTCGTCGTAGCCAAGCATCCGTTTCCAGGCCAGGGAGAAGTCCACGCAGCCACTGTCGACGTGCCAGTCCCAGACGCCGTGACCGGCCGCCTCCAGGGCATCCTTCCAGCGCATCTCGCCCTGGAGGCGGGCGGCGGTCGCCTCGGCCGCCCGCAGGTCCGCCTCCTGGCGTTGGCGCTCGCTGACGTCACGGGCGATACCAAAGAGCCCGACGATGGCCCTCTCGGCATCCTGCAAGGGGGCCTTGGTGGTGAGATAGGTGCGCTCGCCATCGGGCAGGACCAGCCGTTGCTCCAGGTTGACGGAGGTCTCGCCGGCCAGCACGCGGCTTTCAACCTCCCCGAGCAAGGCGGCGAGCGCGGGCGGGAGCACCTCGCCATCCTTGCGGCCCAGCAGTTGCTCGACCGTCAGGCCGAGGGCCGCGGCGCAGGCGCGGTTCGCCAGAAGATAGCGACCCTCCAGATCCTTGGCAAAGAGGGCGTCGGCGGAGCTGGCGAGGATAACGTCCAGCAGGCGGCGGGTCTGCTGCTCCTGGCGGCGCAGTGCCTGCTCGCGCTCCAGGGCGATGGCGTCGCGACGCTGCCGGTCCCAACGCCAGAGGCCAAAGCCGGTGCCATAGAGCAGGCCCAGCACCAGCAGGGTGGCGACGGTCAGGGACACGGCCAAGGTGCGCACGCTGGCGTCGGCCTCCTGCCGGTTGATCTTGGTGAGCAGAATCCAGGGCGTGTCGGCAATGGCGGCCGCGTAGCCCAGGATGGGTTCCCCGCGATAGTCCAGTGCCGTTTCGACGATGCCGCGCTGACCTTGCGCCGCCAGGACGGCGAACAGGCGGGGCCACTCGTGGAAGGACCGTTGCTGCCCGACCAGATCGCCCGCCTGGCTGGCGAGAAAGCGCACCGTGTCGTCCTCGCGCCGCACCAGGGCAAAAGCGGCGCTGGCGAGATTGAGCGGCTTGGCCACCAAGACGTGATGCAGCGCCTCCTCCAGGTTCCAGGTAAGCGCGCCCACCCCCAGGGGCAGCCCATCCTCACCGCCCACCGGGGCTAGCAGGCCATAGCGCCAGACCCCGTCGGCGCCCGGCTGCGCGTCGAGGTGCTCGAGCCGCGGCCGGTACAGAATGTCCTGGACCCGCTCCGCCGGCAACCGCTCCCCGGGGTCGCCAATGACCAGCAGGGATTCGCCGCGATCGTCGTACAGGGTCAGGCCGCCCCAGTGGCGCTCCCGGGCGACCTCTTCCAGGCGCGCGCGCAGCCGGTTCAGCAGGGCCTCATCCCCCCGGCCGCCGGCGATCCACTCCTCCAGCAGCAGCATCGTGACCGAGGTTCCGGTGAAGAAGGTCCGGGCGTCGCTGTCAAGGTCCGTCAGCCAACGCTCGATCGTCGCACCCTTCTCTTCGGTGATGCCGCCCAGGGTGCGAGCGACCTCGTCCCGGATCTCGGCGCTGAAGACCCGATAGGCCCAGAGGCTTAGCCCCCCGGCCAGCAGGGTGATGGTGACCAGCGGCAGCAGCCAGCGCCAGGCCTGCCTACCTTGCCGCAATGTCGATCCGCTTGTTCCCTTCATGACCCAACTTCCTCGTAATAGGCGCCGCCACCTCATGGCCCGGGTGCCTGGGTGGCCCTGGCTTGCCGTGACTGGGCGTACTCGACTGCCCTGGCACCGCGCCCCGCCAGGGTTATCCCAATTATAAGCCAAGCCTAATAGGCTTGAAGGGGGCGAGGTGGGAGCCCAATGCCCGGCTCCGTAGGCCCGGAGTTGCCAGGCAGGGGCGGGGAGGTATCGCCACAGGCCAAGTTCCTGGGGGTGGTGGCGTGACGGGGTCGGGCGGCGATATGATCACGGCCCACTGGCGCTCCAGGTGGCGGCCAGGAAAGTCACCTTGTCACCGGCGGGCCCTTCTCAGGCGCAAGTTCCAGCAGCCGTCAGGCCGCTAGCGAAAGGGCTGGCTCATGGTGGTAGGGCATCGTCTGCTTAGGTTACTTCTCCCTCAGCGCGGAACCATCGCCAACCATGAACGACGAGCAACTTCTGCGCTATAGCCGCCAGATCAATCTCCCGGCCATCGATATCGCGGGGCAGGAACGTCTGCTCCAGTCGCGGGTCCTGATCGTGGGCCTCGGTGGACTCGGCTCGCCAGTAGCCCTCTATCTGGCCGCGGCCGGGGTGGGACACTTGCGGGTGGCGGACTTCGACAGGGTGGATCTGTCCAACCTCCAGCGCCAGATCCTGCACACCACGGAGCGGATCGGCAT
>JADZBU010000459.1 GCA_020851955.1 Chromatiaceae bacterium | reverse complement strand
TGCGGGACACCGGCATCGGCATCCAGCCCGCCCAGCAGACCCGGCTGTTCGCCGCCTTTTCCCAGGCCGACGGCTCCACCACCCGCCGCTACGGCGGCACCGGCCTGGGGCTGGCCATCAGCAAGAAGCTGGCGGACCTCATGGGCGGCGACATCGGCGTCCAGAGTACGCCCGGCGTTGGCAGCACCTTTACCCTCAGCCTGCCCTTGACCCTGGACACCGCCGCCGCCGCGGAGCGGGAGGCCGCGTCACCCGACCTGATGACCGCCGCCCCGCCGCCCCGCCTGACCGGCGCCCGCGTGCTGCTGGTGGAAGACAACGACATCAACCAACTGGTGGCGCGCGAAATTCTCGAGCGTTTCGGCCTGGTCGTGGAGATCGCCAGCAATGGGCGCAACGCCGTGGAGCGGCTGCGCGCCCAGCCCACCCGCTACGCCCTGGTCCTCATGGACCTGCAGATGCCCGAAATGGACGGCTTCGAGGCCACCCGCCGCATCCGGCAAGAATTGGGGCTGACCGACCTGCCCATCATCGCCATGACCGCCCACGCCCTGGCGGCCGAGCGCCACCACTGTCTGGCCAGCGGCATGCAGGACCACGTCGCCAAACCCATCGACCCCCCGACCCTGCTGGCGGTACTGACGCGCTGGCTGGGGTCCCCGGGTCAGGAGGGCGAGTCCCCGCCAGAGCGCCCCTTGGGCCCGGCGTTGCCCGTCGCCCTCCCCGGAGTCGACCTGCCGGCGGCGCTCCAGCGGCTCGGGGGTAGTCGCGAACTGCTCTTGAAACTGCTGCGGAATTTCGACGGGGAATGGTCCGGCGTGGTGGCGAGTGTTAAAGCCGCCCTGGCGGCGGGCGATCTCCCCCAGGCGCGCCTGAAGGTCCATACCCTGCGGGGCGTCGCCGCCAACCTCTCAATGGACAGCGTGGCCAGCGCGGCCGCGGCGCTGGAACAGGCCCTGAAGGAAGGCGATGAGGCGGCCCTCGAACCGGGCCTGGCGGCCCTGGCGGCGGCCCTCGCGCCGGTCCTGGCCGGGCTGGCGCAGTTGCCGCCCGCCCCGCCGCCCCCGGGGGCCACCGGGCCCCTGGACCGGGAGGCCCTGGCGCCACATTTAACCCAACTGGCCGAGTTGCTGCGCCGGCAAGACATGGCCGCCGAGGCCAGTTTCGCCGCGCTGCGGGCGCAGTTGGGGGGCGGGGAGGCGGTGGAGCGGCTGGCGGAACAGCTTGACCGGCTGGATTTCGTAGGGGCCGCCGCAACCCTGGCCGAGGTGGTCGAGCTTCTGGGGATCGAGAGCGGGGGTAGTGCTCCAATCGATAGGATGCCACCTAGATTAAGGCTTATTTAATAATATGTTAGGAAAGGTGCGTCCTGCGCGTGGGGCACTATCAAACGATGAGGTAGATCATGAATGAACTGATCTTCGAGGCGTATGTCAACGCCGATCACGTCCTGCGGCTTCCCGCCAATCTGCCGGTAGGTTCGCGGGTACGAATCCAGGTCGAGCGGCTGAGCGGAGAAACGGATGGCGCCAGTGCCGCGCCAATGACCGAACTTGGCCCTACCCTACTCGCCATTCGTCAGCGCGCCATCGCGCGGGGTATGCCGCTGCAATCCGCTGATGCCATCCTCGCGGAGGTGCGCGAGGGTCGCGCGGAGGCCGGCGATGATCAAGACCTACGTTGACGCCAATGCGCTGATTGCCGCCTTTCGCGGCGATCACCCCACGGCCAATGCTGCCTTGGAGTTGCTGGGCGATTCCGGAAGGGCCTTCGTGGCCAGTGCTTATGTGCGTCTGGAAACATTGCGCAAGCCCCTGTTTTATCGTCGTGAAGACGAAGTGGCGTTCATGGAGACCTACTTTGCCACGGTCAGTCTGTGGGTTCCGACCAACGACGCCCTGGCCGAAAGCGCGCTCCGGCTGGCCGCGCAACTCGACCTGGGGGCCATGGATGCGCTGCACGCCGCCGCGGCATTGCAGGCCGGGGCGGATGTCTTTGTGACTCTGGAACGTCCCACCAAACCGCTGTTTCGGGTGCCCGGACTCAAGACGATGTCACTTTACCCCCGGCGAGAGGTGCCGTGACCCTGCTCGCGCGCTTGGTAGAGGAGTAGTGCACCAAAGCGTAGGGTAAATCTTGCCTAGTCAATTGATAAATAAGGTTTAAGCTAACTACGCATCCTACCGATTGGGGCGCTGCCCAAGGCACTGGTGCTGACGTGACCCGCTGTCGAAAGTCCGATCCCCCGGGGTACAGGCCCCGGGTCTGGTTCAGCCCTGGGCCAATTCCCGCAATCGCTTGACCTGAAACAGGGTGTTGCGTTCCTCCTCTTCCAGGGAGGACTGGATGAAATGGATGGTGCGGCGGTAGAGGGGAATGATGTTGTATTTGAGGGCGTTGACGCGCTTTTGGGCCTTGCGCTGCTCCTCCATCAGGCGGTGGAGGGCGATCTCCACCTCTCCGAGGCGGGCCAGGGTGACGGCCAGGTCCGCCAGGTTGGCACGGGTGTTGTCGAAACTGGCGTCGGTACCCAGCAGGCCCACGGGCTTGAGGGGCAGGCGCTCGGCGGAGACGGCCGGGTACTCTACCCCCAGGCTGCGGCGCGGCAGGATATCGACCCGCAGGGCCAGCTCGGAGCCCAGGGCGGCCTGATTGATGCCGCGACTGCCCATGCGCA
>JADZBU010000458.1 GCA_020851955.1 Chromatiaceae bacterium | reverse complement strand
GAACCGCGCATCATGGGCCAGGGCCTGGGGATCTCGACCTTTGTCGTCTTCCTGTCCCTGCTCTTTTGGGGCTGGGTACTGGGCACCATCGGCGTCTTCCTCTCCGTGCCCCTGACCATGGCCCTCATGACGGCCCTCGACGCCAGTCCCCAGACCCGGCCCATCGCCATCCTCATGGGGCCACCCGTTCCGCCCGCCGAGGCGGTGGCCGCCTAGCTAGCCGCCTGACGCGGTCAAGGTGAACGGGGGCATCAGGCGGCTGATCTAGGCGGCGGCCCGCCAGACCTGGCCGTAGAGGGGCAGGGGGCCCGGCCACTCCAGCCAGTGGCTGGCGTCCTCGTTGGCGGCCTCCAGCAGACTCAGATAAGTGGCCAGGTCGGACCGCCAGGTCTCGGTCCAGGGCTCCATCCAAAAGATAGGGTCCAGGTACCAGGGCCAGTCGCGGCTGGGCTCCGGTCGGGGGGGTGCGGCGAGCGGTGGCGTATCCGCGCTGGGCACGGGCAGGGCTTCGGGCAGGGCGTCGGCCAGGAGGCAGTCGTACTCCAGGGTGCCGTCATCCGCCCAGTGGGCCTTGGAATGGATTTTTTGCGCCAGCCTGCGCATGCCGTTGTTTTCCATGAGCACCTCGAACCAGAAGCGGTCGATGCCCTGGCGCTGGGCGGCGAGGATCAGGCGAGAGAGGAGGGAGGAGCCCACCCCCATCCCCTGCACCCGGTCCACGGTGACCATGGAGAGTTCGGCAACCCTGCCCCCCGGGGTCAGACGCTGGCAGCGGGCGAAACCCAGCGGTTCCAGCTCCCGGCCCCTGTCGTCGACCCGGATCGCGACAAAGGCGATGTGGTCTTTGCCATCCACCTGGGAAAGGCGCTCCAGATCCTCGGGCGTCAGGGCAGCTTTTTCGATGAAGAAGCGCAGGCGCCGGGAGCGTGGCGAGAGGGCCTCGAAGCAGCGCAACAGCAGGTCGCGGTCGTCCGGGCGGGAAGCCCGGATTACATAGGTTGAGCCATCGGCCAGTTGGGTTGTGCTGGCGTGCGGGCGATCGGGGTAAGATCCGTCGAGCATGGTAAGCCTCCTACACTAAGGTAGGGCCCAGGGCCTTGGGCGGGATCGCCGCTAAGACCGGGCGTTATTGTGCAGTGCAGCAATAATGGCCTCCTTGGCGAAATTATTCAAGTCGCAACATGTGGCATTTGTGCATCATGGCGGGAAATCCACCCATGGCGCAGAGAAAAAATGCCTTGGCGCATCGGAGATTCCTGCTCGACGAATGGCGGAGGTATAACCCATGAGCACCGAACACCTAACCTTGCCCTCGGAACCATGAAAACCCTGCTCGCCAAAAACGCGGAGATCCTCGTCACCATGGACGGGGAGCGTCGGGAACTGAAAAACGCCAGTCTCTATGCCGAGGACGGCATCATCAAGCAGATTGGGCCGGTCTCGGCGCTCCCGCCAACGGCCGATACCGTCCTCGACCTGACCGGGCAGATCCTGATACCCGGCTTCGTCAACTGCCATCACCACCTCAACCAGACCCTCACCCGCAACCTGCCCAACAGCCAGAACAATAACCTGTTTCCCTGGTTGCGCAGCCAATACCGGATCTGGGCGGCCACCACGCCAGAAGCCTCGCGCACCAGCGTCATCGTCGGACTCGCCGAACTGGCGTTGAGCGGCTGCACCACGGTTTTCGACCACTCCTATATTTTCAAGAACGGGAATACCGTGGATGTTCTGATCGAGGCCGCCCGGGAATTTGGCTCGCGCTTCCACTGTAGTCGCGGCGCCATGTCGCTGGGCGAATCGAAGGGGGGCTTGCCGCCCGATGATTGTGTCGAGGATGAGTCCTTCATCCTCAAGGATACCCAGCGGGCGATCGAGGCTTACCACGACCCCCAGCCCGGCGCCATGACCCGGGTGGTGGTTGGCCCCTGCTCGCCCTTTTCGGTCTCCGCGAGCCTGCTCAAGGAATCCGCCGCGCTGGCCCGCCACTATCGGGTCGGTCTCCATACCCACCTCTGCGAGACCTTCGACGAGGAGCGTTACACGCTCAACAACTTTGCGATGCGCCCGCTCGAGTGGATGGAGACGGTGGACTGGTTGGGCGAGGATGTCTGGTTTGGCCACGCCATCCATGTGCTCGACGAGGAGATCCAGCAACTGGCGCGTTGCGGGTGGGGCGTGGCCCATTGTCCGTCCTCGAATATGCGGCTGGCCTCCGGCATCGCACCGATCAAGAAATACCTGGCCGCCGGCGTCAAGGTTGGGCTGGGGGTGGATGGGTCCGCGAGCAACGACAGCTCGAACATGATGCTGGAGGTGCGCACGGCCTTCCTGCTGGCGCGCGTCAAGATGGGCCTCTTGCCGCCGGAAGGCCCGGAAAAATATATGCATCTCTCGCCATCGCACCCGAAGCGGGCGGCGGAGTGGATGACCGCTCGCGAGGCACTGGAACTCGCTACGCTCGGCGGGGCAAGGGTGCTGGGACGTGACGATATCGGCTCGCTGGCAGTCGGCAAGTGCGCCGACTTTTTCAGCATCAATCTCAACACGGTCGATTTTGCCGGGGCCCTCCACGATCCGGTGGCGGCAACGGTGTTCTGCGCGCCGCAGAAGGCCCATTACACGGTGATCAACGGCCGGGTGATTGTGGATCAAGGCCGGGTCGTAACCCTCGATCTCGGCAAGATCGTTGAAGAACACAACAAACTCAGCCTGAAACTCGCCAACGCCGCCCTCTGAATCCCTCCCCCGGTGTGAACGCCGGGAGATCTCGCGGAAAATCCCGATGAAATCCACCAATATCCTCGCCTGGGGCAGCGCCCAGCTTTTCTTTATGCTCAGCGTCCTGGTGGCGGTGGTGTTCGCGATCCTATCCAGCGAGATCGAGCGGCAGCTCGGTCTTGATGCTGCGGATCTCGGCCTGCTGGGCGGGGTATTTCTCGTCACCTATGCGGTGAGTCAGCTCGCGTTGGGGATTCTGATCAGCCGGATTCCGGCCCGCTGGGTGCTGGGACCCACCGCCATCCTGGCGGCGCTGGGCACCTGCTACTTCAGCCTGAGCGAAGGCTTGACCGCCGCCATCATCGCCCGCGCCCTGATGGGGCTTGGTCTCGGCAGTACCTTTGTCGGCGTCATCTACCTGGTGGGACGGCGCTATGAGAACAACTTCGCCTTCATGTCCGCCCTGAGCCAGAGTTTGGCTAATGTCGGCGCGGCGGCGCTGGCTATCCTGAGCGCCTTCCTGCCGATTCTGGTGGATTTCCGTTTCCCTTTCCAAGTCCTCGGGGTGCTGTTTCTGGTGAGCGCCGTCCTGATTTTTTGGTGGGTGGATGACGCCCCGCGCGCGGCATCGGGTCCGGCGCCATCCCTCGGCGCTGCCTTCAAGGCTGCGGTGTCGAGCGGCCAGTTCTGGGCGGCGCTGGTGTTTTACTGCGGGACCTTTGGGACCCTGCTGGCATTTGCCGACCTCTGGAACATCCAGTTTCAGCTCAATTTCTTCCAGCACACGGTTGAGCAATCGGCGGTGATGAACGCCATGATCCCCTTGGGCGTAACGCTCGGCGGACTCGTGGCCGGTGGCTGGGCCAGCAAAGCCGGTTTTGTGCTGCCAGCGCGGGTGTTTGGGCTGCTGATGCTGATCGGCTTTTTTATCCTCTTGCTGGCGCCCTTGCCCTTCCTGACCGCCGAGGCGATGCTGTTCCTGGTCGGTTGCGGTTTTGGGGGCGCGACCCTGGGGCTGGCCGCGCTCCAGCAACATTTGCCCGCAACGGCGGCGCCCTTGGCGACCTCCCTGGTGGTGACGGCAGCCTGCCTCTTTGGCGGCCTGGTGCAGCCGCTGGTCGGGGCCGCCCTCGGCGCTCCGCATCGGTCGGGTGAAATCCTGAATCTGCTCCAGGCGGCGAATCCTGATTTCGGAACCTACCAGTGTGGTTTGATCTGGTTGCTGGCTGGTGTGGGGTGCGCGGTGATCGCCAGTTTCCGTTTCCGTTCGGCTCCCGCGTCAAACCCAAAAGACAAAAACCCCGAGCCCATCCGGTGAGCATGGGGGCTCGGGGTCCTAATGATCGGGAAAGAGGGTCATCCCTGACCTTATGATTTTCCTGTAATGCGGGGCGTTCTTATCGCTTTAGGCCGCGGCGGCCCCCTCGATCTGCAAGTCCTGGGTGGCGGTCGTGAGACCGGGTTCCCGGGCGGCGACGACAAAGCTCCAGATATAGAGGATCAAGCCGACGAGGAAGACCAGGCCGGTCAGCTCACGCAGCCAGTAGAAGATGGCGATCTTGTCCTGGACCAGCATGAACTGGAGCGGGGCGTCGCTGAAGCGTTGCAAATAGACCTGCAGGATGCCGGCGGCGGTCAGGAAGAGGGTGATGAAGACCATGGAGACCGTCATCAGCCAGAAGGACCACATCTCCAGCACCTGGGAGCGCTGGCTGTTGGCCTGACGACCACTCATGATCGGCATGGCGTAGGAGATCATGCCCAACACGATCATCACATAGGCCCCGTAGAAGGCCATATGGCCGTGGGCGGCGGTGATCTGGGTGCCATGGGTGTAGTAGTTCACCGGCGACAGGGTGTGCAGGAAGCCCCAGACGCCCGCCCCCAGGAAGGCCATGACGGCGGTGCCCAAGGCCCAGAGGACGGCGGCCTTGTTGGGGTGATTGCGGCGGCGCCGGTTCACCATGTTGAAGGCAAAGACCGTCATCATGAAGAAGGGAATCGGCTCCATGGCGGAGAAGATGGAACCCCACCACTGCCAGTATTCCGGCGCGCCAATCCAGTAATAGTGGTGGCCCGTACCGATGATGCCGGTGATCAGGGTCATGGCGATGATGACATAGAGCCACTTCTCCACCACCTCGCGGTCCACGCCCGTGGTCTTGATGAGTACGAAGGCCAGGATGGAGCCCAGGATGAGTTCCCAGACACCCTCGACCCACAAATGCACCACCCACCACCAGAAGAATTTATCCAACACCAGATTGGTCGGGTTGTAGAAGGCGAAGAGGAAGAAGACCGCCAGCCCCGTGAGGCCGATCAGCAGCACCAGGTTGACCACGGTCTTGCGGCCCTTGAGGATGGTCAGGCCGATATTGAAGAGGAAGGCGAGGGCGACGATGACGATGCCCACCTTGGTGATGGTGGGCTGCTCCAGGAACTCCCGGCCCATGGTGGGCAGGATGTCATTGCCCGTCAGCTTGGCCAGGCCGGCGTAGGGCACCAGGAGGTAGCCCGCGACGGTGAGGGCCGCGGCGATCAGGAAGACCCAGAACATGAGGACGGCTAGCCAGGGTAACGCCAATTCCCGTTCCGCCTCCTCGGGCACCAGGTAATAGGCCGCGCCCATGAAGCCCATGAGCAGCCAGACGATCAGGGCATTGGTATGGACCATGCGCGCCACGTTGAAGGGGATTTCGGGGAAGAGAAAGTCCCCGACCACGTACTGCAGGCCCATGATGAGCCCGAAAAGAATCTGGGCGACGAACAGTGCGATGGCAGCCATGAAATACAGCTTGGCCACGCCTTGGGATTGATACTTCATCATTCGCTCTCCTAGGTTGGGAATCCAATTAGCCCTGCTTGTTGGGTGGCCAGCCGGCAGTGTCGATCTGCGAGGCATACTTCAGAAACTGGGCGATGGCCTCCAGCTCGTCGGGGGCAAAATTGAACTGCGGCATGCTGCGGCGGCCAGGAATGCCGTCGGCGGGGCGGCTCTGGATGAAGGCCTTGATCGCATCGGTATTGTTACCGAAGCGCACATAGACATTGCCCAATTCCGGGGCGAAATAGGCGCCTTCCCCCAGCAGGGAGTGGCAACCGATGCAGTTATTGTTCTCCCACAGCGCCTTGCCGTGGGTGATCTGGCGCCCGAGTTCCGTG
>JADZBU010000457.1 GCA_020851955.1 Chromatiaceae bacterium | reverse complement strand
CGCTCAGTCGTGCCGGCGGCATCGCGCGGCAGGACGTGGCGCTCGAGAAGACGATTGGCGAACTGGTGGCGATCCTGAACCACATCCTGCCCACCAAGGTCCATCTGAGGTTGGATGTCGAGCGCGGTCTCGTCGCGCGGAGCAATGCCGCCTTCCTCCAGGCCGCACTGCTCAACCTGGTGCTCAACGCGCGGGATGCCATGCCGGACGGCGGGGAGCTTGGCCTCGAGGCGCGGACGGTCGCGTGGGACGATCAGAACCCGCTCGCCATCGGTCGCCTGGCTCCCGGGACCTATGCCCAGGTGCGGGTCGTCGATACCGGTTTTGGGATGGACCAGGAGGTGCTCGCCAGGCTTTTCGAGCCGCTTTTTTCGACCAAGGCCAAGCAGCGCGGCCATGGGCTCGGCCTCTTTATGGTGCAGGGGTTTGTCCTGCGCTCCGGGGCCGGGCTCGGGGTGACGTCACGGGCCGGAGCGGGCACCGAATTTCGACTTCTGATGCCGCTGGGCGGGCAAGATCCCGACGTCGTCGCGCAGCTCCCGCTGCTCCCGGAGAGCGCCAGCGGGCGACGGCCGCGGATCCTGGTCGTCGATGATGATCCGCGGGTCCGCGACTCGGTGGGCCGCTTGCTGACCTTGGAGGGCATCCTGATCGCCTTCGCCGAGCATGGCGCGGATGCCCTCGCCCTGTTGCAACGCGATGCCGATTTCGATTTGGTGCTGTCGGACCTGGCGATGCCCGTCCTGGACGGTGCCGCCCTCTGCCGGGCGCTTACGGAGACCTTGCCGAACCTCCCCGTGATCCTCATGACGGGACAGGCCCCGTCGCTGTTTCCCCTCGACGATTTACCCGGCCAGCCGATCGTGCTGCGCAAACCCATCGATCAGCGCGCCCTGCGGGCGGCGATCGCGGACACGCTGGCCCGCGTCGGGTGCTGATGCAAGTGCCAGGCATGGCGGCGTCGGATTCCCGGGTCGGGCGGCGGCGGGCGGGGGACGCCGTGAAAACGTCCCTGTAGGCTTGGCGACAGCATCCCGGCTGTCGACACCCCCGCCCGCCGCCACCCGACCCGGCAGCGGGCCCTAGCCCGTCGCCCAAGCCGCCGACAGCAATTCCGCCTGGGCGAGCACCGTCTTGACGGCTTCGTCCTGCAAATCGGGTGGATAGCCATAGCGGTTCAGGATGCGTTTGACCATGACGCGAATCTTGGCCCGGGCGCCTTCCCGCAGGGTCCAGTCGATCGTGACGCTCTTGCGCACCTGGGTCACGAGTTCGGCGGCGATGACTTTCAGCTTGTCGTCGCCCAGGGCGACGACGGCGCTTTGGTTGGCGGCGAGGGCGTCGTAAAAGGCGATCTCGTCATCCGTCAGGCCGAGGTCTTCGCCGCGCTTGGTGGCGGCATCGAGGTCCTTGGCGAGCTGGATCAGCTCCTCGATCACCTGCATCGTCGAGATGGCGCGGTTGTGATAGGCGTTGAGGGTCTTCTTGAGCTTCTCGCTAAAGACCTGGCTTTGCACCAGGTTGCGCTGGGCGCGCACCTTGAGTTCGTCCTTGAGCAGCTTTTCCAGCAACTCGGCGGCGACGTTCTTGTGCTTGAGGCCGCGCACCTCGGCGAGAAACTGGTCGGAGAGGATGCCGATATCCGGCCGCGGCAAGCCGGCGGCGGTGAAGACATCGATCACCTGGCCCTCGGTGGTGATGGCCTTGGAGACGAGCTGGCGGATGGCGGCGTCGATTTGCTCGGGGGTCTTCTGGGTGTTGCTGGCCTGCTTGGTCAGGGCGGCCTGGATGGCCTGGAAGAAACTCACGTCGTCGCGGATCGCCATGGCCTCGTCGCTGGCGGCGCAGAGGGCAAAGGCGCTGGAGAGCTCCGTCACCACCCGCACCCAGCGCTTTTTGCCATCCTCCTGGGCGAGGATGTGCTCCTGTCCGGCGGGGATGAGGGCGAGCCGTTCGGCGGGGCTGCCGATGGTCCAGAGGTCCCAGTCGCAGCCGTGCATCAGGTCGCGGGCGATGCCGTGCTTCTCCAGCATGACCGCGATGGCCTGGGCGGTATCGAAGGTCGGGTCGCCCTGGCCACCGCTCTCGGTATAGGTCACCAGCGCCCGCTTGAGCTGATCGGCGAGGCCCAGGTAATCCACCACCAGGCCGCCGGGCTTGTCCCGAAAGACGCGGTTCACGCGCGCGATGGCCTGCATGAGGCCGTGGCCCTGCATGGGCTTGTCCGCATACATCGTGTGCAGGCAGGGCGCGTCGAAGCCGGTCAGCCACATGTCGCGCACGATGACAATCCGGAAGGGGTCCTTGGGGTCCTTGAAGCGGTTGGCCAGTTTGCGGCGCTGTTTCTTGCCGCGGATATGCGGCTGCCAGGCGGGACCGTCCTCGGCGCTGCCGGTCATCACCACCTTGACCACGCAAGCGCGGCCCTGCTCGGCTTCAGGGTCGTCGTCCGGGGCGCTGGCCCAGTCGGGGCGCAGCCCGATGAGCGCCTGGTAGAGGTCCACGCAGATGCGGCGGCTCATGCAGACGATCATCGCCTTGCCGTCCATGGCCTCCAGGCGCTTCTCGAAATGCGCCACCAGATCCTTTGCAACCAGCGCGATGCGCTTCGGGTCGCCCACCAGGGCCTCCAGCGCGGCCCACTTGGTCTTGAGCTTTTCCTTCCGGGTCAGCTCCTCGCCTTCGGTGATGTCCTCGAACTCCGCGTCCAGACTCGGCAGTTCCGCGGCGTTCAGGGCCAGCTTGGAGATGCGGCTCTCGTAATAGATGGGCACCGTGGCCTGGTCGGCGACGGCGCGCTGGATGTCGTAGATGGAGATGTAATTGCCGAAGACCGCCCGGGTGTTGGCGTCCGTCTTCTCGATGGGCGTGCCGGTGAAGCCGATGAAGGAGGCATTCGGCAGGGCATCGCGCAGGTTGCTGGCGAAGCCGTAGGACATCTCGCCGGTCCTCTCATTGACCTTGCCGCCGAACCCATACTGGCTGCGATGCGCCTCATCCGCGATGACCACGATGTTCTGGCGCGCGCTCAGCTCGGGCATCGCCTCGCCCCGGGCCGGCATGAATTTGTGGATGGTGGTGAAGATGACCCCGCCGCTCGCCCGGTTCAGCAACTCCCGCAGATGCTCGCGTCCGTCCGCCTGCACCGGCGTCTGACCCAGGATGTCCGCGCAGCGCTGGAACTGGCCGAAAAGCTGGTCATCCAGATCGTTGCGATCCGTCAGCACCACCAGCGTCGGGTTCCGCATCGCCGGATGCCGCACCAGGCGCGCGGCGAAGAAGAGAATGGAAAAGCTCTTGCCGCTGCCCTGGGTGTGCCAGACCACGCCGGCGCGGCGGTCGCCCGGCTTGCCGCCGGGCATGGCGCCCGCCCAGTAAGTGCCCGCCTCCTCGCTCAGCGCCGGACCGCCCGCGCCCATGCCGCTGGCGCGCACCGTTTCCTCCACCGCCGCCTTGACCGCGTGGAATTGATGGTAGCCGGCGATGATTTTATGCAGTGCGCCCGAGTCCGGGTCTTCCTCGAAGACGATGAAGTGCTGGAGCAGATCCAGCAGGCGTTGCCGCTCGAACACCCCGCGCACCAGGATCTCCAGCTCCAGCGCCGACTGGGGGGCGTCGCCCTCGCCCGCGATCGTGCGCCAGACCTTGAACCATTCCTGGCTAGCCGTGACGGAACCCATGCGCGCCTGCAAGCCGTCGCTGACCACCAGCAAGGCGTTGTAGTGCAGCAGGCTGGGGATCTCCGCCTTGTAGGTCTGAAGCTGGGCGTAGGCGCTCCAGATGGTCGCGTCCTCATCCGCCGGATTCTTCAGCTCGATCAGACCCAGCGGCAGGCCGTTGATAAAGATGACGATGTCCAGCCGCCGGTGGTGCTGGCCCTCGATCACCGTGAACTGGTTCACCACCAGCCAGTCGTTCGCGGCTACCTCCTCAAAATCCACCAACCGCGCATGATCGCCCGCGATGCCGCCATCGGGGCGCGAATACTCCACGG
>JADZBU010000456.1 GCA_020851955.1 Chromatiaceae bacterium | reverse complement strand
TCTTCCTGCACGACGCCACCACCGGCAAACTCCTCGACGACACCACCAGCGCCGCCGATGGCAGTTTCAACCTGGCCGCCGGCTCCAGGGGCAGTCATTACGCCCTCTGTCGCGATGATGCGGACGGCGTGGCCTTCAATGCCCAGGTCCTCGATGGAGTGGTCCCGCTATGAGCTACACCCCACCCCCCGGCCATGCCCTCGCCTTCAGCTTCATGGGCCAAGACGCCTATACCCCGCCCCCGGGCGGAGCCCTGGCCTTCAGTTTCCAGCCGACCGAGGCCACCCCCGGCGGGCTCAACTTGGCTGCCAGCGCGGCCCTGGCGCTCGTCGGCCAGGCGAACCTGGTCATCATGGCCCTCAAGCCCCTGCAGGCCGTCTGCGCCCTGTCCGTGATCACCCGGGGCATGATGCGCAGCTTGGGGACCCTCATGATCCAGGCCCTGGGCCGCATCGCCCTGATCGGCAAGCGGGTAACCGCCAAGGCGCCAACCGGCCTGGGGATGAAGATGGAGATCATCACCGACTCCAAGCGCCCGGAGGTGGTCCTCGATCAGTTCCTGCGGGTCTGGTTCCGGGGCCAGCCGAGCGCCGTCAAGGTGGCCTACCAGGTGGACGACCAACCCGAGATCCAACCCGCCGCAACATGGGAGAACCCCGGCACCACCCAGCCGGCGATTCTGCGCATCGATGGCGCCGAGATCCCCGGCGATGGGCTCACCCACCGGGTCACCGTGTCGGCCTGGCAACAGGTCGGCACCGCCACCAGCCCCAAGGCCACCATCAGCGAATACCTGGCCACCCCGGATGTGCGCCCGACCGCGGTCCCCGAATGGTGCGGCGCCACCCTCCAGCGCCAGGCCACCGGCCTGCAATATCACAGCACCGGCCAGCTACCGGATCTGGTCGAGGTCCGCTGGCGACACCCCGGCGCCGTCGCCCTCTTCGCCAAGTTCATGAAGAGCGGCAAAACCGCCATCGTGCAAATCGGCGTGGCCGACCACCAGGAGGAGCACTTCATGGCGGAAGGCGTGTCCGCCAAGATGGGCTACACCTTCGCCCCGGCCAACGTCTATTTCGGCGTGGCCGCCATTGCCCGCAACACCTATGGCGCCATCACCTGGCAGGCCGCGCCGGTCCAGATCAAGGGCTTTGACAACTTCCTGCTTCCCGAACCCGCCCACCCGGACGCCGCCACCCGGCAGGATGTGGGCACTTCCCCCTTCCAAGGCGCCGTTATGGACCTGCTCCAGGCCGAGCTCGGTGCCAACGCCCCCGCTAACCTGAGCGACATCGTCATCCGCACCCAGCAAAAGCTGTTCCTGAAGATCAAGGACATCCTCCGCAAGGGCGGCACCGTCGAACTCGACAACCTCGGCACCTTCAAGGCGAACTGGAGCCCGAGCGGCCGGAGCGTGAGCTTTGTCCCCAGCCTCGGCTTCAAGGTCGGCACCGCCCACGGCAAGCCCCTCACCGACGCGCAAGCGAAGGGCCTGCCATGAGCGAACTGATGCGCCTCACCTACACCTACGACGGCGACACCCTGGGCGCAACGAGGACCGTCAACGGCCAGCCGGAGCAGGTCAAGCTGCGGCTGGCCTATATCGACGCCCCGGAGATGGCGCAGTCGCCCTGGGGCATCCGCGCGAGGTCCTACCTGCGGACCTTGCTGTATGTCAACGAACCCATCCTGGTGGATGTCATCGGCAGCGACAAATACGGCCGCCTCATCGCCGAGGTTCTCCGCAAGCGGGACTATGGCAACCTGGGGCTGCGGCTGGCCCTGGGCGGCTATGTGGCCCTCTGGCTGTGCCCCAGTACCCAGCAGGGCTACCAGGCCGCCCAGGCCATCGCCCAGTACAAGAAGATGGGTATCTGGTCGCTCCCCGGTCAGCACCAAACCCCCTGGTTATACCGATGAGCCCGCCCTACGACGACCTGGCCGAGTTCCAGGAACCGGCGCGCGAGACGGTCGCCTACCGCATCGGCAGCGAGGTCCACCGCCACACCACCCGCCTGGAATTGCTGGAGGAGCGCCTCACCCGCGCCCTCGCCGAGCATGAAACGATGAACCGGGAACGCGAACAACTGAGCAACCGCTTCCAGGCCCACGAAGAAGAACAGCACCACGCCCAGCACCGCTTGATGCTGGTCATCATCCTCACCCTGCTCTCCGCGACCGGCGGTTTAATCGTCCTCACCGTCCAATCCCTCGTCACGATTGCGAAATGAGCCCCGGCCGGGGGGAGGGGGGACTATAGGGGGGAGGGGGGCAGGTAAGGTGTAAGGGTGTGTGGGCCTGTAGACATACGCACACAGGAGGGCATGAAAAAAATGGGCAGGAAACGCACGAAACTCCGGGCCGGGAAGCCCAATCACCGACCGAAATCCCGTCGCTGTCCAGCACCGGACCGCACCCCCGAAGATCGCGAGACCCTGGATCGCTGGCTGACCCCCGCCCGGGCCGCCATCCTGACGCAGACCCGCTACCTCGATGATGACTGGCCGGCCCACTGGACCTAGACGCCTGACGACGGGGGCGACGCTGACCCTGGCCGCCCTGCTGACGGCCTGCGCCTGTCGCCCGGATGCCCAGCTCCACCAGAGGCCAGCGGGGCTGTCCGACCTGCCGGAATCGCTCTTGGTGGGCATCGCCTGTATCGAGATCCTCCCGCCGCCGCGCCATGCTTTACCTGACCGGTAACTTGAACGCCCTAGTTCGGCCCCTGTTGGATTCCGGCGGCCTGGGCCTGATGACCACCCCAAGAAACCGCTATCGCATCATGCCAGGGTGGACCTGGGCAGCCGACAACGGCTGTTTCAGCAGGGGCTATCCGGGTGATGCCCCTTGGTTGGCATGGCTCGAATCCTTCCCGGTGGAGTTGCGGACTCATTGCCTCTTTGCGACCGCTCCTGACATTGTCGGCGATGCTATCGCCAGCCTGGACCGTTCAAGGCCCTGGTTACCGGTGATCCGTTCACTGGGCTACCGGGCGGCATTGGTGACACAGGACGGCCTGACCCCGGGGATGGTGCCCTGGGCGGACGTCGATTGGCTATTTATTGGGGGGACCAATCAACACAAGCTGGGGCCTGAAGCCGAGGCACTCATCGAGGCCGCCAAGTTCCAGGGCATACCGGTACACGTCGGGCGGGTAAACTCTGGCCGGCGATACGCCACCTTCGCGGCCCTCGGCTGCACATCCGCAGACGGAACCTTCCTCGGGTTCGGACCAACGGCGAATCTTCCGAGATTGCAATCATGGATCGACAAACACCGCCAACAACAGGCATTGGATTTCAGTTACGCATGAACAGGGACCCGGAGAAGCTCCCACGAATACAGGGCCAAGGCACTTGGAACGCCTACGTTGAGCGCGGCTCCGCCCTGAAGGGCCGTCGCCGCCGGCTGGCCGAGGTTCCCGACCCCTGGCGCGAGCAGGTCAGACGGCACGTCGCCTGTTACTTCCGGCTCAAGGCCCAAGCCCACCGGGACCGCCCCGCCTTAAGCGGGCCCCTGGCGCGCGCCCCCCTTGCCCACCCGGTTACAGTTGCTGCAACACCAGGGCAAGGTACTGATGCATGGCGTAGAAGAGGGCGAGGGGCAGGATAGCGATAAAGGTCCAGGACAAAGCCTCCAGGAGCCCTTTGGTCATTGCCCCGCCAACCGGTATGGCCCTGGCCCACTGCACCCATTTGTTCCCGGTATAAAGGACAAGGACGACGTTTTATGTCGAGGGTAGCGCAGAGATCAACCATTACAATACTTCTGCTCCCTGCTTGCAGGTAGTAGCAGCCAGTATTAACATCGAGGATGATATTTTTGGAACCCCAGGCAACACAAATAACCAAACCACCTGTATTAATAAGCAGGATGAGCCGACCCCGACAACGCCGGCGATACGGGCTATCGTGAAGTGACGGGACAAGGTATTACCTCCATTAGCAGCCAGTTTTTTATGGGTACTCTGGGCTTACTTGCCTAACTAAATGACTCGCGGGGTTATTTTCATGAAACAATATCTCTTTGTTTGTTTTTGCGCAGTTAATATGTTAGGGATCGCCCATGCCAACCCGGACGGCCCGCCGACGGGTAACAATTGGCTAGGCTATTTTTTTATTGCCTACTACGTGCTATCATCTGCCGCCGCAACACGCGCAGCAGATGTCCAAAACACTGACAGGAGACAACACATGACCGTTTACGCAGCCCCCGGCGCCGCTGGCGCCAAGATCGCCTACAAGCCCCAGTACAACAACTTCATCGGCGGCAAGTTCGTGCCCCCGGTCAAGGGCCAGTACTTTGATGTGATCTCGCCGGTCAACGGCAAGGTCTACACCCAGGCCGCCCGCTCCACCGCTGAAGACATCGAACTGGCACTGGATGCCGCGCACGCCGCAGCAGACGCCTGGGGCAAGACCGATGCCGCCACACGCGCCAACATCCTGCTGAAAATTGCCGACCGCATCGAGCAGAACCTGGAGCTGCTGGCCTATGCCGAGACGGTGGACAACGGCAAGGCCATCCGCGAGACGCTGAACGCCGACATTCCGCTCACCGTCGATCACTTCCGCTACTTTGCGGGCTGTGTGCGCGCGCAAGAAGGCGCCCTGTCGAACATCGACGAGAACACGGTGGCGTACCACATCCAGGAACCGCTGGGCGTGGTGGGCCAGATCATTCCGTGGAACTTCCCCATCCTGATGGCCGCATGGAAGCTGGCCCCCGCACTGGGCGCGGGCAACTGCGTGGTGCTCAAGCCCGCAGAGTCCACACCGATTTCCATCCTCATCCTGGCCGAGCTGATTGCCGACCTGCTGCCGCCCGGTGTGCTCAACATCGTCAACGGCTTTGGGCGCGAGGCAGGCATGCCGCTGGCCACCAGCAAGCGCATTGCAAAAATTGCCTTCACCGGCTCCACCAGCACCGGCCGCGTGATTGCGCAGGCTGCTGCCAACAATCTCATCCCCGCCACGCTGGAGCTGGGCGGCAAGAGCCCCAACATCTTCTTTGCCGACATCATGGACAAGGACGATGCCTTCCTCGACAAGGCCGTTGAAGGTCTGGTGCTGTTCGCCTTCAACCAGGGCGAGGTCTGCACTTGCCCATCGCGCGCCATCATCCAAGAGTCCATCTACGATAAGTTCATGGAGCGTGTCTTGAAGCGCGTGGCCGCCATCAAGCACCAGAACCCGCTGGACACCGACAGCATGATGGGCGCGCAGGCATCCAAGGAACAGCTCACCAAGATCCTGAGCTACCTGGACCTGGGCAAGCAAGAAGGCGCTGAAGTGCTGGCCGGCGGCGGCCAGGCCCACCTGGGTGGCGACCTGGAAGGCGGCTACTACGTGCAGCCCACGCTGTTCAAGGGCCACAACAAGATGCGCATCTTCCAGGAAGAAATCTTCGGCCCCGTGCTGGCCGTGACCACCTTCAAGGATGAGGCCGAAGCCCTGGCCATTGCCAACGACACGCTGTACGGCCTGGGCGCCGGTGTGTGGAGCCGCAACGGCAATGTGGCCTACCGCATGGGCCGCGCCATCAAGGCCGGGCGCGTGTGGACCAACTGCTACCACGCCTACCCCGCGCACGCAGCGTTTGGCGGCTACAAGGAATCGGGCATTGGCCGCGAAAACCACAAGATGATGCTGGACCACTACCAGCAGACCAAGAACCTGCTGGTGAGCTACAGCGAGAACAAGCTGGGCTTCTTTTAAGCCCGTTTGACGGGGGTCAACGGATGGCCTGAGCCCCCCGCTTTGCCAAGCCGCAGCGGGCGTACGATTTTGGCAAAGCAACCCCCTGCCTTGGGCGCTGAGACCTGCTTCTCACGCCCCGGGCCGACCGCCCCGCCACTCGCATGGCGGACGCGGATCGACCCGCAGCACCCCAAGGCAAGGGCAGCCCCGCCCTGCTGCGACACACCGACCCAACCCTTTCCCCATACCTTACCAAGGAGTTTCACAATGACCAGTACGTTCTTCATGCCCAGTGTCAACATCATGGGCGCAGGCTGCCTGCAAGAAGCGATGGTGGCCCTGAAGGGTCACGGCTTTCGCAAGGCGCTGATCGTTACCGATGCCGTGCTCAGTAAGCTCGGCGTGGCAGCGCGCATCCAGGCCCAGCTGGCCGGGCAGCAGATTGCCTCGGTGGTGTTTGATGGCACCCAGCCCAACCCCACGGTGGGCAATGTGCGCGCCGGGCTGGCGCAGTTGAAGGCCGAGCAGTGCGACTTTGTGATCTCGCTGGGCGGCGGCTCCCCGCACGACTGCGCCAAGGGCATTGCCCTGTGCGCCACCAACGGCGGCGAGATTGCCGACTACGAGGGCGTGGACCGCTCGGCCAAGCCGCAGCTGCCCCTGGTGGCCATCAACACCACGGCGGGCACCGCCAGCGAGATGACGCGCTTTTGCATCATCACCGACGAGGCACGCCACATCAAGATGGCCATCGTGGACCGCAACGTCACGCCCATCCTGTCCGTCAACGACCCCGAGCTGATGCTGGCCAAGCCCAAGGGCCT
>JADZBU010000455.1 GCA_020851955.1 Chromatiaceae bacterium | reverse complement strand
GAGTGCGTTCGAGCATTCCGGCTATGCCCTTCACCTTTCACCATTTCGCCTTTAACCTTCCCTCATGTCCGTCGTCATCCAAGTCGAAAACCTCAGCAAATACTACCGCCTCGGCCTCATCGGTGGCGGCACCCTGCGCGAAGACCTCAACCGCTGGTGGGCCAAGGCCCGCGGCCGGCCCGACCCCCTGCTCAAAATCGGCGACACCGACCACGGCAACCGCGTCGGCGGCGAGCTCTGGGCCCTGCGCGACGTCAGCTTCCAGGTCCGCGAGGGCGAAATCCTCGGCATCATTGGCCGCCTTTCTTGAAAGCAGCGAGCAGGCTGGAGCTTGACCGCCCCGTGAAAAAACCAGTGGTTTATGTATCATCCGGCGCCTTTGATGTTGGCAGCGTTAACGAACTGCTCGGCGTTGCGCGCGACTGGGGTATTGATCGAATCGAGCTCAGCTCCGGTCTTCCTCCGGACGCCGCTGCGCTGGACGTTGCCCGTGCCGGTGCGCGAGACGATTTCACCTTCCTGGTGCACAACTATTTTCCGGCACCACTAGAGCCATTCGTTCTCAACCTCGCATCGGGCGATGCCGACAGCCTTCGAGCGAGTCGGTCCCATTGTCGGAGTTCGATTGATCTCTGTGCCGAGTTGGCATGTCCCTTCTACAGCGTTCATGCCGGATTCGCCGCACGTTTGCGGCCGGAGCATCTGGGTCGGAAACTCCCCCCCGAGCTCGCGATGCCTAGAGACGAAGCAGAGACGATTTTCGAAGACTCGATCGGCGAGCTCGTTGCTTACGGCGAACGTCGTGGCGTGCGGTTGTTAGTGGAGAACAACGTCGTGGCCCCCTTCAATTTGCAGCAGGGTCACAATGAGCTGCTCTTGCTGGCCGAGCCGAGCGAACTCGTTGACTTCGCCAGTCGCATTGGCTCGCCGACGTTTGGCTATCTAATCGATGTCGCACACGCATATGTTTCCGCAACAACATTGGGCTTCGATCCGGTGCCTTTTCTAAAGCAGGTGAAGCCCTGGACGGCAGCGCTTCATCTGAGCGCGAACGACGGTACGCGTGACACCAACGATCCCTTCGGGCCTGATGCCTGGTTCATTCCACACTTGGAGCATTTTAAGGATGTCATCATGGTCGTCGAAGCCTATCGATTGAGGCGAGAGCAGTTAGAGGCTTGTCTTAAGGCGATCGAGAACGCGGTGGATGAGATATGAAGGGGATATCCAATCTGCTCGTCGCCGAGCACGCCGAGGTTCGTGAAGTAATGCGGTCGCTCGATCAGAGCGGCCTCAGGATCGTCCTGGTTGTCGACGCCAAGGGGATCTTACGTGGGGTCGTAACGGATGGTGATTTGCGGCGTGCCTTGCTCGCAGGTGCGACACTCGATGATCCAGCGTTTAAGGTCATGAACCGTGCCTTCGTCGCGCTGCACGCCGAGACACCGCGCGACGAGGTCGAGATGCATCTCAGCAATCGCATCTCGCTGGTTCCTTTGGTCGACGATAATGGGATTCCCATCGATGTCGTTGTGCACAATCGGCGTCATTACATCCCCGCTGCCGAGCCCCTCTTCGAGGGAAACGAGCTCAACTATGTCATTGATTGCGTTGAGTCCGGCTGGATCTCCTCGCAGGGCGCATATATCCGCCGATTCGAGTCCCTGTTCGCGGACTATTGCGGCGTCCAAGACGCCGTGGCCGTTGCCAACGGGACGGTGGCCCTGCATTTGGCGTTGCGCTCGCTTGGCGTCGGCGTTGGTGACGAGGTCTTGGTTCCGGACCTCACCTTCGCCGCGAGTATCAATGCCATCCTCCATGCAGGCGCAACCCCGGTTATCGTGGACGTCCTGCCCGATACCCTGACGATCGACCCCGCGGCGGTGGAGTCAGCCATCAGCCCCCGCACCAAGGCGATCATGCCGGTTCACCTCTATGGACAGATGTGCCATATGGATGCGCTGTGCAACCTCGCCCAACGCCACGGCCTCTTGATGGTCGAGGATGCGGCTGAGGCGCTTGGTTCGCGGGAAGGCGGTCGTCACGCCGGTACTTTCGGGGATGCCGGCACATTCTCGTTCTTCGGCAATAAACTGATCACCACCGGTGAAGGCGGGATGCTGCTGTTCCGCGATCCGGCCGTTGCATCTCGCGCGCGCATGCTGCGCGACCACGGTATGGACCCGCAGCGCCGTTATTGGCACATCGAAGTCGGGTATAACTACCGAATGACCAACCTGCAAGCCGCAGTCGGTCTCGCACAGTTGGAGCATATCGACGCGCTGCTCGCCGCAAAGCTCCGGCTTGCCGCGCGCTATCGAATAGGCTTGTCCGGCCTGGAGCCATTGATCGAACTGCCTACGACGCGCCAGGGCACCCTCCACAGCTATTGGAATTTTCCTGTTCTGTTGATGAGCACCGTCGATCAAAGGGTTCGTGATGACCTGATGCAGCGGCTGCGCGAGGCGGGAGTCGATCCACGTCCGCTCTTTCATCCCCTGCATGAAATGCCACCTTATAGAGACCTACACCGCCAAGGCGAGTGTCCGGTCTCATCAAGCGTATCCAGGCGTGGATTTACCCTGCCGTCGTCGCCGAAGGTCACCGACGCGGAAGCCGACTATATCTGCGGTACGATCAGACGCGAATTGGATCGCCAAAACTGGCGTGAGCAGATCAAAACCGGGGCCGGCGGATGCTCCGCTTAGCGACCGTGCTTGCCCGTGGCGGGAGTAAGGGGCTTGCAGGAAAGAACGCCCGACCCTTCGGCGGCATGCCGCTACTTGCGCGGACAATCCTGCAGGCTAAGGGCTGCGGCCTCTTCGACGTTGTAGCGTTCAGTTCCGACAGTCTAGAGTTGTTGGAGATCGCCCAGAGCGCAGGCGCGGACGAGTTGATTCACCGCCCCGCGGAGCTGGCTAATGACACGATTTCGAAGTTGCCGGGAATTCGCCATGCGTTGGCGACGGTCGAGCAACGCCGGTCGGCCCGATTCGACGAGATCGCCGATCTTGCGGTGACGTCGCCCCTGCGCAGTGCCGAAGACATCGCCGGCGCGTTGCGCTTGCGAGAAAGCACGGGCGCTCCGGTGGTGCTTAGCGCGAACTCAGCAAAGGACAATCCCTACTTCAACATCGTAGAGCATGGACCTAACGGTCAAATTCGGCTTTGTCGAGAACCCGCCGACCCCGTTCGAGCACGCCAAAGCGCACCTGAGTGCTACGCCTTGAATGGCGCGGTCTACATCTGGACCCGCTTTGAGCTCCTCAAAGACGAAGATGCGGTCGTGCGGCCCCTTGCGCGCGTTTTTTTAATGCCGGCGGAACGGTCCGTCGATATTGACGATGAGCAGGATTTCGCATTTGCCGAATTCATCGATGACCGTTCGCACAAACTCCAACCCGGGGGGTGAATGCGTGAAAGTTCACGACACATCAACCCAGGGCCGACCGAGGTGATCGCATTGAACAGCCGCATAGTCGATGTGCGTTTGGGAACACGGGATATCGGCCCGACGAGGCCCTGTTTTGTCATCGCCGAGGCCGGTGTCAACCATAATGGAGACCCGGACAGGGCGCACGCCCTAGTTGATGCAGCCGCGTCGGCAGGAGCGGACGCAGTCAAGTTCCAGACATTCAAGACCGAGTGCCTCGTGACTCGGCATGCGCCCAAGGCGGGCTACCAGTTGGAAACCACCGGTTCCCTCGACCCCGCCCAAGCGGCCATGTTGAAGGCGTTGGAGTTAAGCCCCGGGGTGCATCGCTCACTCATGGCGCACTGCGCCGCGCGGGGTATCCTCTTCCTGTCGACGCCCTACGATTGGGCAAGCGCCCGTCTATTGCACGGACTCGGTATTGCGGGCCTCAAGATCGCCTCGACGGATACGACCAATCTGCCGTTTCTACGCCAACTGGATACGTTGGGCCTGCCGATCGTCCTCAGCACGGGCATGTGCGATCTCGGGGAGGTCCGTGAAGCAGTCGCTGCCATGTCGGCGACGCGACAAGCCAATCGCTTGGTTATCTTGCAATGTACCTCTCAATATCCGTCGCCGGAGGATCAGCTTGACCTGCGTGCGATCCAGACGATGAGCGATGAATTCGCCTGTCCTGTCGGCTTTTCGGATCATACGACCGGCATCGAGATTGCTGCTTGGGCGGTCGCCGCGGGTGCCGTCACGATTGAAAAACACTTGACTCTCGACCGATCATTACCCGGTCCGGATCATCGCGCGTCCTTGGAGCCTGCGGAGTTGGCGCGCATGGTCGCCGATATTCGACGAGTGGAGGTTACTCTCGGTGATGGGCTCAAGCGCATCCAAGACGTCGAGCGCCCGAACAAGTCGGCTATGCAAAAATCGCTGGTGATGGCGCGATCGCTGCCGAAGGGAGTGGCCTTGTCGCACAATGATGTACTGTGCAAACGTCCCGCAACCGGGTTGCATCCGAAGTACTTGGATTCCGTGATCGGTAAGCAACTCCGACGCGATGTCCCTATGGATGCACCCCTGACCGCTGAGGATCTGGTCGATTGGACACCGATGTAACGGGCCCCGACGCGGTCATGCGGCCTCACTGCGTGATTGTCGGCGCCGGCGGTCATGCGCGAGTCGTGGCGGGGATACTCGAACGTCTTGGTGAGACACGGCTGATCGGTGTGCTGGATCGGACCGCCGAGACCACTGGCGAGCGAATCGGATTTTCAAAAATCATCGGAGCCTATGACCTGTTAAGTGCACTGATAACGCAAGGCGTCGGCCGCGTCTATCTGGCGATCGGCGATAACGCCGCCAGGCAATCCCTAACCATGCGCTGCTGGCGCGAGGGGGAGGGGCTTGCACTCCCGCCACTTATACACCCTACGGCTATTCTTGAGCCCGGAGCCGAAATTGGCGACGGCACGGTTTTATGCGCCGGGGCGATCATCGGCGCCAACGCCCGCGTCGGTCGCGGCTGCATCATCAATACCGGTGCGAGTGTCGATCACGAGACGATCATTGGTGACTTCGTGCATCTTTGCCCAGGTGTACGCATCGCCGGCCGGTGTAAGATCGGTCATGGTTGCTTCGTTGGTATTGGCGCGGTCGTTCGAGACTACATCGAAATCGGCGCTCGCAGTACTGTCGGGGCGGGTGCCGTTGTGGTCAGCCATGTACCGGATGGCATTGTAGCGATCGGTGTCCCTGCAAGGCCGCGCCGATCCCAATGAAAGGATAGCCAGCCAGTGAAGAATGCATGTTGCTTTACGATTCCCCTGGCCTCGTGATTTGATGACCGGTACCCTGCTGCGGCGTGCCGCCGACGGCGCAACGGTCGGCTGGCTGTTGGTCACCGCCATCCATGCAAGGACCGGGTGGCGCAAAGAACAGGTCAGCTTGCGCGTGCGGGAAATCCAGGCGGTTCGGGGGGATTGGGTATCCGCCCGGAGCATCTGTTCGCGCTCGGTCTGCCGACGACCCGGCAGGGAGCGTGGCTGACGGCTGTGTTCAGGCGCCGGTGCTTTGCGCACCCAGCCAGTCGCCCCTATCGCGGCGCCAACATACCGGGCGCCAACGTGCCAAAATGTCCACTGAATGAAACATCCTTGGCGCGTGCCGGCTCGCTTGGCTCTCCCATCACCTGGCCAGGCCCGACGCATCAAGCCTGCTGCCTTTAACCTTGAACCTTCCCCCATGCCCGTCGTCATCCAAGTCGAACACTTAAGCAAATACTACCGCCTCGGCCTGATCGGCGGCGGCACCCTGCGCGAAGACCTCAACCGCTGGTGGGCCAAGGCGCGCGGCCGGCCCGATCCCCTGCTCAAGATCGGCGACACCGACCACGGCAACCGCGTCGGCGGCGAGCTGTGGGCGCTGCGCGACGTCAGCTTTGAGGTCCGCGAAGGTGAGATCCTCGGTATCATCGGGCGCAACGGCGCCGGCAAGAGCACCCTGCTCAAGATCCTCTCGCGGATCACGGCCCCCACCACCGGGCTGATTAAAATCAAGGGCCGGGTCGGCAGTCTGCTGGAGGTTGGCACCGGCTTCCATCCCGAGCTCACCGGGCGCGAGAACATCTATCTCAACGGTGCCATCCTTGGCATGAAAAAGGCCGAAATCGACCGCAAGATCGACGAGATCATCGATTTCTCCGAGATCGGGCCATTTATCGATACGCCCGTCAAACGATATTCATCCGGCATGTATGTGCGCCTGGCCTTTGCGGTGGCCGCGCATCTGGAACCCGAGATTCTGATCGTTGACGAGGTTTTGGCCGTCGGTGACGCTGAATTCCAAAAGAAGTGCCTGGGAAAAATGGGAGACATTGCCGATGGTGGGCGCACGGTCCTATTCGTAAGCCACAATATGCAAGCCGTCTCGCGACTCTGCCCCAAGGCGATGCTACTGAAGCAGGGCGCAATTGCGGAACTTGGTAATACCGATGATGTCTGCCAGTCCTATCTGGCATCGCGGAGCCCGCATCAGGCACATAAGATCATATTTAAGGACCATGGCGATCACATCGTCTTTTTTTCCGAATTGGAAATGTTTGATAGTCTGGGCCGTTCCGCCAACCACTTTCGGGCTGATGAACCGATTCGTTTCTGCATTAGGTACCACGTTGATATTGCCGTCAGCGGCTTGACCTTGGGGATCAACATTACCGATGGCTTGGGGGGCTCTTTGTGGGCAGCCTCGGAACTGGACTGTCATCCCGAACTCTTTGATCTCCGGCGATCACCCGGTGATTATGAACTGAATATCATAGCCCCTGGTAACGTCCTCCGGCCTGGCCAGTATCAAGTGGCCCTGGGTGCGGCGAGCGGCGGTCAATATCATCATCACCCTCAAGACTTTCCATCCTTTGTGATCACCATTGAAGGGTATTGGCGCGAGAGCCATCGTTTCTTTGGCCTCGGGGGCGGACCGATTGCCGTACCGATGGACGTCAAGGCACCGGTACTCCTTCCCGCTTGAGCGTTATCAGGAACCTTTCTCGCACCCATGTTTGACAAATCCCTGCTCGTGGTTGATGCCTGGCTAAGTTTTTTTAAAAGCGGATTGTCAGTCACAAATCCTTATGCCTTTAAGACGAATGACTGCCAGCTTTACATCCAAGAGCGCTGCTGGAGGACACCTTCGGTTGTAAATAAAGGTGAGTTGGGTTCCTTTTTTGAATACCAGGTTGGTGACTGTCGTTTTTTCTGGCCTAAGAATTTCAGCCCTTCAGGCTTAGGCTGGTTATACGCCGAGGTCTTTTATCCTTGGGAAAATAACCCCTCCTCGTATGCCCATCCTCGCTTCACCCTTAAAGATCGCAACTGGATCATGGATGCCGGAGCCTGCGAAGGCTTTTTTTCCTACTATGCCTTCTCCAAAGGGGCAGCGCGGGTGCTCGCGGTTGAGCCATTAACGCTCCTTGGGCAAGCACTCCAGTACACCTTCGCCAAACAAATAAGCGCGGGCAATTTCGAAGTCTATCCGGGTGGACTGGCAAGGCAGGCTGGCTTCATCGATTTGGCGAGCGATCCCAATCACGCCTGGGACTCGCATACGGCAGTGAGCACGGTTGATTCCGCAACCCGGAAAGTTCAGGTCACAACGATTGATGCTTTAGTTCTGGAGCGCGGTTGGTCCGAGGGAGGGTTGATTAAGATGGACATTGAGGGGGCGGAAATGGCAGCACTCCAGGGCGCGGCTAAAACCTTGAAGCGATTCAAACCGCAACTAGCCATCGCGGTGTATCATAATTTTTTAAATGCGCGTCTATGTCGGGACATCATCCTGGCAGCTAATCCTGAGTATCATGTGGACTTTCGTGGCATGTATGGGTGGTTCAAACCGGCCCGGCCCCATCTCTTATTTGCCTATTAATTGTCATGTCAAATCACCGCATTCTAGAAAAATGGTCGCGTAGGCTGATAGGGTTTTTTCAGGAACAGGACGTCTCATCTGACTATTTGACAATTCTGGACAACATTGGACGAGAAGTGACCGGATTGCGCTCAAGCGATCAACCCGAAGCGTTAAAGATTCTATGGGGGCCCTCCTTTAGTATCTATCCCCCGAGTTTTACGCTAGATCGTCTGCTGAGTTACGCCCTCCGATTGCGCGGAGTGACGGTTTTACCTATTTATTGTGATTCCGTCCAATCGCGCGAGTGCAACTTTTTCGGGGGAGTGTGGGGAGGAGGTGACAGCTTCCCTGACAATTGTCGGCGATGCGTCGCCCAGTCTCAGCGACTTTGGGGTGATAATCCGGTTCCTGCCCTGAGACTATCCGATTATTTGCGGCCGGATGACGAGGCCCAGATTGAGCGGGTCCTGACCGGTGCAGACTGGGATACCCTGCAAGACTTCACGCAAGACGGAATGCCATTGGGATCATGGGCAAAGGATATTCTTGTTAATAATTATGTTGTCGCCGATGATCGACTTATACCTGACCATGAGGAATTGGGATTATCCCACTTACGCAATCTCCTGAGGCTCAAAATCGCCTATGCCCGCATCCTGGATGACACCCGACCCGATCGAGTAATCGCGAACGATAGCTATTATGGGATGTGGGCAATACTCCAACAACTTTGCGAGCAACGCGGCATCCCGTTTTATACGCATTGGCCGGTGACCCGCGACCGGGTGGCATTTGCCCATGCGGGCGCGGCCATGGGACTTGACTTTCGTCCGGCCTGGCCCGCCTTCTGCGCATCGCCCTTATCATCGGAGCAACGCCAACGTGTTGAAGATTGGCTCAATGGTCAATCCGGCGGCCGGGGCCTCCTCATCAATACCGCGGTAGTTGAATCGCACCAGAACGAAGGCTTTGACCTATCAAGCCTTAACACAGGCAAGCCAACCGCCCTGCTGACGGCCAATGTCATCTGGGACCTGGCGGCTCTCAACAAACAAGTGGTCTTTGCGGGCATGATGGAGTGGATCATTTCTACGATTGAATGGTTTGCCCGGCACCCGGAGTATCAGTTGATCCTCAAGGCCCATCCGGCGGAACAGCACCCAACCATTCCGGAGACCCATGAACGCGTGGAATCCGTTTTGCTGCAACGAGGGGTTGTCTTGCCAGCGAACGTCTTTTTTGTTTCACCCAGGGCCAAGGTTTCTGTCTACGATTTCCTGCCACTCACCCGGGTCGGAATTGTCCATACCACCTCCGTCGGTTTCGAGATGGCGGCCTTTGGGTTACCGGTCATCACGACGGCCCGCGCCCCCTACCGCGGGTTTGGCTTTACCTATGATGTAGAGACCCCTGAAGATTATTTTAGTCAATTGAGCATGTTGTTAGCGGGTGATGACAATGAAAACAAACAGAGACGGATAGATTTGGCTTATAAATTCATCAGCTTCTATCACTTTCATTATTATATCCGCTTGGGCCTGAGTGAAAGCCGCTGGAATAATTCACCCTTATTGCATGTGCAGACAGCCAACGAACTGCTGCCTGGACGGAATCGGGCGCTTGACTATATTGTCGATTCCATCCTGAATGGTTTACCTATTGTTTCCAAGGATCGCTGGCCTGTCGAAAGCTGAATAGATTGGCGAGTAATCAATAATCCGTGGAGCATCCCATGAAAAAACCTGTAATCTTATTCGCAACGCCCGTTCTTCATCATCCACCCGTCGGTGGGCCGACCTTACGGATCGAAAATTCGATCAAGGCCCTCGCCCAAATCTCCGACTTATACCTTTATAGCCGCACACCGCTCGATCAGATGGGTGATTCGCGCGCGGTTGACTTTTACCGGCAATTCTGTCGTGATCTTTACTTTGCTCCTTTTCCATTTGTTATCAGTCCATACCAGCGCTTTATACGTCGTGCCATTAATTATCTTAGTAGACGTCTCCTCGGGCGTTCGCTTGTTTCTGTTTCCATGCAACGGCAAGAAGATTATAGGCACTTGCTACGGATGGCGGATCGTATCAAGGCGGATGTCATTTGGCTTGGTTTCGGCAACATATCCTATCCCCTTCTTGGCTATATTAAAGAGCGGTCCAGTTATAAAGTCGTGGTGGACACGGACAGCGTATGGTCAAGGTTCATACTCCGGGGACTTCCTTATGCAAATAACGAGAAAGAGCGCGAAGAAACGATTCGTAACGGAAAATCCAAAGAAGAGGAAGAGCGCGTTGGCACCCCCCTCTCGGATGTGACGACGGCCGTGTCTGAAATTGATGCGGATTATTATCGGAGTTTTGTCGAAAGCCCGGAGAGAGTCCGAATTTTTTCAAACGTCATTGATTTAGAAATGTATCGCAATATCCCCTCGGCTCCATCTGGGTTTAAGAGCCCCTGCATGTACCTTGCGGGGACTTTCTGGCAGGACAGTCCGATGGAGGATGCCGCGCGCTGGATCGTGGAAAATGTTCTGCCAACTGTCAGGCGTGAGATTCCAAATATCCATTTTTACATCGTCGGCAGTGGTTCGGATCATATCCTGGCCGATCTCCAGGACCCGGGAATAACCGTAACCGGGCGCTTAGACTCTGTTCTACCTTGGTTGGGACATGCTGATGTGACCTTGGTCCCACTGAGATACGAGTCTGGCACACGATTCAAGATACTTGAGGCAGGCGCCTGTCGTCGGCCCGTAGTATCAACCACTCTCGGTGCCGAGGGGATTCCAGTGACTCATGGGCATGACATCTTGATAGCGGATCAAGCGGAGGAGTTTTCTTCTGCCGTGGTACGGATAATCCGCGATTCACAACTGGGGCGCGATCTAGGTGAAAATCTCCACACGCTCGTCAGCGCTAATTACAGCATTGACGCCCTAGAAAGAGAAGGACGGGACATTTTGGATCACCTGCTTCAAATGCCAGCACTTGATTAACCTTACTGATTCACATACCAGTCTGGTTGTGCTCAACGGACTGAATTCAATCGGGATGAGGACTTGACGATATATGATCGAAACGATTCAACATGGCCAGCAACTCCTTGCCCTCATCCTCAGCCACCGCTTCCAGGAGCCGGGCATCCATTTCTTTACCCCCGGCGAGCTCTCCCAGCAATTGGCCTTCATGCGCCACCCGGTCGGCAAGGTGATCCCGCCCCATGTCCATAATCCGGTGGCGCGCGAGGTCCACTACACCCAGGAGGTGCTGTTCCTCAAGAAGGGCCGGCTGCGGGTGGATTTCTACGACAGTGATCAGTGCTATCTGGAGAGCCGCATCCTGGAGGCCGGCGATGTCATCCTGCTGGCCACCGGCGGCCACGGCTTCGAGGTGCTGGAGGAGATCGAGATGATCGAGGTGAAGCAAGGCCCCTACGCGGGCGAGGCGGACAAGACGCGCTTCGTGGGCATCACGGCGGCGCAGGCGCGGATAAAGGCCGAATGAGAAAATTAAAGCCGACAGCGATGGCGTTCCTGCGGCGGGAACGGCTCCTTGCAACCGACGGGAGGATTTATTCATGACAACGGCCATCAATACGCTGGGTAAATTGCGCCAATTGGAGTCTCTTTATCGCCATGGCTATCGGAGCGAGGTGGTGGATGGGGCGCTGGAAAAAATCGTATCGCTTGAACGCGCCCAGGCCCTTCAGGAATTAAGTACGATTGAGGCGGGCCTGAAGACGTTCGAAGACCGGTACCGGATGTCGTCATACGATTTTTATCGTCGTTTCCAGGCCGGCGAATTGGGCGATGAGGCGGATTTCTTCGAGTGGAGCGCCTTATATGGCATGGCGGAGAGTCTGCGGCAACGCTTGCAAACGCTGGGGGACCCGGCGTGACCTCTGTCCGTCGTTATCTGGATGAGATTAAAATGCGCTTGGTTTCCTCGGCTTGCATTGGTCGCATTGACGTGATCGCCGAGCGAGCGATTCAGGATCGCGGTTATTTTCGCGCCCGAATGGTTTTAACGAATGGCGATTTTCTGGAAATATCCGAATATTTCGCGGTGCGGAAAAATGAGCCAGAAACCCTGGAGTATCGCTATCAATGGATGGATTCTTCCCGACAGCGATTGATCCGTCGTTGGGACAACGCCAGACATTTTCCTGAGTTGCCGAATTTCCCGGATCATGTCCATCAGGGGGACGAAGCCCAGGTGATTCCCGGCCGGTCGATGGGCGTCCTGGATTTGATTGACCTCATTGAGCGGGAAATGGGGAGCCGGCAGCGGTGATCGCAAATGTCCAACAGGGTGACTAACTCCTCGCCCTCATCCTCAGCCACCGCTTCCAGGAGTCGGGTATCCATTTCTTTACCCCCGGCGAGCTTTCCCAGCAATTGGCCTTCATGCGCCACCCGGTGGGCAAGGTGATCCCGCCCCATGTCCACAATCCGGTGGCGCGCGAGGTCCACTACACCCAGGAGGTGCTGTTCCTCAAAAAGGGCCGGCTGCGGGTGGATTTCTACGACAGCGACCAGTGCTATCTGGAGAGCCGCATCCTGGCGGCTGGCGATGTCATCCTGCTCGCCACCGGCGGCCACGGCTTCGAGGTGCTGGAGGAGATCGAGATGATCGAGGTGAAGCAAGGCCCCTATGCGGGGGAGGCGGACAAGACGCGCTTCGTGGGCATCACGGCGGCTCAGGCGCGCTTCACCGTTTGAACTGCACTACCATCAATACAGGAGATAACCATGGTTGCGTGCTGGTACTGCCCCAAAGCCTGGGGTGCGGCTTGCCTAATCCCATCCGTCCGATGCGCCTAACCCCCGGCCAGATACAGACCATCCTCGCGACCACGCAGGATCTCACCGGCGATGCTGCCGAGGTGTATCTTTTTGGCTCGCGCACGGATGACCAGACCCGTGGCGGCGATGTGGACTTGCTGATCGAAACCCGGGACGGCCTGACCTTGCTGGAACGCGCACACCTAAAAGTCGCGCTGGAAACCCGGCTCGGACTGCCGATCGATATCGTCAGCCATGCCAGAACGCAAGCACCGACACCCTTCCAGCGCATCGCCCGCGCCAGAGCCATCCGTCTGGAGACACGCCCATGATCAACCGGACCCTGGAGGCCGAGCGTACGCATCTCGCCAGTCTGCTTGAGGCCATCCAGCGTTGCGTATATTTTCTTGAGGCGTCGCGCCGCAAGCAGACCTGGCCCCTTGCACCTGGCGATCTTGAAGCTCGTCGCAAAGATGTGCCCCTCTTCGAGTCGCTAGCGGCCATGAACGAACGTTTCGCCAAGCTTCAAGACACGCTCGGCGCAGGGATGAGACATGCGGCGTTGCTCGCTGGCGAGCCCGGCGAAACCTTCCTCAAGACGCTGGCCTTTTTCGAGAAGGTCGGCGTTCTGGATTCCGTAACGGATTGGCAGCTATGCCGCGCCACCCGCAACCTGGCGGCCCATGAATACGCAACCGATTACGCGGCGATCACTGAGCATTTCAACACCCTGAACAACTTGGCGCCGGGCTTATATGGCAATGCCACCCGCTTTCTCGACTACTGCCGCGAAGCCCTGCATATCCTGCCCCTAAGTGCCGACTTCGCCAGCGAATTCCACGCGATTGGCCTCCAGGCAATATCACCCCAGGTCAGCCGCCCGCCTAAATCGGTGTCCTCGAGATGATCGAGGTGAAGCAGGGGCCCTATGCGAGGGAGGCGGACAAGACGCGCTTCGTGGGGATTTCGGCGGCGCAGGCGCGGATCAAGGGCTGAGTGGAGACGAGTCCGTTAACCATGCCGAGCGCTACCATTACCGGCCGAGCGCACCGCTGGCGCGGCTGTTGCGCTATCATCTGGCCCAAGTGCACCACCTGGAGCTACCCGACATGGCCTATACCCTCGACGATTTCAAACACGACACCTGGCGCATGATGATCGACGACGTCGCCAGTTTTACCCCCGAGGAGCGCGCCGCCCTCATGGACCGGATGGCTGTCGAGGACCGGCTGCGTGGCCTGCCGCCGGAGGACCGACTGCGCGGCCTGGATCCCGAGGAAGTCCTCAAGCGCTATGCCACTGAAGATCGCCTACGTGGCCTGGATCCCGAGGACCGGCTGCGTGGCCTGGATCCCGAGGAAGTCTTCAAGCGCTATCCCCCCGAGGACCGCCTGCGCGGTCTGCCGCCCGAGGATTTCCTGCGCGCCATGGACCCCGATGTGATTAAAGCCTGGCTCAAGCGCACCGAGCACTGAATCCTGCGCCCGCGCTCGACCTCGATGGGCCGTTGCGACGCTTCGGCCTCCCTTTCCGTCCCTCTCCCCAACCCTCCCCCACCCGGGGGGAGGGAGCCAGCATCAGCAGCTTGGGCCACCGTACCCCACCCCTGCGGCCGGGGGATTGAATGCTGGCACCTTGACGAGCGCTACCCCCATGTTTGATGTCTATAGCCGCTATTACGACCTGCTCTACCAGGACAAGGATTATGCCGCCGAGGTGGCCTACATCGCCGGCCTGCTGGACCGTTACGCCGTGACCGGCCCGGAGTTGCTGGAATTTGGCTCCGGCACCGGGCGGCATGGTCGGCTGCTGGCGGAGCGCGGTTACCGGGTGACGGGCATCGAGCGCAGCGCGGCGATGGTCGCCCAGGCGTGCCCGGCCCCCGGCTTTAGCTGCCAGCAGGGGGACATCTGCACCGTCCGACTGGGACGCGCCTTCGACGCGGTGCTGTCGCTCTTTCATGTCGTGAGCTACCAAATCACCAACGCGGCGGTGCAGGCCGTCTTTGCCCGCGCGGCGGACCATTTGCGCCCGGGCGGCCTGTTCCTGTTCGATGTCTGGTATAGCCCGGCCGTTTATGCCCAGCGCCCGGCGGTGCGCGTTAAGCGCCTGGCGGCGGAAGGGCTGGAGGTCACCCGCCTGGCCGAACCCCTGCTCCACCCTAACGACAACCGCGTCGATGTCCATTACACCGTCTTCGCCCGCGACACCGTGACGGGCGCCGTCCACACCCTGACCGAGACCCACCCCATGCGGCACTTCTCCTTGCCGGAACTCGACCTGTTGGCGGCTGGGTCCGGCTTCGAGCGGGTCTGCGCCGAGGCCTTCCTGTCCGGTGCCCCGCCCGGCGAAGACAGTTGGGGCCTGTGCCTGGTGCTGCGGAAGGTTTGAGGAACAACGTGACTGCTTTCATCCCCGTCAACGAACCCCTGCTCGACGGCAACGAGCCGCTCCGGTGACAGACATCCAGGATGACAACAACAGTGATAAATACAGTAAATACAGTAGCTAGGCCCAGGTCCTTGGTTAAGGTAAAAGCGCTTACCTTAAGTAGCCAGCGCCAATGACAGCCGCGGCACCCTGGGGCTTTTACGGGCGACAGCAGGAACTCGCCCATCTGCGCGGCATTCTGGAGCGTAACCGCTGGTTTTTTGTGCAGCTTGCCGGTCGTCGGCGCATTGGCAAGACATCCTTGATCCAACAGGCATTGAACCAGACCGGGCGGGACTTACGGCTGTACATCCAGATCCCCGATTCAGACCCGACCGGCGTTTTAGCCGCCTGCAACGATTATTTGCAGACATTTGGTCTTGAGCAACGGGTCAGCAGCATGGGGGGCCTGGCCCGATTGATCGCCAGGCTTGCGACCCAAGGCTATGTCATTGCCCTGGATGAGTTTCAATATTTCAATCGCAAGCCCCTGTTTGAGTTCTGCTCGCTGCTGCAAGCCGAGGTCGATCAACTGTCCGCGCGGGCGGATCAGGTGAAGGGCGGCTTGATCGTGCTGGGGTCACTGTACACCGAGATGTCCGCATTGCTCGAAGATCGCGTTGCCCCTTTATTTAACCGCACCACCGACGCGCTCACCCTCGACCATCTTGACATTTCGTCTTTGCTTGAACTGCTCACGATCCATGCCGATGCCGACCCCGAGCGACTGCTCTTCCTCTGGAACCTTTTCGAAGGCGTGCCAAAATTCTATCGCGACGCCTATGAACAGGATGTGATCGGGGCGGACCGCGCCACCTTGTTGCAGGCGCTCTTTTTCAGCAGCTCATCGCCGCTACGGGGCGAAGCCGATAACTGGTTTCTGCGCGAATTCCGGGGTCGCTACGATATGCTGTTGCAATTCATCGCGAGGCATCCAGGTTGTGACAACGCCAGTATCGTGGCGGCCATCTCCGATCTCTCGCGGGATGAAGGCAAACAAGCCGGTGGTTACCTCAAGGTACTCACGGAGCGGTATCGCATGATTGAGCGGCGCCTGCCCATCTTCGCTAAGCCCCAGGCCCGCAGCGGTCGTTATTACATTTGCGACAACTTCCTCAGGAGCTGGCTGGCGGCGCTCCAACGACCGGTGTCGGCGATTCACTTCAGTCCAGAGACACAACTCATCGACCAGGCCGATCTTTTACTCGCCGAGGCCGAAGGGGCGGCGTTGGAGGAACTCGCTGGGCGGCTCTACGAAGAGACGAGTCGCAAAGGTATTGGGGAGTTTCCGCTTTCCGCGCGTATCAAGGGTTATTGGGACCGCGCCGGCGTTGAAATTGATCTGGTGGCGGTGAGCGAGTCCACACAACGCATCCGCTTTGGCACTTGCAAACGCAATCCCGCGAAACTGCTGGGCAGCCTGCCCCAATTGAAGGCCAATGTGGCGGTGTTTCTGAAGCATCATCGGACATACGAGACCTGGACAGTCGAATACTGTGCCATTGCGCCGCGGATTTCTGCAGCACTTCGCTCGGAATTGCGCTCGGCCAACGTGATAAGCCAACCGCTGACTGACCTTCTGGCCCCCCTGGCCTCTGTTTGAAGGTTGGGGAGAGCGATCTCTACGATCCCCGTTTAGATGAGCAATCCGCCCATGTTTGATGCCTATAGCCGCTATTACGACCTGCTGTACCAGGACAAGGACTATGCCGCCGAGGTGGCCTATGTCGATGCCCTCTTGCAGCGCCACGGTATCGGCGGCCGGGAGTTGCTGGAATTCGGCTCCGGCACCGGTCGTCATGGCCGGCTGCTGGCCGAGCGCGCCTACCGGGTGACCGGCATCGAGCGCAGCGCGGCGATGGTGGCGCGGGCGCAGCCATCGCCCGGCTTTCAGTGCCTGGCCGGCGATATCCGCACCGTGCAACTGGGCCGCACCTTCGACGCGGTGCTGTCGCTGTTTCATGTGGTCAGCTATCAGGTCGGCAACGCGGACGTGCAGGCGGTCTTTGCCCGCGCCGCCGAGCACCTGCTCGCCGGCGGGCTCTTCGTGTTCGATGTCTGGTACAGCCCGGCCGTGCTGGCCCAGCGCCCGGCGGTACGCATCAAACGCCTCGCCGCGGACGGGCTGGAGATCACCCGCCTCGCCGAGCCCCACCTCCTGCCCAACGCCAACCGGGTGGATGTGAACTACACCCTCTTCGCCCGCGACACCGCGACCGGCGCCGTCGCGACCTTTACCGAGTCCCACCCCATGCGGCATTTCTCCCTACCGGAGCTGGACCTGTTGGCGGAGGCCGCCGGCTTTGAGCGGCTTGGCGCCGAGGCTTTTCTGACCGGCGCGCCGCCTGGCGAGGACACTTGGGGGCTGTGTCTGGTGTTGCGGAAAACCTGATGGCGACGAAAGTGTGTTGCAATGAGCGTTGGCTTCCCCTTTACCCCTGACCGGACAAACCGTGGCTGATTTCATCCCCGTCAACGAACCCCTGCTGGACGGCAACGAGAAGCGCTACCTCGCCGAGTGCATCGACACCGGCTGGATATCGTCCGAAGGCCCCTTCGTGCAGCGCTTCGAGCAGGCGTTCGCCGCCCGCATGGGGCGCAAGCACGGCATCGCTGTCACCAACGGCACCGCCGCCCTGGACGCGGCGGTCGCGGCGCTGGGCATCGGTCCCGGTGATGAGGTCATCCTGCCCACCTTCACCATCATCTCCTGCATCCTGCAGATCGTGCGCGCCGGTGCCACGCCGGTGCTGGTGGACAGCGACCCGCTGACCTGGAACCTGGACGTCACCCAGATCGAGACCAAGATCACCCCGCGCACCAAGGCTATCCTGGTGGTGCATCTCTAGGGTCTGCCTGTGGACATGGACCCGGTGCTGGCCCTCGTCGCACACCACGGCCTCAAACTGATCGAAGACGCCGCCGAGGCCATCGGCCAGACCTATCGCGGCCGGCCCTGCGGCAGCTTCGGCGACCTCAGCACCTTCAGCTTCTATCCCAACAAACACATCACCACCGGCGAGGGCGGCATGGTCCTCACCGACGATGACGACCTGGCCGCGACCTGTCGCGGGCTGCGTAACCTCTGCTTCCAACCCGGCAAGCGCTTCGTCCACGAGCGCCTGGGCTGGAACCTGCGCATGACCAACCTCCAAGCGGCCCTTGGCCTGGCGCAACTGGAGCGGCTGGACGAATTCATCGCCCGCAAGCGCGCCATGGGCGCCGCCTACACCGAGCGGCTGCGCGAGGTGCCGGGCCTGCAACTGCCGCTGGCGGCCACCGACACTGCGGAGAATGTCTATTGGGTTTATGGTGTGGTGCTGGAGGAGGCCCTGGGTTTTGATGCCGAGGAGGCCATGCGCCGGTTGGGGGCCCTAGGCATCGGCACCCGGCCCTTCTTCTGGCCGATGCATGAGCAACCGGTGTTGCGGGGGATGGGGTTGTTTGTCGGAGAGGAATATCCGGTGGCGGAGGAGTTGGCGCGTCGGGGCTTCTATCTGCCCAGCGGACTCGCCTTGACCGAGGCGCAGCAGGAGCACGTGGCAACGGCCATGCGGGAGCTGTTGGGGTGATGGAACAAGCTGGGCGCCCCGCGCCCCGGGATCAAGCGGGCCAACCCATCCGCGCCGGTGGCCCGGCTGTTGCGCTATCATCTGGCCCAAGTCCACCGACTGGAGCTGCTCGACATGGCCTATACCCTCGACGATTTCAAACATGACACTTGGCGGTTGCTGATCAAGGACGAACCTCATCTGACCGCCGAGGAACGCGCGGCCCTCCTGGCACAGATGGATGCCGAGGTTTCAGCTAACTAGCATCCTGCCGATTGGGGCAGACTGGCTCGCCACGGCGGGGGAGGACGACATGGCCGAACTCAGCACCTTATACGAAAGCGATTACTCCGCTTGGGCACGGCGCCATGCCGAACTGCTGCGGGCCGGTCGCTACGCGGAATTGGACCTTGAGCATTTGGTGGAAGAATTGAGCGACATGGGTAGGAGCGAGCGCCGCGAATTGGAAGGCCGGTTGTTGATCCTGCTTGCTCACTTGTTGAAATGGGAATATCAGTACCAACGCTTGTCGGAACGCTGGCGTGAATTCAAAGGCGATAGCTGGCGCGCCACCATCATCGAACAGCGTCTGCGTTTGACGAAATTGATGAAACAAGCGCCTGGTCTTAAGCCGATCCTGGCTGAGGCGATCACCGCCGCCTATCTTGACGCCGTGCAACTGGCGAGCGACGAAACCGCCCTGCCCCCCGAGACCTTTCCCAGTCACTGTCCTTACACCCTTGAGCAACTACTCGACAAATCTTATTACCCCCGAGCATAGGCACCCCATATCCCCCCCACCTTCATGGTTCCATTTTCATCCCCCTCAAGCTGCCGAGGAGGCCATGCGCCAGTTGGGGGCCCTGGGCATCGGCACCCGGCCCTTCTTCTGGCCGATGCATGAGCAGCCGGTGTTACGGGGGATGGGGTTGTTTGTTGGGGAGGAATATCCGGTAGCCGAGCGGTTGGCGCGTAGGGGGTTCTATCTGCCCAGCGGACCGCCTCTCGCTCCGCGCCAGCCCCGCCAACCATGGCCCCTCACACCTGATCACACCACTCCCCATGCCTCACCCACCCCCTACACCCTGGCACCGCCTCTTTGGCATTGCCCTGACCGACCTCTTCGCCGGGCGCCCCTGGCGGGTCGAGTTGGAGATGGAATTGGCCTTGAAGAGCCAGCGCCTGGATGTCCTCATCATCGAGCGCCTGACCGGTCAGGCCGCCACCCGCGACCCCGCCGACTTGGCCGATCTGCCCGACGGTCTCGACACCTTGGGCGCCCACAACATCCTGACCTACAAATCCGCCCAGGAGAGCCTGGACGCCTGGGCCCTGGACGAGTTGATCGGGCATTACGTCACTTATCGCAAACTTGTCTCCTACCCGCCGACGGCGGGGGCGACCGCCACCGCGCCGGTCTTGCCCGACCAGACGGGTGACGTGGCCCCGGCCCCGGCCCACGGCCGGCTGCGCCCCGCCGCCGATTTCCAGCTCTACGCCGTGGCCACCCGCCAGCCCACGGGACTGCTGAAGCCAATGCACGCCAGCGCCCGCCGCCCCACCCCCTGGCCGGGCGTGTACGATCTGACCTGGGGCCAGCGCACCATCCGCCTCATCGTCCTCAACGCCATCGCCGACCATCCGCGCAACGCCCCCTGGGAACTCTTCGCCAGCGAACTGACTCGCGTCCGTTACGGGCTGGACCATTACCAGCCACGCGAGCCGGTGGCCCGGCTGTTGCGCTATCATCTGGCCCAAGTCCACCGATTGGAGATGCCCGACATGGCCTATACCCTCGACGATTTCAAACATGACACCTGGCGTTTGCTGATCAAGGACGTTCCTCAACTCACCCCTGAGGAGCGCGCAGCCCTCCTGGCACAGATGGATGCCGAGGATCGCCTGCGGGGCTTGCCGGCCGAGGACCGCCTGCGCGGCTTGCCGGCCGAGGACCGCCTGCGGGGCCTGGACCCCGACGTGATCAAGGCCTGGCTCAAACGGACCGAGCACTGAGCCCATCAGGGGTTTTATTTGCCGAGTGGGGTGGCCTTGACCGAGGCTCAGCAGGAGCGCGTGGCGAGGGCCAGGTGGGAGCTGTTACGGTGACGGCCCAGGCAAGGAGAGCCGTATCAATATGATAGGGCCCATGGTTTTCGCGGCACCTTCACCAGATCGGCAGATAGAGTTGCAGAGGCGCATCCCGGCAGGCATGGAAACCGAAATGCCGATAAAAACCTGCCGCTCCATCGTCCTTCGCATCCACCAAAATACCCGCACTCCCAACGGCTTGGGCCGCGCCGCGTGCGCGATTCACGGCATCCGCCAAGAGGAGCCGACCGAGCCCTTGTCCTTGCAGATCCGAACGCGTCGCCAACCGACCAAGGCGGGTGACGGGGATCTGGCGCGGGTAACGCTTCGCCAATGCGGAAGGCAAGGTTTCAACAACGACAAACGCCGAGGCGAGGGCATAAAAGCCAAGGATGCTGGCTGGATGGATATCCTGGTACCCGCTACCGCTCCAAGTGGTCATGACCTCATCGTCAAGCGGAACCGCGACAAAGGTCCGAGAAATTCCCTTGCTCTGATGCGCAAGCGCGGTTCGGCGGAGCCAGAGATTGAGGACGGTGACGCCACAATCAAAGGCATTTCGGTCGTGGTGCCCAGTCAAGGGTTCCAGTCTGATCATTGCGGCGGTTCGCGTAGTCTTGAAGCGCGGTTGTCAGGGTTTCGTTGAGCGGGGCGGGTGCATCGAGCGCCTGCAAGAAAGCCTCGGCGTCACGCTCGGTCAACCGGATAATCCGCTCTTGCTCAATGATGCGTTCGGCCTCTCTCAAGGCCGTTTGCACGACGAACTGATTCACCGTGGCGCCGACCATGCTGGCTGCGGTTTCCAGCGTCTTCTGAATGTGCAGGGGGACGCGTGCCGTAACGCGACCACGCTCGACGGATGCTGTCGTCATCTGGTGTGGCTCTCTGGTTCCTGTGTGGCCCAAGGTTACCGCAGGAGGTGTCAATTTGTCACCAATGGATTCCATCCCGCCTTAAGCCACAATCCCTGCCTGATCGGCATCTCTCGCGATGTCCAGAGTTGGACACGCGGCATCCTGGACACGCAGTCCGGTGGGCGCGGGCCGTGCTTCCCGGTGAGGATTACACGCTCCGACTGAGATTTAACAATGGTGAGATCCGCGACGTATTGCTTGCCCGCTGACCACTACCCATGAGCCACGACCAAAACTTTAAGAACCTCATCCTCGACTATCCGCACCAGGCCATCGGCTTCTTCGCCGCCGTCGAGGCCCAGGCCATCGACGCCGGGGCACGCATCCTGCCCATCCGCGAGGAACAGCTCAAGGAGCGCCTGGGCGAACGCTTTCGGGAGCTCGACGTGCCCCTGCTGGTGGAATGGCCTGATGGCCGCCGCGCCGCCCTGCTCTTCGTCTTCGAGGAAGAGACCCAGCCCGACCGCTTCTCCATCCACCGCCTGGCCCACTACTGCCTCGACCTGGCCGAACTCTACGCCACCGACCGCGTCGTCCCCGTCGTCATCTTCCTGCGCCCCGGTGGCTTCCAGACCCG
Source organism: Chromatiaceae bacterium (assembly GCA_020851955.1). GTDB lineage: Bacteria > Pseudomonadota > Gammaproteobacteria > Chromatiales > Chromatiaceae > M0108. The sequence goes on along the minus strand of JADZBU010000455.1, from coordinate 185 downwards.
TCTGGTCCTCGGCAGCGAGACCCGGAACTACCTCGACTTCCGCTACATTGCCTGTGCCCTCAAACAGATCCCGGCCCGCGACCACCTCGATAGCACCAACCTGGTCGCCCGCCTCAATCTGCCCAACATGGCCTATGCCCCAGAGGACAAACTGCTGGTCTACGCCCAAGCCCTCCGCGGCCTGG
>JADZBU010000454.1 GCA_020851955.1 Chromatiaceae bacterium | reverse complement strand
TGAAGAGATACTCGAAATCATACTGGGGCAGGTCGGCCATCAACTGGCTGGCGCGGCGGTAAAGTTCGTCGATATTGCCCTCCTCGTTGAAGCAGGGCGATATCAGGCTGATGAGTTGCCGCTGGGCCATGGGTCTTATCCGTCGGTGGGACCGCTCCGAGAGCGGCGAAAGGTGAAGCGGGCGTGGCCTAAATAGGAAACGATGACCGTGAGCAGAAGGGCGATGCCTTGGGCGACCCAGATCGGCCACCCCAAGCCATCCACCAGCAGCCACAGCAGCATGATACCAAGCACCGCCGTGCCCCCATAAACCACGTAGCTGCGCAGATACTCCTCCAGCCAGTGGCCCTGGGTGCGAAAGACCAGTTGCTTGTAGGTGGTAAAAGAGACGGTGATGGCGAGGATGTTGGCGATGACGCCAATGACCAGGATATGCAGCAGCGGTGACAGGGTCAGATAGAGTCCCACCCCCAAGCCGTAGCCCACCAGGGTATTAAAGCCGCCAACGAGTAGGTAGCGCCCTTCGCGCCGGCGCCACAGGTCGCCAGGGGAGCGGACCTGCCTCGCCAGGTCGAGCAGGGAGGGCTTCATGGGGACGACAAGAGTCGTCCGGCATCGGGGTTGTCGAGAGTGATGGCATCCGCGCCGATCGCCAGGGCGTCCATCTCCGCCCCGAAGCCCCAGGCGGCCCAGAAAAAGCGCAAGTGGTTAGCGCGGGCGGCGTGGTGGTCCTCGGCCCGATCCCCGACGTAGGCACATTGGCCAGCGTCTAGCCCGGCATCCGTCAGCAGGCGGGCGAGCAGGGCTGCCTTATGCGGCGAGGCCGGGGCGAGACGATCGAGGGCATAAACGCAATCGAATAGCCCGGCCCACCCCAGATGGTCGAGGATCAATCGGGTCGGCAGCGCCCGCTTGTTGGTGGCGATGTGCACGGCCAGGCCGGCGGCTGCGAGGGTCCTCAGCATGACCTCCACCTCCGCGAAGGCTTGGGTCTCGCGATAACCCTGGCTGTCGTAATGGCGCATAAAGGTGGCGGCAAGCTGGTCAAGCAGGGCTTCGTCACGGCCTCCGCCGCAGAGGTTTGCCAGGGTTTCACGCAAGGGTGGGCCGATCAAGGCGGGTGTCAGGGGCGCCGTGGGCTCCAGCCCGCATGCGGCGAAGGCCTGGCCCAGACTCGCCAGGATGCCGGGGGCCGAATCCACCAGGGTGCCGTCCAGGTCGAAGATGATCGCCTTCATGGGAGGCTTTGCCCCCGATGGGCCGCGCCAGTGCGGCGGATTGCCTGGGCCAGGGGGATGGTCACACGCAGTCCCAGTTCTCGTTCCGCTTTGCGGATGTCCGGGATGTAGCGGTTGCGGCCCTGGGTGTCTTGTTGTTGACCAAGGATACGGACCGGCTTGTCCGGCGCCAGCAGATCACGGACCAGATGGGCCAGGGCGGCGATACTGACCACCTCGTCGGAGCCCACGTTGTAGGCTTCCCCAGGCCTACCCCGCCTCATCAGGGTCAAGAGCCAATCGGCCAAGTCGTCCTGGTACAGATAGGTGCGCAGTGGCGAGCCGTCACCGGCGACTTCGATGGCGTCCCGGGTCAAGGCGTCGCGGATGAAGTTGCCAATGGCAAAATGCACGTTTAACGGCAAGTCCCGGCCCAAGAAGGCGAAGCATCGGGCAATGACCACCTCGATGCCGTAGGCCTCCTGGTACAGGGCGCACAAATGCTCGGCCGCGCGTTTGCCCAGGCTGTAGGCATTGGCGGGGTTGTGCAGATCCGGGCTACCGGGCCAATCCTCGGAAAGGGTAGCAATTTCTGGCGGCTGTGGACCATAGACGCCACCAGAGCTCGTTAGCAGCAAGCGGCTTGCCCCGACGGTGACCGCGAATTCCAGCAGGTTACGGGTGCCGTCAACGATTTGCTGATACCGCGCGAGAGGCGTCATCTGGGGGCCGAGGGTGGAGTCCGTGGCAGCGTGCAGGAGGTGCGTGAAGTGATCGCGCAAGGGAAGAGAGGCTGGATCGAGGATGTCCCCGGTATGAAACCTAAGCCAGGGCAGACCCGAGAACTCAGGCTGGTGTTTTAGGAATAGCTTCGGGTCACGAGAGAGCACCACTACACTGCAAATCCCGTCCATCCTGATTTCGCTGGCTTCCAGTAAACGCAGCAAGGCTTTTCCGAAGAAGCCTGTGCCTCCGGTTAGAAGGATACTCGTTGAAGCAAAATCACAGTCAGGATTTCGCCAATTATTAGACTCCAGCATGGAGATTTAATGAGCGGTCCGAGTCAGGATGCGAACGTTGCCAAAAAGGTTACGCGCTCCAAGAGAAATAAATTCAGATCGAAGCCGTGTGTATAGAACGGGCCTATTTTCTGAATTAAAGCCCACGTTGGTAGATCTGTTCGCGAAGAGCGCTGTTTCGGGAATAAGGGCTATCTAGATCATCAATCATTACCGGGCTGTCTACTGATATGGATGATATGATTTTTTGGCCGTTAAGTATTTCGCGGCAAGATAATTGACCTTTA
>JADZBU010000453.1 GCA_020851955.1 Chromatiaceae bacterium | reverse complement strand
GCGCGCGCGAGGAAATCCCCCGAAACCCTTGCTGCGTAAGGGTTTCGGGGGTGTGGATAATTTCGGTCTATTGGGACATTTTTCCGGTTCATTGGGACATTTTTCCGGTGCCATCCACAGGCTATGGTGGCACGCAAATAGATTGACCCCAATAGACTAAGGGGGCTATCTTTTTAAATGTCCCAATAACCGTAAGCCTGTCCCAATGAACAAGCTCGAAAAACTTCACAAGGCCAACACTGACAAGGCTTTGCCTGACCGCAGTGTGAGCATGAGCAACGCACTGTCGAGAGGGGCGCAGGGCCTTAACCTGAGCCAGAAACGCGTCATCGCCTTGGCGATGGCGTCCACCGACTCAATCGCATCGAAGATGCTGATCGAGGGGCAGGTGTCCGGCTGGAAAGTCCGCCTCACAGCGGCCGACTACGCGGCAACCTTCGAGGTTGATTCAGACACTGCCTACAACCAAATCAAGGACAGCTCGCGCAGCTTGCTCAAGTGCCTATGGCGTACCGTTGAGCCCACGAAAAAGGGGGAGGTAATCACGGAAGGTCCGTGGGCGATCTTGGCGCAGTACCGCAAGGGAGAAGGGTGCGTAGACCTGACCTTTTCACCTCACATCGCCCCGCACCTACTGGCGCTGCGGAAGCACTTCACCACCTACCAGCTGAAGCAGGCTGCCGCACTGCGCAGCATCTACGCATGGCGTCTGTTCGAGTGTTTGAAGTCCTGGGAAAGCACTGGCGTCTGGTCGCCGACGATTGAAGAGTTTCAGAAGGCAATGAACGCTCCTGCATCGTCGGTGGCGAACTTCAAGGACTTACGCCGACGCATCCTCGAGCCGGCAATCAAAGAGCTAAGGGAGAAAGAAAACCTGCTGATCGAGTGCGAGCAAAAGACGCGTGGTCGCAAGGTGGTCGGATTGGTGCTCAGGTTCACGCCGGACCCGCAGGGTTCGCTGCCTCTGTAGGCCGCTATACAAGGGGGACGAACTTTGAACACCCATCCTGTAGGCCGCTATACAAGGGACAGGGACTTTGAACACCGGCCCTCCGGCAGGAATAAACTGGCATCTTCCACAATGGAGTCCACGCCATGAGCGCAGTCCTTTCCCCCATCGTTTCGGAGTTCGAGACGGAAGAACAGGCCGCCGACTATGACCGTTGGTTTCGTGCCAAAGTCCAAGAATCCATCGACGATCCGCGCCCCAGCATTCCGCACGATCAGGTGATGGCCGAGATGGAGGCGATCATCGCGGAGGCCGAAGCCAAGCACCGGAAAAGCGCGTAATGCTCCCAGTGCACTGGTCGGCCACGGCCCGCGACAACCTCGCCACGGTGATCCGCTTTATTGCCAACGAGAGCCCACATGCTGCAAGGCGCATGCGGGCACGGATTCAGGAGTCGGTGCTGCCTGCTGCTGAACATCCCTACCTGTTCCCGTCAGGCAGAGTCCCAGGCACCCGCGAAATCGTCGCCCACCCGAACTACATCGTGGTTTATCGCGTGGCGGCCGACCGTATCGAGGTGCTGACCGTCCTGCACGCCCGCCAGAACTACCCCTAGCGGCTCCGCCCCTTGCTGGGGGTAGCCCGAACCTCCACCCGCCCCTTTCGCTCCTGGTCGTACTGCACCCGGATGGACTGCCCGACCTCCGGCCGGCGATCGAGATCCACGAGCTGGTGGACGACGATGGACTGCCTGCCCAGATCCTGGGCGGCTTCCACATCGGATACGGCCACAATCATGCCGGCATAGCGTCCGCCGGCCTTCGCCGAGGCCGACACCACACCTTCCGGCAGGATGAGGGCAGGCACACACCGCGCCGGCTCTGGCATTGGAGACTTGCCGAGCTGTACCTGGAGCGCTTGCCGCTCCCGCTCCGCCAGTGCAGCCCACAGGTCGTTCTCTGCATCCACGATGGCCTGCTCGGTCTGCTGCGCCTGGCGCTCCAGATCGCCGGCCAACTTGGCCCTGGCCAGCACCTCCAGCGCAACCTGGTCAAAGTCACTCCGCCGCCGGGAAGCCATCCCCGTCCGACGTTCAAATCCAGTCGCAGAAGGCCCGAGATGCTGGGTCGGCTCGGCCTCGATGCCGCGCTCGGCATGGCTCCGGCGGTCGATCCGCTCGGCGTGGCCAGCCTGACGCAAAGCCGCGTTGCAGATCTGCTCCCACACCCAGCGCTCGCTGGCCAGGTCATCACGCCGGCTTCGCCCGGCCTTCTCCCTCTCGCACTTCCCCCCTAACCCCACCCCCTCCACCTTCCGGGTGGTGCACAGGATGTGGGCATGGTGGTTCCGGTTGTCACCCCCTCGGCCGGGCGCATGGATGGCGAAATCGACCGCGCACCTGTGGCGGACGGCCAAGTCCTGGGCGTAGTCGCGGACCAGCTTCAGCCGCTGGGCCGCGTCCAGCTCGGCCGGCAGCGCTACCTCGTGCTCGCGGGCAACGCATGCATCCTTCCGGCGCTCGGCCAGCTCGGCCGCGTTCCACAGCTCGGACCGGGTGGGCGTCCAGTCGGCGCCGGCCGGCAGCACCAGTTCGGCGACCTCCACCCCACCCTTGCGGGTGTAGTCGTGGATCTCGCCGGTCCGCTCGTCGACCACCAGCTCGCCGGCCCGGTAGGCGGCGGCGGCGGTCGAGCTCCGACCAGCGGAGCGCGAGACGGCTTTCAGCGAGAGATGGAAAATTGCCATTTTGTTCTGACGTTGGAATTTCGGTTTTTGCCAGCCGCAGGCGAGCACGAGTTGCGCAGCAACTCCTAAGTGCGCCCTTGCTTCTGCTGCGGGTTGATCTTGCCCGCCTTCAGCGGGGATTGCAAGGCACAAGAACAGCGCGGAAAATCCGCGCATTCAAGGGAGGAAAAAGCATGGCGACGCTGGATGAACGGATCGAAGCAAAGCTGGCCGAGGTGGCCCAGCTCAAGGAGCGGAAGGCCCAGATCGAGGCCCGCAAGCGGGCGACAGAGGCCAAGCGAAAGAGGTCTGACGACACCTGTCGAAAGGTGCTGGCCGGCGCTGCGATCCTCTCCCTGGTCGAGTCCGGAGGCTTGCCCCAAGCCCAACTCGTGAAGATGTTGGATGGGTTCCTGACCCGCCCAGCAGACCGGGCATTGTTCGACCTTCCTCCCATTTCGTGACGCAGGCCAAGGAGGACATGCTGGACCCCGCCCAAAACGCGCCAGGATGGCTCAGGAGCGATTTTTCGGATGGAAGGCAGGGAACACACCCAACCCAACCCAAAAAAACGCGCCTAGCGCTTTCTGGCGCGCCTGAATGTCCGCCTTACCTCCCTGAAGACGCCTTTACGGGCGTCGAGCAGCTTTTGCGGGGAAGTCGATTCGGAAACTCTTCAGAGGTGACATGAATCACCAAAAACCTGTGATCTAGTGCCGGCCGATGGTTTGGCTCCCAACGGGCAGTTGGTGCGGCCGGGGGGCCGTCCTTCCTCGCCCCTTGGGGGGCGAATTCAAGGGGAGGGGGAGCCGCGAAGCGGGGGAACCCGAAGGGTGCCCCGTGTGCGTGCACACACTCTTTCTTTATATTTCTTCTGTTTCTGCGCGCGCGCGCGCGAGGAAATCCCCCGAAACCCTTGCTGCGTAAGGGTTTCGGGGGTGTGGATAATTTCGGTCTATTGGGACATTTTTCCGGTTCATTGGGACATTTTTCCGGTGCCATCCACAGGCTATGG
>JADZBU010000452.1 GCA_020851955.1 Chromatiaceae bacterium | reverse complement strand
TACCTCGATTTCCGCTACATTGCCTGTGCGCTCAAACAGATCCCGGCCCGCGACCACCTCGACAGCAGCAACCTCGTCGCCCGCCTCAACCTACCCAACATGGCCTATGCCCCGGAGGACAAACTGCTGGTCTACGCCCAGGCCCTCCGCGGCCTGGTCACGCTGGAACCCTCCCCCGAAAAGCGGCTCAAATATGTCGACTTCATCGACATCTACGCCGACCTGGATGACAATGAACGCCAGCTTTACACCCAACGCTACCCCCAAGAGGTCACCACCATGGCTGGATTTGCGCAGCGTTTTACTGAATTAGGCCATAAGGAAGGCCATAAGCAAGGCCTGCAGCGCGGCGAAGCGCGGATCCTCACCGCCTTGCTACGCCTCCGCTTTGGCGACCTGCCCGCCGCCGTCCAGCAGCGCATCGAAGCGGCCGACGCCGACACCCTGCTGCGCTGGTCCGAGCGGGTGCTCACCGCCCAGACCCTGGAAGACACGCTGAAGGCCGAATAAGCCACCCGGGCGGCATTTGTGACCCGGCTAAATTTCCAAGCGCAACATGCCTGAGATTAGCCGATTTCTCGGTATCATCCTCTACATGAACTGGGGCGATCACCACTTGCCCCATTTCCATGCCCGCTATGGCGCCTATGAAATTGCCATAGAAATCGAAACGGGCATCGTGCGGGGCGAATTTCCCAAGCGCGCCCTGCGCGCCCTGCGCGCAGTGCTCGACTGGCTCGACCTGCATCAACCGGAACTCATGGAAAACTGGCAAGCCGCACAGCAGCGACGACCGCTCAAAGCGATTGCACCCCTGGAGTAACGCCATGTTTTTGCATACCACCCGGGTACAACCCCACCCCGGCTATCGGCTCTATCTGGAATTTAACAACGGTGTTGCGGGCGAAGTCTCCCTGCTCGACGAGTTATGGGGTGAGGTCTTTGAACCCCTGCGGGACGAACAGCTATTTCACACGGCACGCCAAGACGAAGACTTGGGCACCGTGGTGTGGGCTAATGGCGCCGATCTGGCCCCGGAGTTTCTGCTGCAACTCCTCCAAGCCCAAACCAGCCAGGCGGCGTAACGGTGCTATGAGCGTGCTGCCCTTGCCTTAGCCCCCCTCTCCCCAGCCCTCCCCCGCGCGGGGGGAGGGAGCAAGAAGCAACACCGCCACCCCCATCCTGCCCCCCCATGGTCACGCTATAACTTCATCAAGGCCGACCTCCGCCACCGCGACGACGGCCGCCGCGCCGGCGCCGCCCCATCCTAACTGAAGACATTCACGCAGCCTTAGCTCGCTCCGACTATAAGAAAGTGCGACGATCAGCAGCGGCATCAACCCCGGTCCGGGAGTTTGCCGCCGAACTTGCGCCTTGTTCCCGCCGAGGCGTGGCGCACCCTTCCATCAGACGGCGCGACGGAGACCGAAGATGAACACATTGAGCATTGACTATCCTGAATCGCTCCCGGCGGTGTTGAATGTGTCGCCGCAAGAGTTCGAGCGGGAATCACGCATGGCGCTCGCGGTCAAGTGGTTTGAGTCCGGGCGCTTGACATCGGGGCAAGCAGCGGCCCTAGCCAACCTACCGCGCGCTACTTTTCTCCTCGAATGCCCACGCTGGGGCGCGGCAAGCGTGCGTTGGGATGAGACTGAAATCGAGACGGAGCTGATGGGGCTCAATCGTCCCTTGACGCGATGATGTCCAGCATCGTGTGCAATACGGGACCCTTGATTGCCTTGGAGCGCGCCGGGCTGCTTCATCTGTTCGGCCCCTTGTTCGGACAGGTTGTGATTCCAACCGCTGTCGAGCGCGAGTTCCTTGCCGGTCACCCGACCGGTACGACATTTTTCGAGGCCACGGTGTCAGGATTGATCCAGGTCTCGACCATGGCGATGCCACTGGATCCCCTGCTGAAAAGCTTGTTGGATGAGGGCGAGGCGGCTGTCATTTAGTTGGCCCAAGCCATGGGCATCATCCAAGTCTTGATCGATGAGCGCAAGGGACGGAAGGTCGCGCGGGGTATTTATGGGCTGCGGACCTTGGGAACGGTGAGGGTATTGCTGGAGGCCAAACAGAGCGGCCTGATCGACTCGATACTGCAACCGTTGGAATCGATGCGAGAAAACGGCTACCGCATCCACGAAGACATTGTGCAGGCCGCCTTACGACAGGCTGGCGAGGCATTTTAGAAGACATGTCCTGTCCCGCATGATGGCCCTCGTCAAAGCTGAGCCACCCAACCCTCCCCCGCGAGGGGGGGCAAGAGGTAAGGCTGCCGCGTGCCCCCTCCCCCCAACCCCCAACACCCCGCTTCACTCCCCTCCCCCCCACGCGGGGGAGGGGCCGGGGGAGAGGGGGCAGGCCGCGTCACCCCAACCACGCCACCCCCCCCCAACCCCCGCCGAATCGTCCCCACTCATCGGCCTACCCAAGCGCCCACCCCAAGGCGATCCGCATAACCAGCATCAAATGTCGTATCTCGTCGTAACATCGCCGCCGGGATAGCTGTTCAGGTGCGAGCCGACCCCCCATAATGCGCCCTCGTCTCAGGACGGGCACCGGCCGCCGCGCTGCCGGCAGGCCCCGCCCCTGCGCCATGCCCACCTTGACAGGGCAGGGTGGTAGCGTGTCGGCGGGTGGCGGCGAGGCCCCCTCTCCCCAGCCCTCCCCCGCGCGGGGGGGAGGGAGCAAGATGCTTCGCCCTACCAGACAAGCGGGCAAGATGCTGCGCCATTGGGCCATAAAGACGCCGCGCCACCGCGCCAGCCTGATCACCCCTCGCCCCGCGTGGGAGAGGGAGAGCACCGGCCCCTACGACGCCCTCATCCTCGCCGTCGCCCACCGCGATTTCATCGACATGGGCGCCGCCGGTTTGCGCGCATTGGGCAAGGCCAAGTACATCCTCCATGACGTCAAGGCCTTGTCCAACTAGCGCGCAACGATGGCTTCGACGCCACAACCTTGCGTAAACTTAACCAACTTGTTCATAGCCACCGCGCACACCTCACCGGGGCCTGGAATGACTACTTCACCTAAGCGCGTCTGGACCGATCCCAACAACCTCTGGGTTGAACTTAATGACGGCCGCACCTTAGGGGTACCGCTGGCTTGGTTTCCGCGTTTACTCGCGGCGACCAGCGAACAGCGCGCCCACTACGAGCTCAGCCCGCGGGGTGTTCATTGGGACGAACTGGACGAGGATATTTCCGTCGACGGTCTCCTCGCGGGTCAGGGCGATCAGCGCTGGCACCGCCTTGAGGCCGCCTAGCTCCAGGCCCTACGACGCCCGCCGCCCAAGCCCACGGCGCCCCAGCCAGGCGGCGTGGCGGTGCTATGAGCATGCTGCTTTTGGCCCCCTCTCCCCAGCCCTCCCCCGCGAGGGGGGAGGGAGCAAGAAGCAACACCGCCGCGCCCGCTTCCCAACACCGCCGCGCCCGCTTCCCAACACCGCCGCGCCCGCTTCCCAACACCGCCGCGCCCGCTTCCCAACACCGCCGCGCCCGCTTC
>JADZBU010000451.1 GCA_020851955.1 Chromatiaceae bacterium | reverse complement strand
TTCAAATTGTCCTGGAGCGCGGCAACGATCAGTTCGAAAGTCGCCAGCGGCGTAAGGACGGACAGATCTTTGATGTGGAGGTCTCCGTCAGCTTCTCCCCCGTGGAAGGCGGGCGGATGTTTTCCTTCGTGCGAGACATTACCGATCGCAAGCGGGGTGAACGCCTGGCCGCCCTCCGCCAGCGCCTGCTGGAATTGGCACCCCTCGGCGATCCGGATCAACTGCTGCGCGCCGCCCTGGATTTCGCCGAGGATCTGACCCACAGCCAGATCGGCTTTCTGCATTTCTTTGTGGAGAACCAGGAGGAGATCTCCCTGCAGGTCTGGTCCAGCCGCACCCTGACCGCCGAGATGTGCCGCGCCGCGGCCAAGGACCGGCATTACTTGGTGAGGGAGGCCGGGGTCTGGGTGGATTGCATCCGCCAGCGCCAGCCGGTGATCCACAACGACTATGCCAGCCTGCCGCATAAAAAGGGCATGCCGGAGGGGCATGCCACCCTGGTGCGCGAGGCGACGGTGCCCTTGCTGGTGAATGACCGCGTGATCGCCGTGATCGGCGTCGGCAACAAGGCCAGCGACTATAACGCCATGGATGTGGAAATCCTCCGCCAGGTGGTGGAGCTGGCCATGGATTTCGCCGAGCGCCAGAAGGTCGGCAAGCAGATGGAGTACATCGCCTTCTATGATGTCCTCACCGGTCTGCCCAATCGCACCCTCCTCACGGACCGCCTGCACCAGGCCATCGCCCAGGCCGACCGTGCCCAGCAATTCGTCGCGGTCTGCTACCTCAACCTTGACGACTTCAAGCCCATCAATGATAGCCATGGGCATCACCTGGGCGATGCCCTGCTGGTGGCTCTGGCGCGGCGGCTTGAGAATAGCCTGCGCCAGGGCGACTCCGTGGCGCGCGTCGGTGGCGATGAGTTTGGCATCCTGCTCACCGGCCTGGCGTCACCCTTCGAGGGTCTCGAGACCGCTCATCGGCTGCTGAACCAGGTCAATCTCCCGATCGAGGCCCGGGGCCAGCGCCTGCACCTCTCGGGCAGCATGGGGGTCACCCTCTTTCCCACTGATAGCGGTGGACCGGACGCCCTCCTGCATCACGCCCACCAGGCCATGTTTCAGGCCAAGGGTCAGCGCAAGGGTGGCTATCATCTTTTTGATCCGGTCCAGGATCACCAGGAAGCGCAGCGCCGGCGGTTGAGCGAGGAATTCAGCCTGGCCCTGCGGAGCGAGCAACTCCGGCTCTATTACCAGCCCAAGGTGGCCCTCGCCGACGGCGAGGTGTTTGGCCTGGAGGCCCTCATCCGCTGGCGGCATCCGCGGGACGGCCTCCTGGCCCCGGACCAGTTCCTGCCCCTCATTGAGAATACGCCACTGGAGATCGCCCTGGGCGAATGGGTGATCGGCGCCGCCCTGGCCCAGCAACAGGCCTGGCGGGACATGGGGTTGACGCTGGCGGTGAGTGTCAACATCAGCCCCCGCCAGATTCAGATGCCGGGCTTTGCGGACCTGGTCGCCCGGACCCTGGCCGCCTACCCGGCGGGCACCGCCGAGCAACTGGAGATCGAGGTCCTGGAAGTTTCCAAGATCGACAATCCGGCCGACGCCGCCCGGGTGATGGCGGCCTGCAAGGCCTTGGGCATCCGCTTCTCCCTGGATGATTTCGGCACCGGCTATTCTTCCCTGACCTACTTCCACCAGTTGCCCTTCGACCTGGTCAAGATCGACCGGCAATTCGTTCGCGACATGCTGGTAAAGCCCGAGGATCTGGCCATTGTCGAAGGGGTGCTGCGCATGGCCAGGGCCATGCCCAGCCCGGTGTTGGCGGAGGGTGTCGAGTCGCTGGAGATTGGTCTCATGCTCCATCAGCTCGGCTGTCAATTCGGTCAGGGCTTCGGTATTGCCCGGCCCCTGCCAGCGGCGCAAATCCCCCCCTGGATCGAGGCGTGGCAAACCAACTGTCCCTGGCACAACCTGGCCGCCGCGGTCCATGCCGAGACCCGCAATGTCGATCTCAACGTGGCGATCTATAGTCTGCGCTGCTGGCTGGACCAGGTCAGGGGCTACCTGCGGGGCGAGGAGGGCGTGGGCTTGCCCATTCTGGACGAGGATCAGTGTCAGTTCTGCCGCTGGTACCTCGGTATTGGCGCCGCGCGTTTCGGGCGCAAGGCCCATTACGCCCTCATTCAGGCCCTGCATCACCAGCTTCACGCCCTGGCGGTCGGACTGGTGGATAAGGCCAAAGCCGGCAAGGGTAAACGCCGGCGGGCGCGGCTCGCCGAGCTCGATGCCTTGGGCGAGGAACTGGTCGGCCGGGTACGGGCGCTTGGGGACTAGTGGGGGTCAAGCCGCGGTTGTCGCCTCCGGAGAACCCGGCGGCGGATAGGCGACTTGGCCGCGCATCCGTTCCAGGCGCTCTGGCGGGAAGTTCGGGAAGGGCAGGCTGCCCTCTTCCCGCCATTGGCGCACCTCGGCTTCCGCAAGTAGGGCACCTTGGGCATCGAGTCCACCGTCGCGGGCAACATAGAGGGTTTGCGAGGGGAAGGCGAAGCTGGTCCCGCTGTGAGCGACGATGTCCATGATCCGCAGCAGAAGGTCTTCCCTGATGGCGAGAAACTCTGCCCAGTCCCGGGTCTGGACATAGGCGTAGACCTCGATATCCAGCGAGCTGGCGCCAAAATCGATGAACCGGGCCCGCGCCGAATCGGGGTCGATACGCGGATGGCCTACCAACATCTCGCGGATCTTGACGAGAAGGTAGCGGAGCTGTTCCGGGCTGGTCTCGTAGCGCACCGTGACCAGGGATTGGATCAGCATCTGATCGCGTTGGCTCATATTCACGACCGGCATGGTCGCGAGCATGCCGTTGGGGATGCTGGTCAGGGTGCGATCCCGCCCTCTGATGCGGGTAGAGCGGATGCCGATGGCCTCGATCCAGCCGATCTCGGCGCCGTACTTGCAGAGGTCGCCCACCTTCATGGGCTTGTCGGCGAAGAGGTTGAAGCCGCCAATCAGATTCTCGAGGCTCGGTTTGGCGGCGAGGGCGAAGGCCAGGCCACCGACGCCCAGTCCGGCGATGATGCCGTACAGGGGAATGCCTAGCCAGTCGGCCCCAAGGACCAGCAGCCCGGCGGCGCCCAAGGCTCCCAGGAGGCGGGCGGTGATGCGGATCAGATGGGCATCGACGCTCTCCAGGGGAATCTTGGGTGAGGCGATGATGGCCTCGGCGACCACGGGTGCCAGCCGCCAGGAAATCCAGGCCCCGGCCAGGAACATGATAGCGGTGGTGACCAAACCGACCGCGGTGGCGACGCCGTCGATCAGGTTGAGTTGTACCAGCGCCAGATAGGCAATGGTAGGACTGGCAAGCAGCAAATAGGTCGGCAAGGCCATCTGGGCCAGGGCCCGGAGGAAGGGGCGTTCATGCTCGGCCAGCCGCGACAGGCGATAGGCCCACCGCAGAATGAGCAAAAAGATCGCCAGGACCAGGGCCAGAGCGAGCCATTTCCAGAGGGATTGACCGGCTAGCGGGGTTTGTAGCCAGCCTGGCAAGGATTGGACCCAGGCGTAGGGGATCATCCATCCGCCGCCATTGACCAGCACGTCGTGCAAGTTTTCCAGGGGCAGGGCGCGGTTGAGAGGCAGTGGGCGCACCCTCTCGAAGTAGTCACTCGCATGGGCAACGGTGGTGGGGCTGAAGAGAAATTCACCGCTTTGAGGACCCTTTTCTACCTTTGCCAGGGTGATTTCGGTATGGGGGATGACCCAAGACTTGGCTGCGGCACCGCCGAGCTGGCCCATGCCATCGGCGGCGGGAATGTCCTCGATGGCCAGCTGGGGTAGCCGGCTCAGGGTCTCGTAAAGGGCGACGGCCGCGGCCCGGCCAGCCTTGAGACGCGCCGCCGGTGGCGTTTCGCTCAAGTCCAGACAAGCCACCGCGGCCGCGCCCAATTGACTGAGGTGCTGAAATTCCTCCCGCGTGGGGTTAGCCAGATACTCGTCGGCCAGAGAGGCGGCGAGGGCATCGCCAGCCGCGAGGAAGGTTACCAGGGTGGCGCGGGGGCTGCCGCGGTCCGGGGGTTGCAGCGGATACTCCGCCTCTTGGCCGCGCACGATTCCGGCCATGAGGCATAGGGCCACCAGGACCGGCAGCCAGCGCACCCAAGCGGCGGGTGGCGCAACCCTCAGGATACCGAGGAAGGCCGGCCCTTTCATGAACAGCGGCGGGAAAATGGCGCTGCTCCTAGGGTACGTGATGCGTGAGGGAAGCAGAAGCATAGGATGGCCGACACGGGTGGCCAAGGGGGCGAAATAGGGTTTTCGCCCCCTTGGGCCTCAGTTGGAGATCGCCGGGGGGCTTAGGGTTTAGCGAACCCCCACACGGTTCACGGGGCCGCCACGGTTCATGGGCTGCACCCCCACCCCGGGCGCACCGAGCCCGACCCCGGGCGCTACGCCGACGCCCGGCGCCCCGACACCCACCCCAGGTCTGACGCCGACCCCGGGCGCCCCGACGCCGACGGTGGACCGCCGGGCGACCCCGGCATAGCTGACGGGAGTGGCGGGACGGCCGACTACCGCCTCGGCGCTGGCGACCAGTGATCCGGGACTCCCGGGCCCGAAGCCACCATTAGCCAGCCAGCCGGCGGTAGCCAGGCCAACCATGAATACAACCCTGGGTGTGATGCGAGTCATGAGCTTTCTCCTTGTGGGCATTTACTTGGGCAATTCGTCAAGATCGGCAAGGGCGTCCGGGCTCAGTTGAACGGCGTTGGCCGGCGGGGTGAAGGTGAAGGCATCGGCCGCTGGCACGACGTCGGTTTTCCAGTTCTTGACCCGCAGGGTGTATTGCGGGGCGTTATTCACCGTTTTGCTGGTGATCACCATTTTGCGCGGCATCGGCCGGTCACCGACCTCTACCCATAGCTGCCAGTCCGTATCAAAGTTGCGGAAGGCCAAATGTTCGCATTCCACGCCGTCGATGACACCGCGGCCAATATGTTTAGCCTCCAGTACCCCGGCTACCAGGGTGTCATAGGATTTCGACTGGAGCAGGTCCGCCCCCGGCAGGGCGACACCATGACCCGCCCGCAGGGCCTCCAGCAACTGGTCCACGCTCCCCGGTGCCTCCAATTGGGCATAGCCGTTGAGATTCTTGCCGAGGATGCTGACGGTCTTGCCATCGAAGACCATCTCCACGTCGGCATAGCCGCCTTGACGGTGAGCGCGCAGTTTGTCCGGGCGGCTCAAAAGCACCTCGCCGGAATTGGTGAACTGGAGTTTTTCCAATTCCGGGGTGATGACCTCGATATCGCTGTCAAAGGTCAGCTCGATGGTTTGCTGGCTGCCCATAAAGTCCGACATGGCCTTGAGAATGGCCTTGGCATCGTCGCCGGCCTCGGCCTGGGCGCCGGAGGAGGCCGTGATCAGCGCTCCCGCCAGTATCAGGCCACGGCTTGCCAAGCGGAGGCGGTTGGGGATGAATTCGAGGTGACTTGCTTGCATAAGGGGATCGACTCCTGGGGTGGGTTCTGGATGGCGCGGGGCCATGGATGTTGGTTGAAGTTAGGTTGGAGAACCGGGGGTTAATCCACCGTCACCACCACGTAACGGCTGCCACTGGTCTGATAGTAGGTCCCCCCGCATTGATACAGGGAAGTCCCTTCGATGATAACCGTCCGACAGCCCGCGGGCAGGGTCACCGCGTAGACGGAGGTCGCATAGATCATGCGGCGGCTGGTGCGGCGGGCCACGCCGGCGTAGCTCATGGGGGTCAGGGGCCGGCCAATGATGGCGTGCGCCTGGGGGACGACCAGCCCGGCATCGAGGGCGACCTCCACGGCCAGGACCGAGAACAGCGCCAGGGTGGCGAGGAGGGTGGCTTTGAACCTTTTGTTGAACACGTGACTACCTCGGTTAGGAATTAAGGGCGGGATGACCGGCAATCGTCCAGAATTATTACCGCTCTGACTCCTGGCTGCTTGTC
>JADZBU010000450.1 GCA_020851955.1 Chromatiaceae bacterium | reverse complement strand
ATGAGCGTGGATGCGCCGGAAAACGCCGCCTTCATCAAGCAATGGCAGGGCTTTACCAAGAACCCCAAGCGGGTGAGCAACGACCCCATGGAGGCCCACTTCATCGGTTTCAATCTGTGGGTGCAGGCGGTGGAGAAGGCCGGGACCACGGATACCGACAAGGTGGTGGCGGCCATGATCGGCCTGGAAACCCCCAACCTGACGGGCGGCATGGCCAAGATGCTGCCCAACCATCACATCACCAAGCCGGTGCTGATCGGCGAAATCCAGGACGATGGCCAGTTCTCCGTGGTCTGGGAGACCGCGGGCCTGGTGCCGGGGGATGCCTGGTCTGATTACCTGGAAGGTTCAAAGGACATCGAGGCCGATTGGGTGACCCTCAAGTGCGGTAACTACAACACCAAGACCAAGACCTGTTCCGGTCAGACCTATTGATTGGAAACGGCTGGTGATGACGAGCCAGGCCCCGGGCCTGGCTCGTCCCGTCCCAGATGCCCCGGGCATGCCGATGAATCGGGTGGCCCCTCGCTAGCGAGAATATCCAATGCCCATGCTTGCCAGGCTCATGCTTGTCCTCTTGTTGACGATAGCTACCGTGGCGTCGGCCCGCGCGGCGAGCTTTGAAGAGGCCCTGCCCCTGCTGCTGGATGCCAAGTTTCCCGTCAAGGAGCAGGGCATCGAGCAACTGTCCCAAACCGGGGATCCCCGTCTCGAACAGCTATTCCCGGCCTTGCTCAATGGCGAGCTTTACCAGCTCAAATCCAACTCTAGCCTGGTGATTGGCCGCGGCAAGGATGCCGACCTGGAGGTGACCGAGGTCATCAGCGGCCAGGTGGTCAGGCACGTCGGCCCGCAGGATCTGAAAAAGATCACCCTCAACAATCGGATGCGTGGCCAGCTCAAGGCGGCCATGGCCCGTCTGAATTTCAGTCACGCCGATCCCGGCAAGCGCCTCGCCGCCGTCAACAGCCTGATCAACGACCCGGACCCCGCCAGCCGCGCCCTCTTGCTGGAGCAACGCAACCGGGAGACCGACGCCGGGGTCCAGGAGGCCATGGCCCTGGTCCTGGCGCTGATGGACCTGAGCAGTCCGGAACCCGAGACGCGGATGGCCGCCATCCAGGGTCTGGATGGCGCCTTGCACCCCCAGGTGCGCGGTGCCTTGACCAAGCTGCTGGAGCGGGAGACCGACCCCCGGGCCCGGAGCGCCGCGCAACGGGTCCTGGAAGGGACCGAGGCCCGCATTCGCTGGTATGCCACCCTCGAGACCCTCTTTTTTGGGCTCTCCCTGGGGTCGGTCCTGGTGCTGGCGGCCATCGGTCTGGCCATCACCTTTGGCGTCATGGGGGTCATCAACATGGCCCACGGCGAACTCATGATGCTGGGCGCCTATACCACCTACGTTATCCAGCAATGGCTGCCGGATCAGATCGGCATTTCGGTCTTCATCGCCATTCCCGCGGCCTTTGTCGTCGCCGGCCTGGTCGGCGTCCTGATCGAGCGCGGGGTGATTCGCTTCCTCTATGGCCGGCCCCTGGAGACCTTGCTGGCCACCTTCGGTATCAGTCTGATCCTGCAGCAAGTGGTCAGGTCGGTCTTCTCCCCCCTCAACCGATCGGTGGAGACACCGGCCTGGATGTCCGGCTCCTGGCAGGTCAACGAGGTCCTGTCCCTGACCCTGAACCGCATGTATATCATCCTCTTCTGTCTGCTGGTCTTTGCCCTCCTGTTTCTGATTCTGAATAAGACCCGGCTGGGCCTGCAGGTGCGGGCGGTATCGCAGAACCGGGCCATGGCCCGCGCCATGGGGGTGCGTTCCCAATGGGTGGACGCCATGACCTTTGGCCTGGGTTCGGGCATCGCCGGCATCGCCGGGGTGGCCCTGAGCCAACTCACCAACGTCGGCCCCAACCTGGGGCAGAGCTATATCATCGATAGCTTCATGGTGGTGGTCTTCGGGGGCGTCGGCAATCTCTGGGGCACCCTGGTAGCGGGACTGGGGCTGGGCGTGGCCAACAAACTGCTGGAGCCCTGGGCCGGGGCGGTCCTGGCCAAGATCCTGATGCTGGTCTTCATCATCCTCTTCATCCAGAAGCGCCCCAAGGGCCTCTTCCCGCAAAAGGGGAGGGCGGCGACATGATGCTGCTGCGACTGCTCAAAGGCGACCGGGGTGGCCAGGTCCTGCTGGGGGCCTTGCTCCTGTTGGCGATACTGGCGCCCATCCTGAATCTGGGACTGCCGCCGGAACATCCCCTGCATCTCTCCACCTATACCTTGACCCTCTTGGGCAAGTACCTCAGCTACGCCCTGCTGGCGGTGGCGGTGGATCTGGTCTGGGGCTACCTGGGCATTCTCTCCCTGGGGCATGGGGCCTTCTTTGCCCTGGGTGGTTATGCCATGGGCATGTACCTGATGCGCCAGATCGGTGACCGGGGCGTCTATGGCAATCCCGAATTGCCCGATTTCATGGTCTTTCTCAATTGGGAGGGACTGCCCTGGTACTGGTGGGGCTTCGACCATTTTAGCTTCGCCCTCCTGATGGTGGTGCTGGTTCCCGGCCTGCTGGCCTTCGTCTTCGGCTGGTTTGCCTTCCGTTCCCGGGTCACCGGGGTCTATCTGTCGATCATCACCCAGGCCCTCACCTATGCCCTCATGCTGGCCTTTTTCCGCAACGAGATGGGTTTTGGCGGCAACAATGGCCTCACCGATTTCAAGGACCTGCTGGGCTTCGACCTCCAGGCCGACAGCACCCGGGTCGGCCTCTTTCTGGCCTCGGCCCTGGCCCTGGCGCTGGGTTATCTGGCCTGTCGCGCCGTGGTCCTCTCCAAGCTCGGCCGGGTCGCCATGGCCATTCGGGACGCCGAGGAGCGGACCCGTTTCACCGGTTATCGGGTGGAGTATGTGATGCTCT
>JADZBU010000449.1 GCA_020851955.1 Chromatiaceae bacterium | reverse complement strand
GCGCCCGCATGCCAAAGACCAGGGTCAGGCGCCGTTCGGGTTCCACCCCGATCACCTCCCAGGTATCGATGCGGTCGCCGACCCGCACCTCCGTCGGATGGCGCCGGCCCCTGGCCAGGCCACGTCCGCCCACCAGCCAGTCCAGGGTCTCGCGGAGGGTCCAGAGAGACTTCATATAGTAATAGCGGTTATCCCCGCCAATGGCGGCGACGATGGCCCAGACCGCCGCCGCCGGGGCCCTGGCGATGGCGCTACCGCCGGCGCGCTTGGCGTAGTAGGCGTAGTCGATACGGCCCTGGCGCATGTTGAAGGCTCCCTCGGTCCAGCGGGCCAGGACCTGTGCGTTGCGTTCGGCCGCGAAGGCGGCGGTGACGGATTCCCGAAAGCCGAGCAGGCGCTGGGGGACCAGCCGGCGCAACTCCTGGGGGTGGGCGGTGAAGTCGTGCTTGAGGCCCTCGATCAGGGCCCGGGCGACGTTGGTGGGCACGGCGGTGACGAAGCGCAGCCAATAGGCGGAAAGCTTGGGGCTCAGGACCGGGACCGGCAGGATCCAGGGCGGGCGTCGGCCCGCCGCCTCGGCCAGAATGCGCATCATCTGGGCGTAGGTCAGGATCTCCGGTCCGGCCGCGTCGAGGACGGCATGGGCCGTCTCGGGCAAGCCCGGGGCCAGGGTCAGATATTCCAGCAGGTTATCCAGGGCGATGGGCGGCGACTTGGCCGTGACCCAGCGGGGGGTGATCATGACCGGTAGGTGATAGACCAGGTCGCGCATCACCTCGAAGGCGGCGGACCCCGGGCCGACGATGATGCCGGCGCGGATCTCGGTCACCGGCACCGCGCCCCGGCGCAGCATCTCCCCGGTATCGCGGCGCGAGACGATGTGCTCGGTCGCGGCGTCCTCCGGCACCAGCCCGCCCAGATAGCAGATGCGCTCCACCCCAGCCGTGGCCGCGGCGGTGGCGAAGTTGGCCGCCGCCTCCAGGTCCAGGCGTCCGAACTCCTTGCCGGCCCCCATGGAATGGACCAGGTAATAGGCAATGCTGACCCCGGCGAGGGCTGCGGGCAGGCTGGCCGGGTCCAGGGCGTCCGCGCCGACGATCTCCACGCCAGGCCAGTTCCTGGCCTCCAGGGAGCGGGGGTTGCGGGACGATACCCGCACCGCCGCCACGCCCGCCGCGCGCAGGTAAGGGACCAGGTAGGTGCCGATGTAGCCGCTGGCGCCGAAGACCAGGCGCAACCGGGGGTCGTGGGAGAGGGGCATGAGTGCTAGTTGGGATGCGTGCTCGAAGGTGGGGTCGCCAAGCGGGATGGGGCTGTCGCCTCCAGCTGGGCCGCGCTGTCCGCCGCCACCAGGCAAGGGGGTCCGAGTGCCAGGATATAGGCGAGAATGGCCTTGGCGGAGGGCTGGTGAAGCTGGATCTGGCTGGGGTCCAGGCTGATGCCGTTCAGGAGTTGGAGTTCGAGGACATCGTGACCCTGACGGCCACTCTCGGGAAAGATGCCCGAGTAGAAGTAGCCCGCCGCCTCGGCGGCCAGGGTGAGGGCGGGGGCGCTGGGGTCCTCCAGATCAATGGACAGGAGGAGACAGGCGACGCCTTGTTCCAGGAGGAAGGCGGTAAAGGCGGCCAGTTTGTAGTGGACGGCCTCGCCCCCGGCGGCCTCGATGAGGGCCCGGTTCCAGGTCAGGTCGCGGTGACACTCCAGAAAGTCATCCCCGCCCAACCGCGGGAGAGCGGCGGGATCGGCCTCCGTCACCCTCAGGCCCAGCCAGTCGTAGCTGTTACGGATCATCTCCCGGTGGCGTTCCGGGGGGTAAATGGTCCGGGGCCCCCGCGGCGCCACCTGGTGATAGTTGAAGGTGGTGGTGATGCGGTCGCCGGGCCGGGCGCCCTCGACAAAGACGGCGGGGCTGGAGGCGAGGCGCAACCCGACGGTGATCCGGCCCAAGGCCTCGCTGGCCTTTTGGGTGGCGACGTGATGGGTGACCGACAGGGAATAGAGGGCGCGGACACCGCTTTGGCGGGCGTCCGCGTGCAACTGGTCCGAGAGTTGGCGGAAGACCCCACCCTTGCGCGCCTCGGGCAGGACGAAGGCGGCGCCCATCTCGCCCAGAGGATCATCCGGCCGGTGGCGCAGCATGGCGTAGTGGCCGATGACGGTGCCAGCCTCGTCGATGGCGATCCAGGACAGGAGTTGGCCGGTGCGGCTTTGTTCCAGGACCCGCTCCGGGTAGTAGATAACGTCCTTGTAGCCATAGCCGTAGAGGTCCCAGGCGGCGCTGGCGAGGGCCAGGGCCTCCTCGGCGGTCTGGAGGCGGCGGTAGCTGATCTCGCCCTGGATCCGGATCTGGCGCGGGTCGGGACGCAGGATGTCGGGGCCGTGGCCCGGCGGCAGGGGCGCGGGCAACCGTTTGATAAGTTCGAACTCCTGCCCCTCCTTCTCAATGTAGCGCCACTTGACGCTGTCCATGGTCCTGGCGATCAGGAAGGTGCCTAGGCCCTGGGGGGTCTCCTCCAGGGACCGAGGCACCTGGTAATGGGGCAGACGAGCGAAGTCGAAGGGCCGGCCGGCGGCCCGCGCCACCAGGCGGATCGCCGCGTCCTGGAATTCGATCCGGAGGCTAAGAGGGGTGTCCGCCCCCTCCGGAATGGCATGCTTGAAGAAGTTGATCAGGCCCTCTTCCAGGGCCAGTTCGACCTCCCGGCGGATCGGGTCCGGCACCCCCAGGCTGCCGCACAGGTTGGCGAACAGGGCCTGGACGGCACCGAGACTGGCGTCATGTCGCGGCAGTTCGATGTCGATGCGGTAGTCTTGGGTCATGGAACGGATGCCGCCATCAAGAGGGCTGCGCCCCCCGGCGATCCCCAAGGTGCGCGGGGGGCTGACCCGGGATCAGAGGCTGTCGCCGAAGTCCTGGCGGAATTTGGCGACCAGTTCCTGCTGCCAATTGGAAACCGGCGTCAAGCGGCCAAAGAAAAAGCGCAGGATCTCGGGCTCCTCGGTAAATACCAGGCCGCCGACGAGGCGGCGGTTGTCGTAGAGCCACTGGATGCGGTCGATGGCGTATTTCACCTGGGAGAGGGTGAAGACACGCCGGGGCAGGGCGAGGCGCAACAACTCCATGTTGGCGAAAACCTCGGTGCCGTCGGGTTCGCGCTGCTCCGACAGGGTGCCGCGCTCCATGCCCCGGATACCGCTGGCGATATAGAGGGCGGAGGCCAGGGCGCCGGCGGGATATTCCGACTGGGGAATGTGATCGAGGAACTTGAGGGCATTGATGTGACAGCCGAGCCCACCCGCCGGGGTGATGACGGGGATGCCGCGCCGTTCCAGTTCCTCCACCATGTAGGCGATAAAGAGAGGCCCCTGGTTGATCATGTCCTCGTCCATGGTCTCCTCGAGACCGACGGTCAGGGCCTCGATCTCGCGCACGGACATACCGCCATAGGTGAGGAAGCCCTCGTAGAGCGGCACCAGGCCACGCATCCGCCGATACAGATCCTCGGAACGCATGCACATGCCGCCACCGCGCACGCAGCCGAGCTTGCGGGCGGAGAAGTAGATGACATCGGAGAGGTCCGCGAAGCGGCGGGTGATCTCGCGGATGCTCATGTCCTTGCAGGCTTCCTCGCGCTCCTTGACGAAGTAGAGGTTGTCGGCCAGCAGGCTGGCGTCCAGGACCAGCAGGAGGCCATGCTCGTCGCACACCTGGCGGACATCGGCGAGGTTTTGCAGGGAGAAGGGCTGACCGCCGATCAGGTTGGTGCCTGCCTCCATGCGCACGAAGGCTATCTGGGTGGCGCCATGGTTGGCGATGACGGCCCGCAGCTTGGCGATGTCCATGTTGCCCTTGAAGGGATGGACGCTGACGACCTCCAGACCTTCCTCGGCGACCAGTTCCTCGATGCTGCCGCCATTGAGGGTGATGTGGGCCTTGGTGGTGGTGAAGTGATAGTTCATCGGGACCACGGTCCCCGGCGACACCAGCACCTGGGCGAGTATATTCTCGCAGGCGCGGCCCTGGTGGGTGGGCAGGATGTAATGCATGCCGAAGAGTTCCCGCAGCTTGCTCTCCAGGCGCGTATAGGTGGCGCTGCCGGCGTAGCTGTCATCGGCGATCATCATGGCGGCCAATTGCTGGTCGCTCATGGCATTCACACCGCTGTCGGTGAGCATGTCCATGAAGACCTCGACGTTCTGCAACAGGAAGGTGTTGTTGCCCGCCTCGTTCATGGCCTCCAGGCGACGTTCCACCGGGGGCAGGTGAAGTTTCTGGACGATGCGCACCTTGTGCATTTCCAGGGGAATTGCCTCACCGCCATAAAATTTGACTGTCGTCATGCTCGCTTAGGCTCCGGGTCTCGCTGGTGGGTCTGGTACGCGGACTGTTTCCGCACGTTGGCGCGGGCCAGGCCCGCAAGATTGAGGGTGGCCATTCTACGCCCTCATGCCTGAAATTCACGGCCCCTGATGGGGCAGATCACTGCCGCCGTCCCGGGCGGGAGGCCTCAGTCGATATTGCCCTTTTGGTGCTGGTCAAAGAGGAAGCCGCCCAGGGCGCCCGCGCCGGCGCCAATGAGGGCGCCCTGACCCGCGTTACCGCTGAGGGAGCCGATGGCGGCGCCGCCGACCGCGCCCATGGCGGCGCCACTGCCGGCGCGGCTGGTGGTGGTCGTCCCGCAGCCAGCGAGGAGGAGGGGGGTGGCGGTCAGCAGTATCAGGCTGGCCCCGCGCAGGGTCCGAAAGGGGGTGGTCATGATGCAATCTCCGATGGGTGAGGGTGGTCATTGTGCAGGCGGGCGGGGCGTGGCTTCAAGGATATGGGCATGGCCGGGTCCTCTCGCCCTGCGGGTACTGTGCGGATGATAAGCAAGCCCCGCCATTTCCGCCACTTGTGGGACCGCCAACCCGGGTAGCGGTTCCCCCACGGCGAATCCGTTCTAGCCCGCCGTCGCTGGCCGTCCCCGCGGGCGGCGGCGGGAGTTCTCGGTCATGCCCAGGTAGTCGAACACCAGACGGACGTTGCGTGCCAAGCGTTGGAGGGTGGCGGCG
>JADZBU010000448.1 GCA_020851955.1 Chromatiaceae bacterium | reverse complement strand
TGCTGCAGACTGGATGAATCGATCAGGGCCACCGGCACCCGGCGAGCGTGAAAGAGCAGGCTCATCTCCCCCGCCGTGGCCGTGCCGGAAGTGACGCGGACCCGTCCGGTCCCGATCGAGACCAGCAGCAGCTTATCCAGACCACGCTCCCACTCCAGGTGAAAACAGGGCAGGGTTGCCATGAGATAGAGGAGCAGGCTGGGGTTGTTGTACGGCGTGATGCCCCCATCGACGAAGACGTGCCGGCGACCGCCGAGGACGATGGTCTCCGGGGGGAAAAAGGTCGGGGCCGCGGTGCTGGCCCGCACCAGTTGCCACAGCGGGATGCGCAGGTTGCACTCTGGCGAGGACGGCTCGTTAAAGAGGGCGGCGGGGTTGTTGGAGATGGGCCAGGGGGAGCCGGTGGAATAGTTGCGCATCACCAGGCACAGGAGGGTGCGCAGCCGGCGCGTGCCCAGCAGGGCCGGCACCTGGCCCGCCTCGTCCTCCGCGAAAACCTCCTTGAGCATCCCGGTAATGGCCTCCGCCGCATACTTGCTCCGCCAGCGCTTGTACCAGGGCGCGGGCCGGAAGATTTCCATCCCCCTGCGAATGTAGAGGTCCTCGATCTCCGCGACCGGCATACCCCAGGACAGGCAGGTGGCGATGATGCCGCCGGTGCTGGTCCCGGCGATATAGTCGAAATAATCCGCCAGGACCAGATCGGCCCGGCCGGTCCGGGCGCGCAGCAGTGCCTCCATCCGCGCCAGGATCTCCAGGGTGAAGATGCCGCGGATGCCGCCCCCATCCAAGGCCAGAAGTCGTTTCATGGTTCACCCACTGCGTCGTTCAACCATAACGGGGTTCCTGGCCCAGGGCGAACCAGTCGGCGATCTCACGGGCCAGGTAACGTTCGGTGCGGGCGATGGCCCGCTGCAAGGCATAGAGATGATGACAGGCCCGGGTCTCCGCCCGCGCCGCGAACAGGAAGTTCGTCAGGGCGCGGGAATGGGCCAACTGGCCATTGAGATCGAAGACCGAGATCAGCGCCAGGGCGCAACCGGCCAGACCGGGGAGCGCCAGGGGCAGGAAGTGGGTGAGGGTCCGGCCAGCCTCCAGGCTGAAGCCCTCGGTACCGTACAGCCCCACGAAGAGCCCGCGCAGGACGGCCAGGGCGGAAAAGAACCAGAAGAGGCTGATCAGGCGCTGACGCCGGCGGGCGAGCCGGACGGCGCGGGCCTGGTGGTACCGGATCTGATCTTCGATACGGTCGCGCACATATCGCTCCCGGATCTCCTCCAGGGGCGGAGGGACGGCGGGGCGGGCGCAGAGATGCATCATCCTGACCGAGGTCGCGAGGCGGGCAAAGGTCTCCCCCAAACCCTGCAGATCCGGCAGCACCAGCCGGGGCAATTCCCAGGTGGCGATCGCGGCCCGGCAGATCTCCGCGGCCACGCGGCAATGGATCCAGCGTTGATGCACCTTGCGGTATTTCAGATAGAAGCCGGCCCCCATGGCCCCGGCGGACATGAGGAAGGCCAGGGCGTCCAGGACCGGCAGGCGCAGGGCAAAGGCGATAATGGAGGCCACCAGCAGGGTCGCGCCCGTATTCAGCACCAGGGAGGAGGCGACCCAGCGCCGGAAATTCGGCGCCGTGCGGGTCGCCATCTGGTCCACCTTGGTGAAAAAGCGCCATAACACCGGGGGTACCGGCGAGGCGTCCGGGGGTGCCATGGCGGCGCCCACCTCAAGCCGGTTGAGGTAGCGGAGTTCATGATCCAGGAAGGGGTGACCCTCCCAGCCCTCGCGCCGGACCCCGAGCGTCTCGGGGTTGAGGATGATGAGGGGTTTGCCGACGCCGCGGGCATAGGCGACGATAGCCGCCGTGCCCCCCGCGGGCCGCTCGTCCCAGACGGCGATGAGCAGGTCCGCCTGATCCAGGGTATCCAAGCCGCACTCCAGATCGGCCTCGTCCCGGTCCGCGGCCCTGCCGCGCACCTGGATCTCGGTCGCCCGCGCCAGCAGTTGCTCGCGGTACCGCCACTCCTCGGCCGTAAAGTCCCGGCGCAGCTCGGCCAGGGACACGGGCAGCAGGGCGCGCCAGGGGAGCGACATCCCCAGGATCGCCTCGGCAAAACGGGTGTCGGCCCCGGGGGCAATGGAAGAAACCCCGACCAGGGTGCCATCGATCTCCTCGCTCAGGGCGCCCAGCAGGGCGGCGAGCGCCTCGCCCACCGCCTCCGGCTGACGCAAATGCCGGTGGCCCTTGAGGGCGACGAGCCAATAGGGCCGGAGAGAAGAGGAGGCTTGCGGGGAGATCACGGCACCGAAGATAGGAGGAAACCAGGGGGAGCAGCCGGCATATCATCAAAGAAAACGGGCGCCAGGGGAAGCGGGACTTTTCAGGCTCCAGGCGAGGCAAGGATTCAGATCTTGACCAGGCGGTTGCATTGCGCACAATGCCATGCATCACAGTTAATGCGGGGGATGACCCATGCCGGCCACGCTGACCAAGGAACTGCCGACACGTACCATCAATGTTCGTGTGCCGACGCGCATCTACCAGCAGTTGGAGGATCTGGCCAAGGCAACGGCGCGCACCAAGAGCCTTATCACCCTCGAGGCCCTGTCGACTTATCTGGAAGCGCAGCGTTGGCAGGTGCAGGACATCGAGGAGGGCCTTGCCGAGGCCGACCGGGGTGAGTTTGCCAGCGAAGCCGAGGTAAACGCGGTCTTCACCCATTATGGCGCGTAAGCTGCGCTGGACTCGACGGGCCCTGCGACGACTGGAGGAGATCGCCACCTATATCGCCCAGGACAATCCCGCCCGGGCCACCACCTTCGTGAGCGAGTTGCGCGACAAAGTCACGCACCTTGCGGAACATCAACTTGGCAAGCCCGGGCGCGTGTACGGAACCCGAGAGTTAGTGCTACACAGGCACTATGTAGTGGTCTATCGTGTCAAGGAAGACGAGGTGCATATCCTGACCCTGCTGCACACGGCGCAACAGCGTTAAGTCAGTTTCAAGCTTCCTTGCCACTCTCCTCTCCACCTTCCTCAGGTGTGCCGATGGCCGATCCCCAGATTCGTATCTTCGTCTCTTCCCCCTCCGACCTGGATCATGAGCGGGCCCTGACGCGCAACATCATCGAGGCCCTGGCCCAGGAGTATCTGCCCTATTTCGAGGTCCAGGCGGTCCTGTGGGAACAGGAGGCGCTGACCGCGGCCCAGAGCTTCCAGGCCGGCCTGGTGCGGCCCTCGGACTGCGAGATCGTGCTGGTCATGCTCTGGGCGCGGCTGGGGACGCCCCTGGCCAACGACCCCTATGGCGGCCTGACCGGGACCGAGTGGGAATTCGTCGACGCGGTGGAGGCCTCGGGGCGCACCGGCAGCCCGGAGGTGCTGGTCTATCGCAAGACCGCTCCCTGCCTGGTGGACGTCAACAATCCGGAAGTGGCGCGGGAGGCCCTGGCGGACCGCAGCCGTCTCGAAGCCTTTTTCCGCACCCATTTCTTCAACCCCGATGGCAGCTTCCGGCGCGCCTTCCGCCAGTTCGGCAATGACCATTCCTTTCGCGAGCTGGTCGAGACCCAACTGCGCAAGCTCCTCAACCGCCGTATCAGCGCCGAGCGGCGCCTGACCTCGCACCTCCAGGATTGGCGGGGCAGCCCCTTTCGCGTGGACCGGCCCTTCGAATTTACCGACCACCCCATCTTCGTCGGCCGCGAGACCGAGACCCGGGAGCTGATCACCCGCCTGGAGGCCAACGTCCAGCGGGGCCGGGGGCTCCTGCTGGTCACGGGTCCCAGCGGCGTCGGCAAGAGTTCCCTGATCCGCGCGGGCCTGTTGCCCCGGCTGGCGCGGCCCTTCCTCTTCCCGGGGATCGCCCTGTGCCGCTGGTGTCTGGTCGATCTCGGGGGCGCGGAGGAGCCCCTCCACGCCCTGGCCGCCGCCGTGAGCGCGCCGGCGGTCCTCGGCGCGGCCCTGGAGGAGTTCGGGCTCGATACCCAATCCCTGGCCGATCTCCTCATCGCCACCCCGGAGGTGGCCGCCGCCGAACTGGCTGCGGCCCTGGCCCGGGTCGGCGCCAAGTTCGCCGAACAGGCGGGGGCCAATAGTGGCCGGGCGCAACTGGTCATCGTCGTCGATGCCCTGGACCCCCTGTTTGGCGCCCCCAGCGCCCGGGCCTTCCTCGCCGCCCTGCCCTGCCTGGCGGCGCGGGACGGCATCTGGGTCATCGCCACCCTGCGCAACGACTATCTCCCCCGGCTGGCCGAACTGCCCGAGCTGGCGGCGGAACTGGACGAGGTGAGCTGGTTTCCCCTGCAACCGCCCGCCACGGCCCGCATCCGCCAGGTGATCGAGATCCCGGCCCGGGTCGCCGCCCTCGATTACGAGGAACCGACCAGCGGCACCGGCCGCGGACTGGTGGACGTCCTGGAGACGGAGGCCAGTCTGCTGACCCATTGGCCCCCGGTGCTGCAGGAGGTCCTGGAAGACCTCTACCGGCGGGCGGCGACGCGGGTGGAAGAGACCGCGGCAAGTCAATCCCTGCTAACCCTGGCCGATCTGCGCGGCCTGGGCGGGGTGGCCGGCAGCCTCGTCACCCGTGCCGACCAGCTCTGGGCGGAGCTGGAACCACCCCAGCGCGCCGCCCTGCCGACCCTGTGCCGGGCCCTCGTCACCCTGGAAGGCAGCGGGGCCCCCCGGCCCGGCATCCGCGCCGGGGACCTCCGGACCCTGACCCACCTGCCCACGGTGGCGCCCCTGGTGGAGCGCCTGATCGCGGCGCGCCTGGTGGTGGCCGACGCGGAGGAGGAGGAAGCGGAGGCGGTGGCGGCCCCGCCAACCGCCCCCAGTATCTGGGACGACCTGCGCCGGCTCTGGCGGCAGACCCGGGAGGAGCGGCTGATCCGTCGGGGTGGGGTGGCACGCCTGCTGCGCCTGGGCACGGATCTCATCGGCAAGGCGGAAAGCCTGACGCCCAGCGAGGCCCCCGCCGCTGAGGCCCCGGCAGCCCCGGAACCCGGCCAGCGCTGGGAACGCTTTCGGCCCATCGCCGCCTTCGTCCATCCGGTCTTGCTCGAGCGCTGGCAGCCGGTGCGGGACTGGCTGGCGGAACCGGCCCAGCGCCGGGATCTCATCCTGCGCTACCAGCTCTCCCGCCAGGCCCGCCTCTGGCGGCGTACCGACCGCAACCGGGAATATCTCCTGGGGGAGGCCGGCTACGCCGCCGCCCAGCTCTTCGCCACCACCCATGCCGCTGAACTGGAACCCCTGGAGCGCGACTACCTGGAGCAGAGCCGCCTCCATCTGGCCGTGCAGCGGCGCCGCAACCACCAGGCACGCATCCTGGGCTGGACCCTGCTCAGCCTCCTGGTGATCGCCACCTCCACCGCCTGGTGGGCCTGGGATGCCTCCAACCTGTCCCGACTCGGCTTCTACCGCAGCGAGTTACGCAACGCCGAGAGCGCCATCGACCGCGGCAATACCGCCGAGGCCGTCCGCCTGGCCCTGGCCGCCGGCCCCTATCTGCCCGCGGAGGCCACGGACAGCCTGAGCCGGGCCTTCATCCGCAACCGCCTGCTCAGCCTGGTCAGCGCCCCGCCCGCGAACGGCGGAGCCGCCCTGGCGGCGGCCTTCAGCGACGATGGGGAGCGCCTGGCGATGCCGGCCCCCGGGGGGGGCGCCGAACTCTGGACTCTCCAGGGCGAGCGCTACCATTTCGCGGGGGGCCTGGCCGGACCGGAACTGCCGATTCACAGCCTGCGGCTGGTCGGTTCGGGCGAGGAGGTGCTGGCGCTGGGCATCGGCGAGGAGGGCGTCTGGCGCCTCCCCGCCGCCGCGACCGATCCTCCGACCTGGACCTGCGGCGGGCGCCCCCGCTCGCCCATCGCCATCGATCCCGGCGGGCGCACGCTGGCCCTCATCCATGGGGATCGGCGCGCTCCCGCCCTCTGCGTCCTCAGCCTGGTGACCCCGGGCGTGGTCCTGTGGGATCGCCAGATCCATGACCGCGGCGTCCGCGCCCTGACCTTTTCGGCGGATGGGCAGCGGCTGGCAACGGCCTCCTTCGATGGCACCGCCAAGGTGGTCGATACCCTCACCGGGGAGGAGATCGTCGTCCTCCCGGCCAGCGAGTCCCGGGGCCGCGCGGCCTACCACGCCGTCTTCGACCCCAGCGGGGAACGCGTCGCCGTCGCCTTCGCCGACGACCGCATCCGGGTTTACGACCTGACCGGGCGCGAGTTGGCGGAGCTGGGGGTCATCACGCGGGATGGCCGCAAGATCCGCATCCACCGGGCCTCGGTGCGCCGCATCGCCTTTGGCCCCGAGGGACGCACCCTGGTGGCGGTGGATGACGACGGCCAGGTGGTGCGCTGGGACCTGGCGACGGGCGAGGCCCAGATCTTCGGCCATCACGACCTGGCGGTGGACCAGGTCCAGATCGCAGCGGGACAGGACGCCGGCGAGGAGGAACCCCTCGTCCTCACCGCCTCCCAGGATGACACCATCCGGCTCTGGGGGCTCTGGACCGGCCAGAGTCTGGCCGTCATCAGCCACGAGGGGGATGTCACCGAGGCGCGCTTCAGCCAGGATCAGCGCCGCATCCTCAGTTACTCCAGCGAGGACGGCTCGGCCCGGCTCTGGTCGGTGCGACCGGCGGCGACCTTCGTCCTCCAGTTCCCCCACGCGGATCAGGTCGCCCACCTGGCCCTGGCCCGGGAGCCGGCGGCCGAAGCGGGCGCCCCGCCGGGGAGTTCGCCCGGCACGCCGCCCGCGACCCTGCTGGCGACGGGCGCCCATGATGGCCGCATCGAGGTCTGGCGCCTGGAACGCGGCGCGACGGGCCTGGTGCCGGCCTTGCGCTGGCGCCTGGGCGACGAGGGCCAGGGTCACCAGGATCGGGTGCGCCGGGTCGGTTTTTCCCCCTCCGCCGGGCTGCTGGCCAGTGCCGGCTTCGACGGCACGGCCCGGATCTGGGATCTGACCCGGGGGGAGGAGGTCTGCACCCTGGCCCTGACGCCGGACCTGCAGCCCTGTACCCAGAACGGCAGCCCGGACTGCCCGGCGATTTATCAGGCGCTCTTCGCCCCCCACGGCGACTGGCTGCTGACGGCCTCGAACGACTCCTGGCATCCGCTGCGGCTGTGGGACCTGCGCACCTGCGCCCCGCTGGGCGAGGACCTGCCCGTGGCGCCGGGCACCGGCGGCATCCGGGCGGCGGCCTTGGCCCGGGACGCGGAGGGGGCGGTCTGGGTGGCCAGCGGCGCCGAGAATGGCCGGGTCCAGGTGCTGCGGGTCGCCGCCTCCGGCCAGTGGACCGAGATCTGCGCCGGGCCCTGGCACAAGAATACCGTTCATGATCTGGCCTTTAGTCCCGGCGCCCGCCACCTGGCCACGGCCAGCGAGGATGGGCGCATTGCCCTGGTCGAGATCGCCGGGGGCGCCTGTGGCGAACCCCGCTATCTGGAACCCCAGGCCGGCGCGGTCACCAACGTGCGTTTCGCCCCGGATGGCCAGACCCTGGTCACCGCCAGCGGCGAGGGGGAGGCCCAGGCGTGGGGCCTTGACGGCACCCCGCTTGCCCAACTCAGTGGCCACAAGGCGCGGATTCTGAGCCTCGAGTTCTCCCCCGACGGGGACTGGCTCCTCACCGCCTCCCGCGATGGCACGGTGCGCCTCTGGCCCAGCCCCACCGCGGCCCGGGACGAACCGCTGACGGCCTATCTGACCCTCTCCGCCGGGCTGGGCAGCGCCGCCCACGCCAGCTTCAGTCCGGATGGCCTGAGCATCGGCGC
>JADZBU010000447.1 GCA_020851955.1 Chromatiaceae bacterium | reverse complement strand
TACCAGAGCGTGTGGCCGATTTTTGCCACCGCACCCAGGTAGTGATGCGCATCGAGCAGCGCTTTGAAGCGCGGTTCCTCGTCGACCGCGACCGGCCGCAGGGTGATGTCTAGCAAGTTCAAGGCCGATCTCGCCACGCCAAGAAGGGGTACAGGGTAATGCAGCCGAACGAGCCTGTCCAGGATCGAGGGTAAGTCCCTCTGCTACTGGATCAGTTAGGGGGAGAACGGTTTCGCCCTGGGGGTGGACGGCCTGCGTCTGGACGCCATCCCCTATCTGTGCGTGCGGGACGGCACCAACAACGAGAATCTCCCGGAGACCCATGCCGTCATCCGCCAGATGCGCGCCGTGGTCGACGCCCGCTACCACAACCGCATGTTCCTGGCCGAGGCCAACCAGTGGCCCGAAGACGTGCGTGATTACTTTGGCGCTGGCGATGAGTGCCACGTCGCCTACCATTTTCCCCTCATGCCGCGCATGTACATGGCCCTGGCTCAGGAGGACCGCCACCCCGTGGTCGAGATCCTGGAACAGACCCCCGAGATACCACCAAACTGCCAGTGGGCCATCTTTCTGCGCAACCACGACGAGCTGACCCTGGAGATGGTCAGCGACCGAGAACGGGACTACATGTATCAGGCGTACGCCGCGGACCCGCGCATGCGCGTCAATCTCGGCATCCGCCGCCGCTTGGGGCCCTTGCTGGACAATGACCAGGACAAGCTCCGCCTCATGCACAGCCTGTTGCTGTCCCTGCCCGGCTGTCCCATCCTCTACTACGGCGACGAGCTGGGCATGGGCGACAACATCTACCTCGGTGACCGCAACAGCGTCCGCACCCCCATGCAATGGTCCCCGGACCGCAACGCCGGCTTCTCCCGCGCCGACCCCCAGCGGCTCTATCTGCCGCCGGTCATGGACCCGATATACGGGTACCAGGCGGTCAACGTCGAAGCCCAGGAACGTGAGGCCAGCTCCCTGCTCAACTGGATGCGACGTATCATCCGAGTACGCAAGGCCTATTGCGTCCTTGGGCGCGGCGGCCTGCGCCTGCTGCATCCGGGCAACCGCAAGATCCTGGCCTATGTGCGCCAGGGTGGACCAGGAGACGGGGGAGCGGGAGCCGATGAGGTGGTCCTCTGCGTCGCCAACCTGGCGCGGGGCGCCCAACCGGTGGAATTGGACCTGAGCGACTTCAAGGGCCGGGTGCCGGTGGAGATGCTGTGCCAGACGCCTTTCCCGGCCATCGGCGAGCTACCTTACCTGCTGACCCTTCCCGGCTACGGCTTTTACTGGTTTCTGCTCTCACGGGATGCCCAGCCCCCGGCCTGGCACGAGGACCGGCTGCCGGCTCTGCGGCTCAAGACCCTGGTGCTGCCGGAGGGTTGGAACAGCCTCCAGCCGGGCCTGGCTCAGCGCCGGGAGCCCATGGAGCGTGCCCTGGCCCAGTTCGAGGGGCAGATCCTACCTCGCTATCTGCCCACCCGCCGCTGGTTTGCCCCCCGGGCGGCCGACATCCGCGCCGTAGCCCTGGGCGAGCGGCAGGTCTGGGGTGAATCAATGATCAGCCTGGCGCGGGTTCTTCTCGAGGATGGGCAGGTCCAGGACTACTTCCTGCCATTAAGCATCCGTTGGGAAGGCCGCGACCAGTCGTCCGGCGCCGGCGCCCCGGCCGCGGCGGCCTTGGCGCGGGTACGCCGGCATGCGGTGCCGGGCTTGCTCTATGATGCCTTTGCCGATGAGACCTTCGTGCGCGCCTTGGTTCAGGCCGTGGGCTCGGGTGGGGAACTGCCCTGTGGATCCGGGCAACTTAGGTTTACCCCCACTCCCGACTTTGCGCGACTGCCTCCGCCCCGCTCTGGGGCTGGCCTGCGCCTGCTGACCGAACACGCTGACAGTTGGGCGGTGCTGGACGAGCGGCTTCTCCTGAAGGGCTACCGGCGCCTGCGCCCGGATGTTGGCCACGAGGTTGAGATGCTGCGCTACCTGGGTGAGGCATCACCCTCCATGCCGATCATCCCCTTGGCGGGCTTCGCCGACTGGCGAGCCGCCAACGGTGAGACCAGGGTCCTGATCACGATCCAGCCCTATCTGCTCAATCAGGGCGATCTCTGGACCCGCTGCCTCGACTTGCTGGGTCGCCTGTGTGAGCAGGGGGGCGACCGGGTCCTGTCCTGGCAAGACGACCCCGCCCTTATGGCCCTGGGCGCCCTCCTGGACAGCCTCGGGAGGCGCCTGGCGGAGTTCCATCTGGCCCTGGCAAGGCCGACGGCGGACCCGGCCTTTGCCCCGGAACCGATCACCACCGACGACCTGGCCGCCTGGCGCATGGACCTGGAGGCGAAGGCCAGAGCGGTGCTTGACCGCCTGGCGGCAGGGCTAGCCTTCCTGCCAGCCGAGGCCCGCGCCGTGGCGGAACAACTGCGCTACCGTGGCGAAGAGCTGTTGTCCCAGCTGGTGACCCTCATGCCCTACCGCGTCAAGGCGGTCAAGACCCGCTGCCATGGCAGACTGGGCCTCGGCCAGGTTCTGGTGGCCGGCAATGATCTGGTACTGGTCGATTTCGCGGGGAATCCGGAGCGGCCACTGTCGGAGCGTCGCGCCAAACGCTGCCCATTGGTAGACCTGGCCAGCCTTATCTGGTCGGGGGCTTTGGTTGCCCGCCAGACCCTGGAAGAGGTCTGCCGGCAGCGGCCTGTCCAACGCGATGCTCTGGCCCCGTATCTGGCCCGCTGGCGGGACGAATTTAGCCGCCGCCTGGTCAGCGCCTACGAGGCCGCTTGCCAAGATACGCCTGGATATACTGAAGGAGCGGAGGGGCGGACTCAGGCACGAGCCTTACTACGGCTTTTCGTACTGGAACGGGCCCTGGAACAACTACATGCTGCCTTGTATGGGGACGTGGCCGCCGCCTGGATGCCGCTGCAGAGCCTGCTGGCCTGGATGGAGGCGACGGCCCCGCCGTCAGGTCCTGGTCTTTAGGATGAAAGAGCGTTGATCTTGAGCTTATGGACCGGGAAGCGCCTGAGATAGGCCAGGCTGGAATAGCCGGTGCCAAAATCGTCGATGGCCAACTGGATCCCCGCGACCTTCCTGGACCTCATTAGCGCACTCCATCCACCGGCGTCTGGCGCGGCGAGACCTGCTGAAGGCGGCTTGCCCAGCGGAGCGGAAATCCGTAGTCTTGGCAAGACTTGCCGACGGCAGCCCCGGACACCCGCCGGGCACAGCGCCTCTGCCCGTCCGCCCCATTCCGGCCATTCAATTCAGACAGGACTCGCGATGGATACCAGCCTCGACACCGCCCGCTTCAACATGGTCCAGCAACAGATCCGCCCCTGGGGCGTCAACGACAACCGGGTGCTGGAAACCCTGGCCGCTATCCCCCGCGAGCGCTTCGTCCCCGCGGCCTATCGCGGTCTGGCCTATGCCGACCTCGAGATCCCCCTGGGCCAGGGCCAGACCATGCTCGCTCCCAAGATCGTCGCCCGCCTCCTGCAGGCCCTGTCCATCGCCGCCGATGACCGCATCCTGGAGATCGGCACGGGGAGCGGCTATCT
The DNA here is from genome assembly GCA_020851955.1 of Chromatiaceae bacterium. Lineage (GTDB taxonomy): Bacteria > Pseudomonadota > Gammaproteobacteria > Chromatiales > Chromatiaceae > M0108. The sequence goes on along the minus strand of JADZBU010000447.1, from coordinate 13,148 downwards.
CACCGCCTGCCTGAGCCACCTGGGCGACGCCGTCATCAGCCTGGAGATCGACCCGGACCTGGCCGCCCTGGCGCGCCAGAATCTGGCGGATGTCGACCCCCGCCGGCTGGAGATACGGGAAGGCGACGGCCTTGCCGGCCACATCGATGGCGGACCCTTCGACGTCATCGCCGTCACCGGCTCCCTGCCCGACGCCAGCGCCCTGGCGGGCCTGGAGGCACAACTCGCCCCCCACGGCCGCCTCTTCGCCATCATCGGCCTGGAACCGGCCATGGAGGCGACCCTGGTCACCCATGGCCCCGAGGGCTTCAGCCGCCAGTCCTTGTTCGAGACCTCGGTCCCGGCCCTGGCCAAGGCCCCGGAGCCGGAACGCTTCGTTTTTTAGCCCGCCGCCCGCGCATGCGCCCCTTTCATTGACAATAGTCAACGTTTCTCGGTCATGATTCGGTAATAATCCGTCCAGGATGGAGCTTGCCTCCATCCCTCCGCTCGATGCTGTATCAGGGCGACCCACCATAATAAAAGAACCCGGTCGCCGTATATCCCGGGCAGCATCCCCCCAGAGGAGTTTCCCGCCATGGCCTGGAGCCTACCGCGTCTGTCTCGTCGTGCCTTTCTGAAATCCAGCGGTTACGGAACCGCGGGTCTTGGTCTGCTTTCTCCCCTCTCGACCCTGGTGACCCAAGCCCTCGCCGCCGATGACGAGGTGAAGGAGGAGGTGAGCTATAGCATCTGCAATTTCTGCTCTTCGCTCTGCAACCTGCGCGTCACCACCCATACCAAGGGCGGCGACAAGCGCATTGTCAAGCTGGACGGCAATCCTAATTCAACCCTCAATCGGGGCAAGATCTGCGCCCGTGGCCAGGCGGGACTGCGCCAGACCTACGATACCGACCGCATCAAGACCCCCCTCATCCGGGTCGAGGGTAGCCAGCGCGGGGAGTACAAGTTCCGCCAGGCCAGTTGGGAAGAGGCCTGGGACTACATCGCCAAAAAGCAGGCCGCCGCCCAGATCAAACCCTGGGAGTGGACCATGGTGGGTGGCTGGACCTCCTGCGTCTTCTACATGAACTGGGCGGTGCCCTTCGCCATGGCCAACGAGGTGCCCAACATCGTGGCCTCGCCCATGCAGCACTGCGTCACCACGGGTCACCTGGGCACGGATCTGGTCACGGGCAACTTCAACATCCATGACGAGGTGCTGCCGGACTTCGACCATGCCAAGTACATCCTGCTGGTGGGGAACAACGCCTCGATCGGTGCCGTGTCCACCTGCCGCATGGTGCGCTTCGCCCAAGGCCGCAAGAATGGCGCCAAGATCGTGGCCCTGGATCCCCGCTGCTCGGAGACCGCCGCCAAGGCGGATGAGTGGATTCAGATCCGCCCCGGTACCGATCTGGCCTTCATGCTGGCGCTGATGCGCATCCTGATGCAGGAGGAGCTTTACGATGCCGAGTTCATCCGGCGTCACACCAACCTGCCCTTTCTCATGACCCAGGACGACAAGGGCGAGTGGCAACTGGTGACGGACGCGGAAGGCAGACCCCTGGCGGTGGAAGAGGACACCGGCAACCCGCGCACCCTGAAGAAATTCAGCAACCAGAACCACAAGGACCAGGAAGGCCGCCCCTTCACGCCCGGTCTCCAGGTCCCCGAAGGCTTTAGCCTTGAGGGTCGGCCGATCAAGACGGTCTTCCAGGTCCAACTCGAGGAACTCGCCCCCTATACCGCCGAGTGGGCCGCGGAGATGACGGGGATTGCCGCGGAGACCATCAGCCGTATCGCCCACGAGTTTGGCAACACCCGCCCCGCCATCGTCGACCCAGGTTGGCACGGGGCCCGTTTTGGCAACATCATGATGCTGCGGCGGGTACAGGCCATGGTCCAGGCCCTCATCGGCGGTATCGACTCGGTGGGCGGCTGGATGAATTCCGGCGAAGTCCATCACAAGGCCCACCTGATGTACCAGGCCATGGAGGAGGGCTATGAGATGGGCGCGCCCCTCGCCAATCTCGCGGGCATGGCCTTTGCCAAGATGGTGATCGGGGCCGTGTCCCAGGGCGATAATTTTTCCCACGGCAAACCGGGTTTTGCCTGGGCCTGGAATGCCCAGGAAAAGGCGGCGGGCCGCTTCAACGTGGCCCTGCCGGTGATGACCGATTCGGGCCTGCGCGAATCGGTGGAGGGCCAGCTCCAGTTCAAGGGCGAGCCCTACCTGACCCGCGCCTTTATCATCAACGCGGCCAATCCGGTCCGTCACTACTATCCCGACAGCTACTGGAAGGAGACCCTCGGCCACCCGAACGTGGCCCTGGTGGTCATGGTGGAGGTGCTGCCCTCGGATACGGCCCCTTACGCGGACGTCATCCTGCCTAATACCACCTATCTCGAACGGGATGAGCCCACCCTGTACGGCAATGGGGTAAACCACGATCTCGCCCTGACCACCCGCTATGCCGCCATCGAGCCCCTCTACGACACCGAGGAGACCGCTGACATCCTCCTGAAGATGACCGAGGTCATCAGTGGCAACCGGGAGGGTTTTCTGGACTGGGTGGAGAAGCTCACCGGGCTCAAGGCCGCGCCGGTCAAGGAGGCCTACGCGGAACTCCAAAAGACCCAAAAGAAGGGCGCCTTTGCCGCCGCCTGCCGCCGGGTCTCCTTTGCCCAAACCGCGGCGCGACTCGGCACCACCCCCGAGGCGATCGATGCGATCCTGCGTGACAAGGGGGTTTATCTTGAGGAAAGGAAGGAAAAAATCCTCGACCAATGGAGTATGCCGCGGCGCATGCCGGTACCCACCGACAGCGGCCGGGTGGAGTTCTACAGCGGACTGATGCGCGGACTGCGCGATGGGGGCCACACCGAGGCCAACTTCAGTGTCCTGGCGACCTGGATCCCGCCGGAATACCGGGATGGCGAACCCGCGACGATCGCCCTGGAGGCCGATGAATTTTTCTTCGCCTACGGCAAGACCCCCACCGTTTCCCACGGCTCCACCAACAGCAACAACCCGGTGCTGGCGGGCATCAATCAGTTCAAGCGAGATATTTACAAGGGCGTCTGGATACACCCCGAGCGGGCGGCCAGGCTGCACATCAACAACGGCGATCCGATCCGGCTCACCAACGCCAAGTCGGGGCAGGTCACGGGCGGCCATGCCCACATCACGCGCCTGGTGCATCCCGATACCCTCTTTGTTTACTCCTCCTTCGGGGTCGAAAACAAGGCGCTATCCCGAACCCACGGCGATGGCACGGCCACCAACAAACTGATCCCCTACCAGGTCGAGCCGGTGGTGGCGGGTTTCCGCTCCCAGGAGTTCACGATTCGGGTAGCCAAGGTTTAAGGAGGGAAGACAATGACTCACTATGCCATGGTCATCGACCTCAACACCTGCGTGGGCTGTAATGCCTGCATGGCCGCTTGCGCCCTGGAGAACCAGACCCCCGTCTGGGATGATCACAAGTGGCGCACCTACGTCCACGACAAGGAGATCGGGGTAGGCAATAGCGTGCATCGCCGCTTCTTCCCGCGCCTCTGTAACCACTGTGACAACCCGCCCTGCATGAGCGTCTGCCCCACCGGGGCCACCTACAAGAAGGCGAACGGCATCGTCATGGTGGACCAGGATCTCTGCATGGGCTGCGGTGCCTGCGCCATGGCCTGTCCCTATCATGCCCGCGTCGCCATCACCTACGCGGACGTGGCCCTGGGCGAGGAGTTTTATGGGTCCGATTACCGGCGCTCCAGCCCCAGCATGGACAAATGCTCCTTCTGCGACCATCGGGTGGAAAAGGGGCTCAAGCCGGCCTGTGTCGAGACCTGCGTCGGCTCGGCCCGCCTGTTCGGCAATCTGGACGACCCCCAGGACCCCGTGGCGCAAGTGGTTGCCAGCGGGGTAGCAAGGCCCCTCATGCCCCACATCGGCACCCGTCCCAACGTGTTTTACATTGATGACCTCAAGTGGAGGGGCTGAGATGGACGTCACCATGAGTTATGAGACGCAGAACCTCTGGACTTGGTGGCTCGCTGTGTATCTTTATACCGGTGGCCTGGGCGCCGCGACTCTGGCGGTGACCTTCCTCACCGACATGTACCTCAAGCCCCACCGCAATCTGGTGATATGGGGCGCGGGCGCGGGTGTCGTCCTGTTGGCCATCGGTTCCATGATGCTGTTTGGCCACCTGTTACACCACCTGGCGGCCATCCACATACTGAATCCCCTGGTTTTTTTCAAGAAACCCGATGCCTGGATCGCCTGGGGGACCCAGTTCATCATCTGGATGATGGTTTGGGGAGTGCTCTACGCCCTGCCCTACGCCCGCGAAACACCCTTCCTCAAACGCCTGCCGCTCATCGGCAAGGTGCTGGAATGGGGCCTGGTCATCAAGATTTGTGAAGCGGTAACCCGCTTCCGCAAATTCGTCGGCTGGCTGGCGGTGATCAACGGCGTGGGGGTGACGGTTTATACGGGCCTGCTGCTGCAGTCCTTCCCCGCCGTGGCCCTCTGGGCCAATCCGGGCGTGCCGCTGCTCTTTACGGTGTCCGCCTTCTCGACCGCCATGGCCTTCCTGCTCCTGATCATGTACACCGTCATCAAGGATGCGGAAGATACCCGCATCCGGCTACTCTACGAGCGCATCGATCTGGTGCTGATCTCCGCCGAGCTGGTGATCCTCTTCTCCTTTTACTTCTACCTCAAACGCGGGTCCGAATCGGCCATGCGTTCCTGGGAGCTCCTCTTCACCGACTTCGGGTGGTTGATTGGCTTCATCGGCTTTGGCCTGATCGTGCCTTTCTTTCTGGAACTCAGGGGGGTGGTCAAGGGCTGGACGAGCCACGTGCCGATTATCACCGCCTCGGTTCTGGTCCTGATGGGCGGCTACCTGTTGCGGCACTACTTCATGTACGCGGGGATCTACGCCTATCCCTGGTAGGGGGCGGGAAGGGGGTCAAGAGGCCATGGCATGAGACAAAGCCATCGACCGCCTTATCGGGCGGCCGATGGCCAGGGTGGTGGTGAGGATAGCTGGGGAAGGGTGCGGGGCATCATTCGCGGTGCTTACGAGGCACCAGCCGATCCACAAGCTTGAGGACCACACCGGCACCGCCAAGATAGAGCGCAAACACGACCAAAAGCCCGGCTCCCGAGCCGGCAAGTCCAAGCAAATTTTCCATGGGATTCTCCCAAAGATCTCCGTGGGTGATTAAGTAGATGGTTAGCTCTATCAGTTTAGTATCTTCTTAAATACCTATCAATCTACTTCCTGCTGGAATTTCCCGACCCCATGGCCACCGACCGCTTTCCCGATCCGCGGCAGCTTTATATCCTCTCCGCCTTGCTGGCTTTTCCGGAGGATGATGCCCTCGATGCCCTGCGCGACATGCTGCCCATGGCCCCCTGGTTGGCGCCCGCCATCGAGGAGTTGGCGGATAAGCCCTTGGAACAGTGGCAGGGCGAGCACACCCGTCTCTTCCTGAGCGGTTACCCAAAGACGCCTTGCCCCCCCTTCGAATCGGCTTACCGGCAGGGTCAGATGGGGGGAACCGTCGCGGGGGATCTTGAGGCCCTCTACCGCCGGGCGGGCCTGGGGGCCAGGCTGGCGCCCGCCGATTACCTGGGCACCTTACTCGAATGCCTGGCTTTGCTTGAAGAGCGGGGAGATGCGGAGGAGGTGATTGAAGAGTTATGGGGCGCGCATCTTGACCGCTGGCTCCCCCGCTTCGCGCGCGATCTCCAGAGCCATGGCGAGTTTGAGCTCTACCGCCTGCTGGGGGCACGGCTGGCGGAGCTAGGTGGTGGGGAGGTGGAACTTGCCTGACGCCCCCTGGTCGCCGTGCCCGCCGGAGCTTGGGGAGGACGCCGCCCTATCCGCGGCGGTACTGGAGGTTCACCAAGTCATTCTGCGCGAGCAGCTCCAAGGCGATCCTTTTCTGAATCACCATCTCGAGATCCAGCAGCGGGCCCTGCGCCGGATCGAGGACTGGCGAGTCCTGCTGCTGCTCACCCCCTGGATGCTGGCGCGCCTGCTCTTTCCCGACTGCTCCCCGCCCCTCGCCCTGCCGGGCGGCTGGTCCGCGCCGGAGCGAGAAGGAGCCCCCTACCAGGTCTTAGGTCCCCGTATCCTCTTCTCACTCCTCGGCCAGTCCCAGCAAGCGCATCTGAACTACCATCGAGACCTGGGCCACTTTCTCTTGCAGCCCATTTGCCTCGACATGGGAACCTACGCGGACACGGAAGCCGTTTTCGAGGCCTGGGGTCAGGTCATTCGTACCCGCGATGAGAAGATGGAGCAGGCCCGGCGGGACTGTGCCTTACAGAAAGAGGTGTCCCGGCGGGAACTCTTTTCCCGCTTCAAGATCTGAAAAAACCTAATTTACCCTCAGGTTGCAATCAAAGTGACCCCGCTCTCCGGGCAGTGCCGGGGCGCGGATGCGCAGGGGCCGGTTCCAGGGCCTCCACCAAGGCGATCAGGCGCCCGAGAGCCCCCCGATTGTGCGCCACCACCCGCCGGCCATTCTCGCCCATGCGCGCCCGGGTCGCGGCGTCACCCAGCCAGTCCAGCATGAGGTCGGCCAGGGCATCGGCATCCGGCACCTGTACCGCCGCGCCTTCCTGGACCAGGAGTGCCGTGATCTGGGCGAAGTTGAAGGCATGGGGGCCGATGGCCACGGGCACCCCCGCCGCCGCCGCCTCCAGCAGATTGTGCCCGCCCACCGGCACCAGGCTGCCACCGATAAAGGCCGCGTCCGCCGCCGCGATCAGGACCGGCAGCTCGCCCATGGTGTCCCCCAAAAAGACCGCGTCCTCCGGCCCGCAAGGCCCGCCGGTGGAGCGGCGCACGGCGGGCAAGCCGAGACGCGCCGCCAGGGCGGCCACCCGGTCAAAACGATCGGGGTGACGGGGGACCAGGACCAGCAGGGCCCGGGGCAGGCGCGCCAGAATCCGGCGATGCACCTTGAGGAGGGGCTCCTCCTCGCCCTCGTGAGTGCTGGCCGCGACCCAGACCGGCCGATCCGTACCCCAGAAGCGGCGCATGAACTCGGCGCTATCCTCCAGACTCGCAGGCTGTCGCAGGTCAAACTTGATGCTGCCCGTGACCTTAACCCGCTCCGCGGGTACGCCCAGGTCGATGAAGCGCTGGGCGTCGGCGCTAGTCTGGGCCGCCACCAGGGAGAGGCGGGAGAAGGTCTGGCTGGCGAAGCCACCCAGGCGCCCATAGCCCCGGGCGGAACGGGCGGAGAGGCGGCCATTGCCCAGGATTACCGGGATACCGCGCCGCTGGCAGACCCGCAGTAGGTTGGGCCAAATCTCGGTCTCCATGACCAGTACCTGGCGGGGCCGGACGCGATCCAGGAAGCGATCGAGAATGGCGGGCAGGTCATAGGGGACATAGACATGACGGACCCGATCCTCGAAAAGGGCGCGCAGCCGCTCGGACCCCGTCGGCGTGGTGGTGGTGACCATGACCCCCAGCTCGGGGTGCTCGTCGAGGAAATATTTGATGAGGGGCGCGGCGGCCTGGGTCTCCCCCACCGATACAGCATGAATCCAGAGCCCGGCCGCCAGGGGCTGGTCGCCATAAAAGCCGAGCCGCTCCCCCCAGCGCTGGCGATAGGCCGGGGAACGCCAGCTACGCCACAGGAGCCGCAGCAGGGCGAAAGGCAGGGCCAGGTAGAGCAGCAGGCTGTAGAGCCGGTTCAAGGGCGACATCCCTTAATCTGTTAGGTACAAGCAGAGGCGTAGTAGCCGAGTCCTCTCGGCGCCGGCGACCAGTGGCCTCGGCGCAATCCCCGCAAGGGACGGCAGTCTAGCACAGGGGCCCAACGGGGATTTTCGCGGGCGCGGCGGTGGCGGGAATCAGCGCGGGATCAGAGACCGGGACCCTGGCTGAGGCGGTCCCGCCAGACGCTCAGTTCCGCCGTGGGGGCCTGCTTGAAACCCAGCTTCCAGGCAAAGCCCAGCAGGTTGTCGCCAAAGGAGATGGCCTTGCGGGGCAGGATCAGGGGATGGTCCGCCGCCGTGGCCGCGCCCCGCAGGCAGGTGGTGGCGCTGACGTAGCCCGCCTCCCAGGCGGCCCGCACCGTGTCCCGATTGAAGCTGCCGAAGGGATAGCAGAGGTGACGCACCGGGGTCCCCAGCAGGTCCTCCAGGTCCGCCTTGCTCCGGGTCAGCTCCTGGCGCTGGCTCTCGGGGTCCAGCTCGGCCAGGCGGGCGTGGTGAACGGTGTGGGAGCCAAGGGTCATGCCCGCGGCCTGGATCTCCCGCAGCCGGCCCGCATCCATGAGGCGGGGCCGGGCGCGACCGGGTTCCTGGCCATACCACTGGATGGGTTGGCCAAGCCAGCCGCTGATGGCATAGACGGTGGCGGTGAAGCCATAACGGGCCAGTATCGGCAGGGCATGGTCCGCGAAGTTGTCGTAGCCATCGTCGAAGGTCAGTACCAGGGACCGGGCCGCCAGGGGCCGCTCGCCCCGCAGACCGGCCAGGGCGCCATCCAGGTCCAGCACCTCATAGCCCAGGGCATGCAGGAACCCCATCTGGCGGGCGAAGCGCCGCTGGTCGCAATAATTGGCGCGATGCGACGCCATGGGCACAAAGTCACCCACCTGGTGGTACATGAGGATGGAAATCCGGGGCGACATATCGGCAAGCCTCTCTCAGGCGGCGCCAACAAGCTGGCGATAGAGGTCCCGATACCGCGCCATGATGGGGTCCCGCGCGAACTCCGCCCGGACCCGGGCCTGACCCGCCCGGGCCAGATCCTGGCGCAGCAGGTCATCTCCCAACACGATGGCGATCCCCTCGGCCAGGGCCCGGGCATCCCCGCAGGGCAGGCACCAGGCGTCCTCGCCGTGACGGGCAATCTCCCGCGCCCCGCGAAAGAGGCTGGTCACCAGGGGCTTGGACCAGGTCCAGGCCTCCAGGATGACATTGCCCAGGGTCTCTTCCTCAAGGGAGGGAAACACCACCAGGTCCGCCATCTGAAAATAAGGGCCCGGCTCCCTTTGCCAGCCGGCCCAGTGGATGCGGTCACCGATGCCCGCCGCCTCGGCCTTACGGCGCAAGGCGGGGCCCAGGGGCCCCTCACCCAGCAGCACCAGGCGCACCGGGCGATCCGCGATGGTCCGGGGCAGCCGGGCCAGGGCCTCGATCAGATGGGTCAGGCCCTTGACGGGGACGAAACGCCCGGCGCTGACCAGCACCCAGGCCTCCGCGGATAATCCCAGTTCCGCCCGCAAGCCCGCCAGACGTTCGGGGGCGACGGGTTGGGCCGGTTCAACGAAGTTATAGATGTGATGGACCCGGCCCGCCGGCAGTCCCTGCTGGACCAGCCAGTCACAGAGTCCCCGGGTGTTGCCGATCCAGGCCTGGGCATGGCGATAGGGGTGCAGGGCATAGTAGCCCCCCAGCCGGGCGACATGCACCGGACCCTGCCCCGGTCGTGACGGGGGCTTGAGATGGGTCAGACGGGTGGCGCGCCCCATGTAGGTCTGGACGATATCCGGCTGGACGCGGGCGATGAGACGGCTTATCGCATAGCGGGAGAGGGGGTCCCAAACCGTGCGCAGGGGCAGGCGATGCAGGGGCAAGGGTCCCAGGTCCAACTCCTCGAGGGCACCGCCGGCGCGGATCGCCAGTTCCGCCCGGGCCCCCGTCTCCGCCAGGGCACGGGCGAAACGCGCGAACCAGCGCTCGGCCCCACCCAGGGCCTTGCTGCCGATGATTTGCAGGCTCAGGGGCTCCGTCACGCCCCCTCCTCGCCCTTCATAGGAGCCGAACCCCCTCGGCGACCTCCCGGGGACAACGCCCCCCGGCGACCACCCGCCACCAATTCCCGATAGACCGCCAGATTGCCTTCCACCATGGCCGGGATGGAAAACTCGGCGCTCATCAGGACGCGCCCGCCCCGTCCCAGTCGCCGGGCCAGGTCCGGGTCCCGTAGCAGCCTGGCGATCGCCTGGCCCAGGGCCGCGCCATCGCCCGGGGGCACCAGCAGGCCGTTGACCCCCTCCCTGACCGCCTCGGGAATGCCACCCGCCCGGCTGGCGATGATGGGCACCCCGGCGCAGGAGGCCTGGAGCAGGGAGACACCCAGCCCCTCCCGGATGGCGGGATGAACCAGCAGGTCCAGGCCCGAGAGTAACTCGGGCAAGTCATCGCGAAAACCGCAGAGGGTGACGTGGTTCCCAAGCCAGGCCTCGGCGATGCGCCTTTCCAGGTTTGTCGCCTCGGGACCCTGGCCGAAAAACAGCACCCGCAGGTCCGGAAACTCAGCCACCAGGGGCGGCAGGGCCTCGAGCAGCAACTGATGGCCCTTGCGAGGGATGAGTTGAGCCACGACTCCGATCAGGGGACTCTCGGGGGGTGCGCCGAGCCGCTCCCGCAGGAGGTCGCGATCGCGTGGCCCCGCGAAGGCGTGACAATCCACCGCGCTGCGCACCACCCGCAGCTTGTCCGGCGGCAGTCCCGCCGCCAGCAGGACCTCGCCGATGCCCTGGGAGATGGCGATCACCCGGTCATGCAGACGGTATTTAAGTTTTACCCGCCAAGGGGGTTCCGGATTATCGACGCGGCGGGAATGGACCACTGGCACCCTCGCCAGGCGCCCGGCGATGCCGCCCATGACATCGGCGCCAATCCGGCTATGCAGATGCAGGACATCCGTACCGAACTGGAGGGTCCGGAAGTAGATGCGCGGGATCAGGCCCAGGTCCAGATCGCCGCCCATGGGCATGGCGAAGACCTCGGCATGACCCACCGCCGCCGCCGCTATCTCACTGCCCGCCCGGCAGATCAGGCCATTGGTCACCCCCCGTTGCGCCAGACCGTCCAGCAGATAGAGGACCTGCCGCGCGCCGCCATAAAGATGGCGGCCCCCTTCGACGTGCAGCACCCTCACGGGGAAACCCCCGGCAGGACGCGGGCAGCCTCTAGCACTTCGGCAACAGTGATATCCCGCATACAATCGAAGGCGCCCTGGCAGGTCGGCCGGCGCTTGCAGGGGGAACAGGGCCGGGGGTGGTAGAGGACCCGGGCATTGTCGCGCCCTGTTTTCAGGTAGGGGCAGGTCGATCCGAACAGCAGCAGGCTGGGCCGGCCAAAGGCGATGCCCATGTGGCTCAGCCCCGTATCCACGCCGATGACCAGGCGGCTATCCTCGATCAGGGCCGCGGCCTGGAGCAGACTAGTGGTCCCCGCCAGGTTGATCAGGCTCTGGGTTGATATTGATGCTTGATCAGGATCGGCGTCCGCCAGACTCAGGATTCTGGCGCCCGCACCGCGATCGCCAGGCCCCCCCAGCATGAGCACCCGCCAGCCCAGAGCAGCATACAGTTCCCCCGCCAGCCGGGCCCAGCGGTCCTCGAACCAGTGCTTCTGCGGCCGGGTGGTGAATGGGCAGAAAACCACATAGCCCGCCGCCAGCCCTTCCCGCTCGATCAGGGACCGCGCGAAGGCCCGGTCGGCCTCCCCCGGGACCAGGGCCATGGCAAAGTCCGCCAGCGGCAGACCCAGTTGCTCAGCCAGAAACCGGTACTCGGAACCGATGCCGTCCGGATCGCCGCCCCGGGGCACGAGGCGCGTCATCAGCCACTGGCTGGCCTCGCGGGAACCCAGGCCGATTCGCACCCGGGCGCCGGTCAGCCAGGCGGGCAGGCCACTCTTCAGCAGGCCCTGCAGATCGATGACCCGGTCAAATCCTTGCCCGCGCAATGCGGCCCGCAAGGCACGGGCGCGCCGCCACAAGTCCCCCCAGCGCCGCTCGCGCCACAGGGCCTTCCACTCGGCGAGGGGCCAGGTGATGATCTGGTCCAGATCGGGATGGTGCCGCAGCAGGGGAGCACACTCGGGCTGCACTAGCCAGGCGATATGAGCCTGGGGATAGGCGCGCCGCAAGGCGGCGATGAGGGGCGAGGCAAAGACGATGTCGCCAATGGCACTGAGGCGAATCAGGAGGATGCGCGACGGCGGGGTCATGGGCTCGCCAGCTTCAGGTCGGACGGGTTCAAACCCCGGCCGGGGCCCAGGCCGCCAGGCGGCACAGGGCCTGGACCAGGGCCGGGTCATCGGCACGCTCGGCCAGCTCGACGCGCTCAAAGCCCAGCCGCAGGGCATCCAGACGGGTGCGGTCGCTGACCACCGCCAGAGGCGTCGCCAAAAGGCGCTCCCGGCCCGCCTCGCCCAGGATGCGCATCAGGTTGTCCAGGATCTCGCCACTGGTGGCGGTGACGAAGTGGACGTCACGCTCCCAGCCCGCCAGCAGAGCGGCGGGTTCAACCTCGGGCAAGACGCGCCGATAGACCTCGGCATAGGCCACCTCGGCGCCACGCGCCCTCAGGGTCTCGCCCAACAGGGGCCGTCCTCCTTCCCCACGCACGATGAGGGCCCTCAAGCCGCCAAGATCCTGGAGTTCCGGTAGAACGAGGAGGGACTCGCTGTCGTAGCGACCCTCGGGCACCAGATCCGGGGCGCGGCCAGCGGCGGTCAGGGCCTCGGCGGTAGCCTTGCCCACCGCCGCCAGACGCGGACTGGCCGGCAGGACTCCGCCGGGAAAGAGGGGCAGGGCGTAATCCACCGCGTTGCGGCTGGTGAAAAACAGCAGATCCGCCGGTTCGGCCAGGAGGCGTCGGGCGCTCTCCCGATCCCCAGCGGCCTCGATCTCGATCGTCGGAAAGGCAAGGGCTCGGCCACCGGCGGCCGCGATCAGTTGGCATAGGCCCGCGGCCTGGGCCCGGGGCCGGGTGACCAGGACGCCGCGCCCGGCAAGATCACAGGGGGTGGACGACACCGGGTCTCACCCCTCCGCCAGGGCCTGAAGGATGGCATGGGCACCCTGGGCGATCAGCTCATCCGCCACTTGCCTGCCCAGTTCCTCCGCCTGGGCGCGGGGCGCCGCCTGCTCGGCCACCAGCAGGCAGGTACCATCCGGGGTACCGACCAGGCCCCGCAGCCAGAGTTCGTCGCCCTTCAGGAGCGCGTGACCGGCGATCGGGACCTGGCAGCCACCCTGGAGGCGGCGATTCATGGCGCGCTCGGCAGCCACCCGCGCGGCCGTATCCGGGTGATGCAGGGGCGCCAGCAGGGCCAGCACCCGGGCATCGTCTTGCCGGCACTCGATGCCGACGGCCCCCTGGCCGATGGC
>JADZBU010000446.1 GCA_020851955.1 Chromatiaceae bacterium | reverse complement strand
GGCGCTGGCGGTGTGCGCAGTATGCAAAATGTGCGCGGGCATAGATAGACATGGCTCGCGACCATCCGCGACCAATAACGACATTTTTACCCGTTTTTTAATATAATTCATCATACTAAAAAATCGTGGACGGTCGAAAATGCCTCTCTGGAGGGCCGGCGGGGTGGGAAGGCTGCCTCCGGGCGGGCCGAACAGCCCGACTCGACCGCTGGCGGACTGGCCCGGAGGGGCAGGGGACCGCGAGCGGTCGTGGCGATCCCGGGCTTTATGTCACTATAGGGCGAGCCTTCCTCTTCCGGATGTTTGATGAGCCACCCCGAACCTCCCGCCGGGTGCCGCCCACCCCCCGCCGCGCCGCCGACGGGGTGGGCGAGTCCTCTCGCCGCCGCCCTGGGCTTTGCCTTGGGTGTCTGCCTCTTCTTTATCGGGAGTGTGCCACCGCCAGCCTGGCTCCTGGGGCTGGCGGCGGCGGCAATGGCCTGGCTGGCCTGGCACTGGGCGCCAGCGCGTCCCCTCTGCTGGTTGCTGGTGGGGCTCCTCTGGGCCCAGTTCCGGGCTTGCGACCTGCTGTGTCACCCCTTCCCGGCGGACTTGGCGCGCGTTGATCTGCGCCTGGAGGGACGGGTGGCCTCGCTGCCGGAGTCCAAGTCCGGGGGGACCCGCTTTCAGTTGCGTGTCGAGCGCGCCTGGCGGGGCGAGGAGGCACTGGGGTTCAGGGGCCTGGTCCGCCTGACCTGGCGGGGGGCGCCCCCTTTGCGGGTGGGCGAGGCGCGCGCCCTGGGGGTGAGGCTCAAGCCGCCCCATGGCTTCGCCAATCCGGGTGGCTTCGATTACGAACGCTGGCTGTTCCAGCAGGGCATCGTCGCCACGGGCTATGTGCGGGATGGCGGTGACCTGGGCCTGATCGACCCCGGCGCCGGGTCCTACTGGATCGACCGCTGGCGTCAGGGCCTGAGCGAGCGGCTGGGGCGGGCGCTGGCGGGCTCACCGGCGGCGGGGCTGGTGCAGGCCCTGGTGCTGGGGGAGGACACGGAGGTGACACCCGACCAGTGGGAGGTTTTGACGCGCACCGGCGTCAATCACCTGGTCTCCATCTCCGGGCTGCATGTGGGCCTGGTGGCGGCCAGCCTCTTCTTTCTGACCCGCTGGTCCTGGTCGCGCTCGCCCTGGCTGGTGGCCCGCCTGGCGGCGCCGCGGGCGGGAGCCCTGGGGGGGCTGGTGGCGGCCCTCGTCTACAGCGCCCTGGCGGGCTTCGCCGTCTGCACCCAGCGTTCCCTGATCATGTTGTCGGTGGTGCTGGTGGCCCTCCTCTGGTCCCGCACCCCCCGGCCCTGGACGGGCCTGACCTTCGCCCTGGCGGCGGTCCTGCTGCTGGACCCGACGGAGGCGCTGAGTTACGGGCTCTGGCTGTCCTTCGGCGGCGTGGCGGCCCTCATCTATGGCCTCGGCAACCGGCTGGCCCTGGAGGGCCTCTGGCGGTGCTGGGGCCAGGCCCAGTGGGTGGCGACCCTGGGCTTCCTGCCCCTCTTGCTGCTGCTCTTCAGTCGGGCCTCGGTGGTCTCCCCGCTGGTCAACCTGGTGGCGATCCCTCTCTTTGGCCTGCTGCTGCCGTTGGTGTTGATCGCGGCGGCCCTGCTGTTGATCACCGGGATCGCGACCCCCCTCGTCTGGACCGCCGCCCTGCTGGCCTGGCTGCTGGACGGCCTGACGGCGATTTCGGCCTGGCCCTGGGCCTCGGTGGGCATAGGGGCGCGGCCGGACTGGGCCTGGGTGGCGGCCTTCGGCGGGGCCCTGCTGCTGCTGGCGCCCCGGGGGCTGCCCGGGCGCTGGCTGGGGCTGCCCCTGCTGCTGCCCCTCGGGCTGCTGACCCCGCCCGCGCCGGCCCCCGGCGAGGCCTGGCTGCGGTTGCTCGACGTGGGGCAGGGACTCTCCGCCGTGATTCGCACCGCCCAGCATGTCCTGGTCTTCGATACGGGTCCGGCCTTCCTGGGCGGTTTCAACACGGGCGATGCCGTCGTGGTGCCCTACCTGCGGGAGCAGGGGGTGCGCCGCATCGATACCCTGGTCCTGAGCCATGGGGATCAGGACCATGTCGGCGGCTTCGCGGGTCTGGCCGCCCAGCTGCCGATCGACCGCATCCTGGCCGGTGAGCCAGGCGAACTGGCCGATCCCCGGGCGGAGCCCTGTCTCGCCGGCCAGGGCTGGACCTGGGATGGGGTGGACTTCGCGGTCCTCTATCCCGCCCAGGCCGGGCTGGAGGGCAACGATAGCTCCTGTGTGCTGCGCGTGGCCACCCAGGGCGCCAGCCTGCTGGTGCCGGGGGACCTGGGGCAGGCCCCGGAGCGGCAACTGGCGCGGCGCGGGGGGCTGACCACGACCCTGCTGGTGGCCGGCCATCACGGCAGCAATACCTCCAGCAGCCGCGACTTCCTGGCGGCCGTGACGCCGGCCTGGGTCCTCTATGCCAGCGGCTTCGCCAATCGTTTCGGCTTCCCCGCCGCCCGGGTGCGGGAGCGGGTGGCCGCCGTTGGTGCCCGGGAACTGAACACGGCGGAGGCCGGGGCCATCGGTTTCATCCTGACCGCCACGGGTCTGGAGGGTCCCGACCTCTATCGCGAGGCCCATCCGCGCCTCTGGTCCTGGCGACCCCCGGGCGAGCGGTAGCCGGGTTACGGCGCCCGGCTTGGGGTATCATGCCGCCCAGTGCAAGGCTTCCCGAGAGGTGAGTGACCCGTGTTGGAATTGATGAGGGCCGGTGGCTGGCTGATGTGGCCCATCCTGGCCTGTTCCGTGGTCGCCATGGCCATCATTCTGGAGCGCCTCTGGAGTTTGCGCCGCCGCCGGGTCATGCCGCCGGGGCTGATGGCGCAGGTCTGGCAGTGGCAGCGCGACCAGGGCCTGACTCCGGAGCGGATCCAGGCCCTGGCCCAGGGCTCGCCCCTGGGCCGGCTCCTGAGCGCCGGCCTGGTCAACCGTAATCACTCGCGGGAGGTCATGAAGGAGGCCATCAATGACGTGGGCCGTCAGGTGGTGGCCCAGCTGGAGCGTTACCTCAACACCCTGGGCACCATTGCCTCGGTATCGCCCCTGCTGGGCCTGCTGGGCACCGTCTTTGGCATGATCGATATCTTTACCGTCATCATCGACGCGGGCGTCGGCAATCCCGGAGTCCTCGCCGGCGGCATCTCCGAGGCCCTGCTGACCACGGCGGCGGGTCTGACGGTGGCCATCCCCAGCCTCATGTTCCATCGCTATTTCAACGGTCGCGTCAACCAGTTCGCCCTGGCCATGGAGGAGGAGGCACTCAACCTGGTAGAGGTCATCAAGGGCGAACGCGAAGCCCTGCCGGAGGCGGTGGCGTGAATCTGCGTCCTCAGCGTCCCGAGCCGCCGGACATCAATCTGGCGCCCCTGATCGACGTCGTTTTCCTGCTGCTCATCTTCTTCATGGTGACCACGACCTTCAAGGACGAGGTGGGCATCCAGGTCCAGTTGCCCCAGGCCCAGGGCGAGGCGGCGGCGGAGTCGCGAGCCCTGACCCTGGTCATCGACGCCAGCGGTGTCTTCTATGTCAACGACCGCCAGGTCGCGGACACCCAGCCGGACACCCTCCGCCAGGCCCTGGGGCAGGCCATCGGCCAGGCTGGGCCCAAGGCGGATGACCGGGCGCCGGGGGATACGCCCCTGGTGCTGATGGCCGACGCCAAGACGCCCCACCAGGCCGTCATGACCGCCCTGGACGTGGCTAGCCAGCTCGGGCTGACGCGCTTTTCCTTTGCCGCGAGCCGGACGCCAGAGGCCCCATGAGCCGCCCCGATGTCCTGGCCCCCGGCTCGGCCCGCCGCATCTATGCGCGGCTGATCGGTTACGCCAAGCCCTATTGGCGCATGTTCGCCGTTTCCGCCGTGGGCATGGTCTTCTATGCCGCCACCGAGCCCCTCTTCGCGGCCATGATGAAGCCCCTGCTGGATGGCACCTTCATCGACCGGGATGCGGAGGTTGTCAAGTCCATGCCCCTGATTCTGCTGGGCATCTTTTTGGTGCGGGGGATCGCCGGCTTCATCAATACCTATTGTCTCCAGTGGGTGGGCCGGCGGGTGGTGGCCGACCTGCGCCAGGAGATGTTCGAGCACCTGCTGCGTTCGCCCGCCGGCTATTTCGATACGCAGAGCACGGGGCAGATCCTGGCCAAGCTGACCTATAACGTCGAGAACGTCGCCGATGCCGCCACGACCGCCGTCACCACCATCATTCGCGATGGCCTGACCGTCATCGGCCTGGTGGCCTATATGCTTTATATCAACGTCATGCTCTCGGCCATCTTCCTGCTGGTGGGGCCGGCCATGGCGGTCTCCATTCGCTACGCCAGCCAGCACTTTCGCCGCCACAGCAAACGCATCCAGGACCGGGTCGGGGAGCTGACCCATGTGGCCCAGGAAGCCATCGATGGCCATCGGGTCGTCAAGGCCTTTGGGGGCCAGGCCCGAGCGGCGGAGCGTTTCAGCTTCGTCAACGAAAAGACGCGCTCCCTGCAGATGAAGATGGTGGCCACCAACGCCATCAGCGTGCCCCTGGTGCAACTGGTTTCCGCCATCGCCATCGCGGTCATCATCTACCTCTCCACCATGCAGGGGCTGCGGGAGGACATCTCGGTCGGCACCTTCATGTCCTTTATCCTGGCCATGGGCCTGCTGCTCCAGCCGATCAAGAGCCTGACGGGGATAAACAACCAGTTGCAACGCGGCATCATCGCCGCCGACAGCCTTTTCGAGCTGATCGATGCGCCCGCCGAGGTCGATACCGGTGTCCGCACCCTGGACCGTGCCCAGGGGCGGGTGGAGATTCGTGGCCTGACCCACGTCTATGACGCGGACAAGGGTCCCGTGCTGCGGGACCTGGATCTGGTGATCGAGCCCGGGGAGACCCTGGCCCTGGTCGGTCGGTCGGGGAGCGGCAAATCGACCCTCGCCAGCCTGCTCCCGCGCTTTTACGACCCCCTCGCGGGGGAAATCCTCATCGATGGCATCCCCACCCAGGAATTGACCCTCGCCAGCCTGAGGGCCCAGATTTCCCTGGTGACCCAGGAGGTGGTGCTGTTCAACGACAGCATTCGCAATAACATCGCCTATGGCCACCCGGGCCCGGTCGATCAGGCGACCCTGGAGGCGGTGGCGGAGGCGGCCCATGCCCTGGAGTTCATCCAGGACCTGCCGGAGGGTTTCGACACCCTGGTCGGGGATCGTGGCATCCTGCTGTCCGGGGGCCAGCGTCAGCGCCTGGCCATCGCCCGCGCCATGCTCAAGGACGCCCCCATCCTCATCCTGGACGAGGCCACCTCGGCCCTGGACAGCGAGGCCGAGCGCCATATTCAGGCGGCCCTGGAACGGCTGATGAGCAACCGCACCACCCTGGTGATTGCCCACCGTCTCACCACCATCGAGCGGGCCAATCGCATCCTGGTTCTGGACCAGGGCCGGGTGGTGGAGACGGGGAGCCATGCCGACCTGCTCGCCCAGGACGGCCATTACGCCCGGCTGCACCGGATGCAGTTCAACGACGCCCCGCCGGACCCGGCCCCATGAAGCTGGAGGCTATCTGGTATGGCCGCCATTGGCTGGCCTGGCCCCTGGTGCCCCTGGCCGGTCTCTACCGGCTGGTGGTCGCGGCGCGGCGCCAGGCCTTCCGGCGCGGTTGGCTCGCGAGCGCGCGGCTGCCCGTCCCCGTCATCCTGGTGGGCAATCTCACGGTGGGCGGTACGGGCAAGACGCCCCTGGTACTCTGGCTGAGCGACTTTTTGCGCCGCCAGGGCTGGTATCCCGGCATCGTCCTGCGCGGCTATGGCGGTTCGGCCCGGGACTGGCCGCGCCGGGTGACGGCGGCGAGCGATCCCCGGGAACTGGGCGACGAGGCGGTGCTCCTGGCCCGCCGCTCCGGCGTACCGGTGATGGCGGGGCCGGATCGGGTGGCGGCGGGGCGGCGGCTTTTGGAAGAAGGCGGTTGCGATATCATCCTGGGCGATGATGGCCTGCAGCATTATCGGCTCCAGCGTGATCTGGAGATCCTGGTCATCGATGGCGCCCGCGGCTTTGGTAACGGCTTCTGTCTGCCCGCGGGGCCCTTGCGCGAGCCGGTCTCCCGCGGCCGGGACATCAAGCTCAAGGTCGCTACCGGCGGGGCCTGGCCCGGTGCCGAGCCCCTGGGTTTGCGACCGGGGGACCTGGTGAATCTGCGTGATCCGGCCCGGACCCAGGCCCTGGCACGCTTCAAGCGCCAGCGGGTGACGGCGGTGGCGGGGATCGGCAACCCGGAGCGTTTTTTCGCCCTGCTCCGCCAGGCTGGCCTGCATCTGGACGAGCGCCCCTACCCGGATCACCAGGGTTTCACCGCCGCCGATGCCGCCACCTGGCCCCCCGGGCCCGTCATCATGACCGAGAAGGATGCGGTCAAGTGCGAGCCCTTCGCCGGGGAAGAGCATTGGTTTCTGCCCGTGGAGGCGGTCCCGAGCGCCGCCTTCGAGCGTCAATTGTCCGCAGCCTTGAAAGGTCTGAAGCATGGATAAAAAACTCCTGGATATCCTGGTCTGTCCCCTCTGCAAGGGGCCTCTCTATTTTGATAAGGCCGCCGCCGAGTTGATCTGCCGCGCCGATCGTTTGGCCTTCCCCATCCGTGACGATATCCCCGTCATGCTGGAGGAGGAGGCGCGGGAACTGCCCGCCGATGAAGAGGT
>JADZBU010000445.1 GCA_020851955.1 Chromatiaceae bacterium | reverse complement strand
GCTACGATATCCGCTGCGCCGATGAATTCAAGATCTTCACCAACATCAACTCCGCCATCGTCGATCCCAAGAACTTCGACGCCAACAGCTTCGTGGATCTCAAATCCGACGTCTGCATGATCCCCCCCAACTCCTTCGCCCTGGCCCGCACCGTCGAGTATCTGCGCATCCCCCGCGACGTCCTGGTCATCTGCCTGGGTAAGAGCACCTATGCCCGCTGCGGGATTATCGTCAACGTCACCCCCCTGGAACCTGAATGGGAAGGGCATGTCACCCTGGAGTTTTCCAACACGACCCCCCTACCGGCCAAAATTTACGCCAACGAGGGTGTGGCCCAGTTGCTCTTTTTCGAATCGGACGAGGGCTGCGAGACCTCCTACCGCGATCGCGGCGGCAAGTACCAGGGCCAGCGGGGGGTCACCCTGCCCAGGCCTTAACCAAGGTTTCAAAAAAGCCGCGGCTTAGCCTATAATTCCGCTTCTTTCGCGCCCTTAGCTCAGTTGGTAGAGCATCTGACTTTTAATCAGGTGGTCGTGGGTTCGAGCCCCGCAGGGCGCACCATGTTTTCAAAGGCTTAGGCGCTTCGGCCCTGAGCCTTCTCTTTTTGAGTCGCCACAAAGTCACCACATGCGGCTGAATTTCGCCCTCTTGGGGGCCTGAATAAGCCTGATTCGGGCATGGGGTGTTGGGCTGGCGCTAACTGCCACAATCCCCAGCTAGGGATATCGCCGCCCACTGACAGTTATGGCCCAGGGGCCGAGGAAAAATTCGGCATAACCTGCGCTCCGGTTGATCGCGCTGGGCGGGATGACCGGGCCAGATCGGCCATTAGGCGATGCCAATAGGCTTGGTCTATTGTTGGGGTCGCTCGCGGTCCGTATGGCGCCAGGCGTCGAGGCCCTGCCTTCGTGGTCGGGGCTTGCGCCTTGTCAAACCCCGCCCGCCGTCCCCCAACGCATGAAGAGGCGATACAGGACAGGCACCACGAAGAGGGTGAGCAGGGTGGAAAAGGCCAGCCCCCAGACGATACTGGCGGCCACCGGGCCCCAGAGGAGCGACTTGCCCGCCAGCCCGAAGGCCAGGGAGAAGAGCCCGGCGATGGTGGTGCCCGTGGTCATGAGGATGGCGATCACCCGCCGGCGCGCGGCGTAGAGGGTGGCGTGGAGGGTGGACAGGCCGGCGGCGCGGCGGGCGTTGGCGGCGTCGATCAGGACGATGGCGGCATTCACCGCGATGCCGGTCAGGGCGATCACCCCGTAGAGGGTGTAGAGCGAGAGGGGATTGCCCGACACCAGCAGGCCCAGGGTGACGCCGGTGAAGGCCAGGGGCACCGTCACCAGGATCAGGAGCGGCTGGAAGTAGCTGCGGAACTGGGCGGCCAGGATCAGGTAGATCAAGCCCACGCCCAGGAGGAACAGCGGGCCCATGGCGTCCAGTGATTCGTTGATGTCGTCCAGCTCGCCGGAGAAATCCAGATCGGTGCCGGGATAGCGTGCCCGGATCTCCTCCCACCCCGCCCGCAGCGCGGCGTTCGCCGCCAGGGTATCGGTCTTGTCCTTGTCCAGGTCGGCCTCCACGGTGATGGCCCGGCGCAGGTTCCAGTGCCGGATCAGGCCGAGGCTCTCGCGCTCTTCGGCCACCAGCAGGGCGCCGAGGGTCGTGGTGCCGCCGTCGGGCAGGGCGACGGGGTCGTCGAGGATCTCGCGGATGTGCGCTACCGTGCGCGGCTCGGCGCGCACCCGCAGCTCGACCTTCTCGCCCCGGTCGCGCAGATCGGCCACCACCTCGCCATCGATGTGCAGCCGCACCAGTCGGGCGACCAGGCCGGGGTCGAGCCCGGCGTTGCGGGCCGCGTTCACATCCACCCGCAGGCTCAGCTCATTGCGGCCCGGCGTGTCGTTGTCCACGACATCGCGGGCGCCGGGGATCCGGGCGACGATGGCCTTGACCGCGTCGGCGGCGGCGCGCAGTTCGGCGCGGTCGTCCGCCCGCACCTTGACGCTGATGGGCTTGGCGGTCGGCGGCCCGCCGGAGATCTTGAGGAAGGAGATCCGCGCCCGGCCCGGCGTCTGGGTGACGGACTCGCGCATCCCCTCCATGATGTCATCCAGGGCCCGCACCTCCGGGGCGGCGGGGTTGAGGGACACGGTGATCTGGCCATACTGGTCGCCATAGAGCGGCTCCATTTCGGTGAACTTGATGCCCGCCAGGGCGGTCACGGAACGCGCCTCTCCCTCCCGCAACTGGGCACGCACCCGCTCCTCCACCGCCAGGGTCTGGCGCAGGGTCTCTTCGATAGGCGCGTCCGGGGGCATGTCCACGTTGACGTAGTAGAGCCGGATCGGATCGGAGGCAAAGAACTGGAACTTCACCAGCCCGCCCCCCACCGCCGCCACCGCCCCCAGGAAGAGCGCGAAGGCCAGCCCCAGATAGGCGCTCGGGTGGCGCATCACCTGGATGAGCAGCCGGGTGTAGCGGACCCGCAGCCGGTGGGTCCACTTTTCGCGCAGGGCCTGGGTGCGCGAGCGGCTGATGGCGCGCCCGCCCAGCGTCACCACATGGGCCGGCAGCATCCAGAAGGCCTCGAGCAGGCTCACGGCGAGCCCCACCGTCACCACGAAGGGGATGACGAACATGAACTTGCCGACGATCCCCGGCAGCAGCATCAGCGGCAGGAAGGCCGCGATGGTGGTGGCGACCGCGGCCAGCACCGGCAGACCGACCTCGCTGATCGACGCCAGCGCCGCGTCCAGGGCCGGCATGCCCCGCTCCATGCGGAAGTACATGGCCTCCACCAGAACCACGGCATCGTCCACCAGCATGCCGAGCACGATGACGATGCCCAGGAGAACCGAAACGTTCAGGCTGAAGCCGACCGCGTCCAGCAGGACGAAGGTCCCCATCACCGAGAAGACCACCCCTAGGGCGACCAGGGCGGAGATGCGCGAGCCGAGGAAGAGCCAGGAGGTCACCAGCACCAGCAGCAGCCCGACGATGGCGTTGCTTTG
The DNA here is from genome assembly GCA_020851955.1 of Chromatiaceae bacterium. Taxonomy (GTDB): domain Bacteria; phylum Pseudomonadota; class Gammaproteobacteria; order Chromatiales; family Chromatiaceae; genus M0108. The sequence continues at coordinate 4,034 of JADZBU010000445.1, read as the reverse complement.
CATGATCCCCAGGGCCTCGCGGGTCGCCACGGTCTGGTCGTCGGCGAGGACCAGCTCGAGGCCGCTGCCGGCCAGGACCGCGTTCTTGCGCTCGAGGTAGTCGCGTACCCGACCGACCAGCTCCAGGGTATTGGTGTAGCCGATCTTGTTCACCGAGAGCATGACCCCCGGCTGGCCCCCAAGGCTGGCGAGCTGGCGCGGGTCGTCGCGCCCCCGCCGCACCTTGGCCACGGCGTCCAGAGGAACCCGGGCCCCGGCGGCGCTTGGGCGTTGCAGGTGGAACTCGGCCAGCAGCTCCGGGTCCGGGGTCGCCCCACTCACCCGCACCAGCCACTCACCGCCTTGGGTCTCCACCTTGCCGGCGAAGGTGTCGCGAAACCAGAGCCCCAGGCCCCGGGCCAGGTCCGCCGCCGTCAGGCCCCGGGCCGCCAGCGCTGGCGGGCTGAATTCCACCAGCAGCTCCGGGTCCTGGAAGCCGAGGGCCAGCACCTGATCGACCCCGGGGATCTGCTCCAGGTCCACCTTCACCGCCCTGGCCGCGGCGCGCAGGGGTTCGTCGTCGGCCTGGCCGGTCAGGACGACCATGGCGGTGGGAAAGCCGTTGGAGGTGGTGATCTCCTGGATCTCCGGGTCCAGCGTCTCCGTCGGCAGCTCCGCATTGGCCTTGTTCTGGATCTCGCGGCGCAGGTCGTTGACCCGCTTGTCGAACACCCGCACGGGGATGTCGCGGAAGCGCACCAGGATGTTGGAGACGCCCTCGCGGGAGGAACTGACGACGAACTTCACGTCCTGGACGTTGCGGATCGCGTCCTCCAGGGGATTGGTGACACGCCGTTCCACGTCCTCGGCGGAGGCCCCGGGCAAGGTGGTGGAGACGTTTACCCAGTTGAAGTTGATCTCCGGGTCCTGCTCGCGCGGCATCTGGCCGTAGGCGAGCAGGCCCATCAGGATCACCACGACGAAGGCGATGTTGGCCAGGGGGTGATTGGTGATGAGGGCGCGGACCAGCCGCATGTCAGCGCGCCTCGGCGGTGAGGGTCACCGCCTGGCCGTCGCTCAGGCCTTGCTGGCCGCGCACCACCACCTGGGTCTCCGGCGGCAGGGCCACGGCAAAGGGCCGGCCCTCCTGGGCGATGGGGGCCGCCACGAATCGGGCGCGCCCGTCCGCCACCACGAAGGCCCCGAGCCCCGGCTCGCGCTTGACCAGCAGCTCCGGTGGCAGCAAGACCCCGGGCGTCATCCAGCGCAAGGTACCCGTGCTCCCGGCGGGGGCGGCGGGGCCGGCGAAGGCTAGCCGGGCGACCCGGGTACGGGCGGCGGCATCCACCACCGGCGACAGCCGGAGCAGACGGGCGGGGTAGTCCCGGCCCTGGGTCTCGAAGAGGATCTCCGTTGCGTCCGGCACCTCATCGGCCTGGGCCGCCTGCACCTGGGCCTCGATCTCGGGCGGCGCCAGATCCACCAGCCGCAGTAAGGGCGTACCCGGGGTGGCCATGGCGCCGACCTGGGCCTGCCGCTCCAGCACGGCCCCGGCGAAGGGGGCCAGGACGCGACACTTGTCCACGTTGCGCTCCGCCACCGCCCGCTGGGCCTCGGCGAGGTCGAGGTCGGCCTCGGCGGCCTGGACCCCGGTCTTCAGCTCCATCAGGGTATCGTCGGAGGTGAACTGCTTCTCGCTCAGGGTCAGGGCCTGGCGGCGCCGCTGCTCGGCCAGGGCCACCCGGGCCCGTGCCGCCGTGACCCGCGCCTCGGCCTGGGCCAGGGCGAGCTGGTAATCGGCGGGGTCGAGTTCCAGCAGCAGTTCCCCCGCCGCGACGGTCCCGCCGACCGCGGCGTGGATGCGCACCACCTTGGCCGTGACCTCGGCGGAGATCTGGCTGTCGTTGGGGGCGACCACGCTGGCCGGCGCCTTGCCCCGGTCCGGCAGGGCGACCTCCCGCAGGGGGCGCACGGCTACCTCCACGGGCCCGTCGCCTTGGGCGAGGGCGGCGGGGCCGAGGAGCAAAGCGGCTATCAGTAAGATGAGTCGAAACATGGTGATACCTTCCAAACCCAGAGACCGGGCATTTCAAGCAGGGCAAGGGACGACCGCTTCATGCCGGCTCCAGTGGCAAACGGAGGATCCCGGCACGGACGGCGAGCGATGGTCTCCTCTGGCGTTGGATCCCCCGCTGATGAACGGCAACAAGGGAACCTTTCTAAATGGCCCCTAAAGGGTATCACTCCCCAGGGCTGTCTGTTCCCTAAGAAGAACCCCTCCTGGCCAAGGGTCAGGGCGGCGGAAGATGGAGGTCAGGATACCGCCTTGGCGGTCTGATGGACCAGGGCGCGGCCCAAAAAGCGCTTGACTTGCCAGGCACGGGTGATCATCCCGGCATAACCCCCGAGGAGGGCGAGAAAGCCCCAGAACATCAGGTGCTCGGGGATACCCTGAAAGTGACCCGTCAAGCCAATGCCGGCGATCGTCAGGGCCAGCAACAGCATGATCCCCAGGGCCTGTTTCGGCGAAAAGCCGGCGGCGAGGAGAATGTGATGGCAGTGCTGGCGATCGGCGCGGAAGGGCGACTGGCCCTTGGCGATCCGCCGGCCCATGATGACCAGGGTGTCAATCAGGGGAAGGGCAATGAGCCATAGCGCCGTCACGGGCGCCATGAGCCGGTTCGGTCCCTGCGAGAAGCGGATGAGGAACCAACAAAGCGCGAAGCCCAGGAAGAGGCTGCCGGCGTCTCCCATAAAGACCAGGGCAGGTCCCCGGGGACGCAGATTGAAGAGTAGAAAGGCCAGCAGAGCGGCAATCAGCGGGACCAGCAGGCTGGCCTGGCTGCCCTGTCCGCCCGTGATCGCGATGAGGACCAGGGATACCAGGGCGATCAACACCAGGGATGCCGAGAGGCCATCGACCCCGTCGCTCATGTTGATGGCATTCATCAACCCGGTCGTGGCGAAGAGGGTGAAGGGAATCGCCAATAACCCCAGTTCCATCAGCCTGTCAGGACCAAAAAGATAGCCCAGGTCCCCAAGGACGACCCCGGCTCCCACCGTCATCAGCAAACCCGCCCCCAGTTGCGCCAAAAAGCGGGATCGGGGCAGGAGTTCCCGCAAGTCATCCATCACCCCCACGATCACCAGAATCAGGGCTCCGCCGAAAAAGGCACGAAAGGGCGACAAGGGCAGGCCTGAGGCAAGGGCGGCAAGAAAAAAGGCGGTGATGATGGCGATACCGCCGATCAAGGGGGTGGGTTTGGCGTGATGTTTACGTCCGCCGGGGTGGTCCACCAGGCCAATATGGGTGGCGATGGGGCTCAAAATCCCAAGAAGCAGCGCGGTCAGACCGAAGGCCATGGCGCTGACGAAGCCTAGGTCTTCAGCCATGGGGAACTCTCCGTCCGGGGCGGCGCGGCGGTGTCTGTTTCATGAGGGCACGTCCAGGAAGGGGTTAGTGATTTGGTCCGTGGCCGGGCCGGCCGGCTTGGGTTTGGGTGTCGGGGTGCCGACCTCGGGCTCCGCCCCGGACAGGTGCGGCGTCCGGCGTTTGTGCCGGCGCCGGCTGGGGGCGCTGTCCGCCTGATCCGAGTCCGAAAAGAAGACACCCGCCAGCAGGGCGAAGACCACCATGTTGGCCGGAGTGTGCAGGTTGTAGTCGAAAAATTCGTGGATCAAGAGCATCAGCAAGCCGATACCCGCGGCCACCTGGACGAAGCGGTACCTGGACCAGGTCTCGCGACTATAGATGCGCGTCCACTGAAACAGGTAGAGGCCCAGCAGCAGGAGGATCAGGAGGGCGGCCGGGATGCCGCCATCAAAGACCCATTCGACGTAATCGTTGTGGGCGCGGTTGATGAACCAGGGTCCCAACTCCAGGGGTTGGAAGGCGGGAAAGACCGTGGGGAAGGTCCCCGGACCGCTACCGAAGGGCAGGAAGGTCGCGAGCCCCTCGATGGCGGCGGCGGAAATGGTCCAGCGGGCGTCCTCGAGGGCGCCCCCAAAGGAGAAGCGGTCCAGTACCGGCGCCAGGCCGATGCTGACCCCGATGC
>JADZBU010000444.1 GCA_020851955.1 Chromatiaceae bacterium | reverse complement strand
CGCCATGCTGGTGACCCTGCGTTACGACGCCTACCAGCTCGATCTCAAGATCTGGGTGGCGGTCCTCCTGGTCCAATCCATCCCTTATTTCGCCTCCGTCCTGGTCTCCCTGATCAGCGCCATGCAGTGGCTGCCCGCCAGTCTGGTCGGGGTCATGCCCGCCATGAGTGGCCTGGAGGAGGAGGGGGCGCGGGTTGAGGCGATCAAGCAGGTTGGCCTGCCGCGGAGCCCGGGCAAGGCCCCGACCTGAGGAGCCGCCGGGCGGGCTCTCCTTGGGCTGGCCGGAGCCCCGCGCCCCGCAGGCCGAACCCCGGGGTTGGCGCCGCCGCCCCTAACGCCGATCGGCGCCAGGCACTAATTGCTGCATGATCTCGACGGGGTTCGCCTGGCGCAGGGGTTCACTGCCGCCGAACAGGCCGGACATGCGGCTCATGGATTGGCGCATCTGCTGCATGTCGGCGGCCATCCCCGGTAGGGAGGCCACCTGCTGGCGCATATCCCCCACGTCACGGGCCAGGGAGGCCATGTCGGTTTGCATCTTGCCCATATTGGCGGACATGGCGCTGATTTCGGTCGTCATCTGGCTGATGTGAAAGGTCATGTCATGCATCAGCTTGACCATGTAGAGAAAGGCCGCGCCGCCCACGAGGACGGCTACCAAGAGGGCCAGGCGGGGCAGGGTGGGCTGAGGGGTATCGGACATGGCTGGGTGGTTCCTCTGAGCGGGCGGGGCATGATTTGCCGGATTATGGGTGTCGCGAAAGTAATGTCACAACTCCGCCTCGGCCGCAAGAAGATCAGCGCCGCCGGGATGGTGAAGGCGTCACCGGGTGGCCTGGTGTAAGAGGGCCTTCAGCTCTGTGACCAGCGTGAATATCGACCTCAACGAACCGCTCGCCATTCGCATTGGCTTGGGGGTCGGGCCGGTCGATCTGGTGGCCTGGGAAGTCACCGCGGATGGCAGCCCCTGCGTACGCCGCGTGCAGCCGCCGGACCTCGACTATCTGCGCGCCGTCGAAGGCACCCTGTCCGAATGGGCCGGCGCGGCCGATGAGGCGGCCTATCATGCAGACGAGTTCGTTACTGCCTGGGGCCTCAGGGATCCGACCGCGAGCGGAGCCGGGCTGCGCGGTTCCCAGGCGCAATTAGATCCTTGAGGAGTTCGTTCATGCTGAAGTCCCTGCACATCAAGCAGTTTACGGTCTTTCAGGATGCCCGCTTCGAGTTTTCGGCGGGACTGAATATCATCCTGGGTGATAACGGTACGGGCAAGACGCACCTGCTAAAGCTCGGCTATCTGTTTTCCCGCGCCTGGTCGGATTTGACGGCCAAACCTTCGATGGTGACCACCCAACGCGCGGAGTCTTATCTGGATGAACGTCTGCTGGGGCTGTTCAAGGTGTCAGATCTGGGCATGCTGGTGCGTCAAGGTTACAGGGGCGGAGCAAGATTGGCGGCGGCGGTCGGCGGACATATTCCGACTCTCCGGATTGGCATGCCCAATGAACCGCCTTTCCAGTCGCCCGGACTGCCGGAGGCCATGCCTTGGGATATCGAGATTCAGCGCGCCAAGGATGCGTCGGGGACACTCAAGGCAAGGGTGGTGCCCGATACGGCGGCAAGGAATGCCTTCTTGCCCCAGCAGGTATTTGTACCGAGCAAAGAGATGGTCTCCCTGTTCAAGGGCCTGATCGGATTGTTCGATAAATACCGGGAATTTCCGCTGGACGAAACCTACCGTGACCTTGCCGTGGCCATGTCCACACTCGAGCCCCGCGAGGTCTCGTCCATCTTCCCCGATGTGATGCAGCGCATTCAGAAGCTGTTGGGTGGGGATCTGAAACTCGACAACGGCGATTTGGCGTTTGAACGTCCCGATGGTTCTCGTCTGGAGTCTCAGTTACTGGCCGAAGGGCATCGCAAGCTGGCGATGTTAATCTATCTGCTGCGTTACGGCGTGATTGAGCGCGGCTCAACCCTCTTCTGGGATGAGCCGGAGGCCAATCTCAATCCGGCGGCGATCAAGCTTCTCGCCCAGGCGCTCTTTGTACTGACAGGTTTGGGTGTTCAGGTCATTCTGGCCACCCATAGTCTGTTTTTGCTGCGCGAGTTTGAAATCCTCAAGATGAACAGCGGGGAGATCAGCCACCCCGGAATACGGTATTTCGGGTTGGGTTTACAACGCACTCAGGCGGTTGTCAGTCAAGCTGATGACATTGCAGCCATTGACCCGCTGGTGTTACTGGATGAAAACCTGCTCCAAAGCGATCGCTACCTGGAGGCCGGAGCATGAGTCAGGCCACGGTGATCGATGGTCTGCGGCTTGAGATGCCCGGCGGCTGGTGGGTGTGGAAATACGACGATTCGGCCTTTCATCGTAACCAGTTTCAAAATTTCGCTGGCGGTTCCAAGGCGGTGGACGCGGTGGCGCTTGCCGCGGATGACACCCTGTGGTTGATTGAATTAAAAGACTATCGGCGACATCCTCGCAGCAAGCCGGCCAGTGTTTTTGCTGAAGTAGCCGCTAAAGTCAGGGCCACTCTGGCCGGTCTGGCGACAGCACGAACGCGGGCCCATGATCCGGATGAGCGGAGCCGGGCGGCCGCGGCCATGCGCTGTCGGCGTATTCGTGTGGCCCTGCAATTGGCTCAACCCGTCAAGCCTTCGCGGCTGTTTCCGCGGGTGGTCGATCCTGTCGACGCCGAAATGCAGTTGCGGCGCGCGGTCAGGGCGATAGACCCGCATGCCCTGTGCGCGACGGGTGCCATCGATGATCATCGCCTGCCCTGGCGGTCAGCCACCATGCCAGGAGGAGCAAGCTCTTGAGTATTGGCATGCAGGATACACTGACGCGCAGATGGTGCCGACGGTGTCGGCAAGATGGTTTAGCAAGCCTCGGCCAGAATCGAAAGGGAAACGAATCATGAGCCTGAAGCCCTAACTGCCGCGCCCGAGGGATAGCAGTGTTTTCCAGGCCACCCCGGACGCTGGAACTGAAGGCCGGGATTTTTTCGGCTCCGCTCAGGGTAAGGATGCGGACCGCTACATCGGATTTGTCTACGGCCAAAGGATCTTGCCGATCATGGCATGACCTTGCTTTCCAGAAACTTAGTCTTGTAAAGGGGCGAGCATGATGCCTATTCCCCCCGATCCCTTTCCCGAAGCACTGGAACGCCGCAAGGCCCGTTGGGAGGCCTATGGCGACCGCCGCTATCTGCGTCTGACGGACGATTTTCGCGGTTACCCCAAGGGAACCCTGGCCTGGCGGGGCCACATCATCCCTGGCTATCCCCGCATCGGCCGGATCTTCCGTCTGGAACAGGGGCTGGCCCAGCAGTTTGCCGGCCCCTTCTGGATGGAAGAGAAGATCGACGGCTTCAATGTCCGCATTTTTTGCGCCGACGGCGAAATGCTGGCCTTGTCCCGGGGCGGCTATGTATGCCCCTTCGCCACCGACCGGCTGCCGGATTTCCTCCCCCTGGCCCTGTTCGAGGCCCATCCCGAACTGGTGCTGTGCGCCGAGCTTGCGGGGCCGGACAATCCCTATACCCAGGGCGGCCCCTCCTTCATCACCCAGGATGTGCGGCTCTTCGTCTTCGACATGATGCGTCTGGGTCAGCCGGGCTTTCTCCCGCAGGCCGAGCGTCAGGAACTTTGCGCCGCCTTTGACCTGCCGACCGCCCGCGCCTTTGGCCGGTTCACGGCGGCGGACTGGCGGACGGTTCTCGGTCTGGTGGAGCAACTGGACGCCCAGGGGCGGGAAGGCGCGGTCTTCAAGGAGGAGGG
>JADZBU010000443.1 GCA_020851955.1 Chromatiaceae bacterium | reverse complement strand
TCGCTCAGTACCTCCCCTTTGACGCCTGGGATGACCTGTTCGATTTCATGCTTGAGGGTTTGCGACCAGCGCCGCGCCAGGCTCGACGCCGGCCAAATACGGGGTAAGGGCAAATTTGGAATTGCTGCGCCGGCCAGGGGGGTGGGGCCCCGCCCTGGCCGGCAGGCTAGCATTGCGCACCGGCGTCGGATGGTGGCCACCGGGAAAACGGCCGCCCGACGGCCTGGCTATTTTCCCAGGGACCATCTCCCGACAACCCCGTCGGGCACTTCCCGCGACCTTGATCCAGGCTTGGCTTCTTTGTAAACTGACAATCCGTCAATCCTGATTTGGTAATCCAACCATGCCCCCTACTGAAAACGACACCGATCTTCGTGCGCTCAACGAGCAGATCGCCGAACTACAAGCCCAATACGACGAGATTTTCAAGGCGGAAAAGGCTGTCGTTGTTAAAGATATCAACGTCCTGATCAAACAATATAAAATCAGGCCCTACGAACTGAATTTCATCAACAGCGCCAACGGCGGACGTCGCGCCAAGCATGTCCTACCCCTCATCAGGGATAACATCCCCCGTCTTTATCGTAGCCGGCAAGGTAAAGTATGGGATGGCATCGGCCGCAGACCCGAGTGGGTGCAGAAGCTCCTGGAGCGCGGAGGGAATCTGGAGGACTATCGGGTTACCCTCTAAATTATCCGACAAGTCCCCCCCTCGGGCGCGGCCAGGGCCTGAATGGCCGCCATGGCCACCATGGCCGCCGGGCGCCTGGCCTGCCCGGGCATCATTCCGGGGTAGCCGCCTCCTCGATGGCCAGGCGCTGGGCCACGGCCCCGGGTGATGCGGTGCGACGAGCCAGGACCTGGTAGGCCACCGGGACGACGAAGAGGGTAAAAAGGGTCGCCGCCAGGACCCCCGCCAGGATGACGGTACCGATGACCAGACGGGTCTCGGCCCCGGCGCCGGAACCCAGCAGCAGGGGCACGGCTCCGGCGGCCGTGGTGATGCTGGTCATGACGATGGGGCGCAGGCGGATCTCGGCGGCCTCCCGCAGAGCGGCGTTGAATTCCCGGCCCTGATCGCGCAACTGGTTGGCGAATTCCACGATCAGGATGCCGTTCTTGGCCGCCAACCCCACCAGCATGATGAGGCCGATCTCGCTGTAGAGGTTGAGGCTCTGGCCGCTCAGCCAGAGCGCCAGCAGGGCGCCAGCCATGGCCAGGGGGACCGTGAGCATGATGATGAGGGGGTGGATCCAACTCTCGAACTGGGCCGCCAGCACCAGATAGACCACGACCACCCCTAGGATGAAGACGAAGAGAACCCCCGCCGTGCTGGCGCGGAAGTCGCGGGACTGGCCCTTGTAATCGACCCGGGCCTGCTCCGGCAGATAGGTCTTCACCAGCCCCTCCAGATAATCCAGAGCGGTGCCCAGGGCCAGACCCTCCGCCAGATTGGCCTCCAGGCTGATGGCCCGCAGCCGGTTGTAGCGATTGAGGCTGCGTGAATCCGCGGACTCGGTCACCGTCACCAGATTGGCCAGGGGGATCAGTTCGCCGCTGCGCTGGGAGCGGACCTGGAGGTTGTCCAGGGCCCCCGGGGTGCGCTGGCTATCCCGCTCCCCCTCCAGGATGAGGTCGTATTCCTCGCCATCGCGGATGAAGCTGGTGACCTTGCGGGAACCCAGCATGGTCTCCAGGGTCCGGCCGATGGCCCCGGCGGTAACGCCCAGGTCCGCCGCCTGGGCCTGGTCGATGGCTACCCGCAGTTGCGGCTTGGTCTCCTTGTAGTCCCAATCCAGGTTGGTCAGGCCCGGATTGGAGGCCTCGATCCGGGCCAGGAGGATATCCCGCCACTGGGCCAGTTCCTCGTAGGTCCCGCCCCCGATCACAAACTGGACCGGCTTCTGGACCCGCGACCCGAAGCCCTGGCGCATGATGGGCGAGGCCTTGACGCCCGGCAGGTCGGCGAGTTTGGCGCGAATCTCGTCCATGATGACCCAGCCGGAACGGCGCTGACCGAAGTCAGCCAGCACCAGGGTGGCATTGCCGGTATTGAAGGTCTGGGTGCCCTCGAAGCCGCGCGGGGTCCGCACCAGCAGCCGCATGGCCTCGCCGGAGTCGATATAGTGCATGAGGCGCCGCTCGATCTCGTCCATGTACTCCTTCATGTAGGCATAGGAGGCCCCCTCGGGCCCATTGATCTGGACGAAGAAGGTGCCGCGATCCTCGCGGGGGGCGTATTCCCGGGGCAACTCCCGGAACAGCCAGACCGCCCCGCCCAGGGTGACGATGAGGAGCAGGCCCGTCACCCAGGCGTGGCGAAGAAACCAGCCCAGGGCTCGCCCATAAGCGCCCCGCACCCGGGTGAAGAAGTCATCCAGGGCCTGGCTCAGGCGGCCCGGGGCATGGGCATCGGGCAGGATCTTGGAGGCCATCATGGGTGACAGGGTCAAGGCCACCAGCATGGAAAAGGCGACGGCGGCGGCCATGGTCAGGGCGAACTCGGAGAAGAGGCGGCCGACATCCCCTTGCAGGAAGGCGATGGGGACGAAGACCGCCACCAGCACCAGGCTGGTGGCCACGACGGCGAAGCCCACCTGGCGGGTGCCGCGATAGGCCGCCACCAGGCGCGTCTCGCCCGCCTCGGCCAGGCGGCGGTGAATGTTTTCCAGGACCACGATGGCATCGTCCACCACCAGGCCGATCGCCAGCACCAGGGCCAGGAGAGTGAGGATATTGATGGAAAAGCCCAGCATCCAGATGGCCAGGAAGGTGGCGATGAGGGACACGGGCACCACCACCGCCGGCACCAGGGTGGCGCGCCAACTGCCCAGGAAAAGGAAGATGACCAGCACCACCAGGAGGATGGCCTCCCCCAGGGTTTTGTAAACCGCGCGCACGGCGCCGCGGACGAATACCGAGGAATCGAAGCTCTGATGGAGCTTCATACCCTCGGGCAAGTTCTGGTTGAGGCGGCCCATCTCCGCCTTGGCCGCCTCGGCGACGGCCAGGGTGTTGGCGGTGGATTGCTTGACGATGCCGATGCCCACCATGGGCAGGCCATTGCCGCGGAAGGAGATGCGGTCCTCGTCCGTGCCCAGTTCCACCCGGGCGACATCCCCCAGACGCACCAGGGAGCCGTCCTCGCCCCGGGCGAGGGTCAGACCGGCGAAGTCCTCGGCGGTCTGAAAGGCGCGCTCGGTGCGGACGCTGAACTGGCGCTGGCGGGATTCCACGCCCCCCGCCGGCAATTCCAGATTCTCGGCGCGCAGGGCCTCCTCCACCTCGTCCACCGTCAGGCCCCGGGCCGCCAGGGCCTGGCGGTCGAGCCAGACGCGCATGGCAAAGGTCTGGCGACCACCGACCCGCACCCGCGCCACGCCATCGATCACCGAAAAACGATCCACCAGGTAGCGGCGGGCATAGTCGCTCAGTTCCGGGATCGTCAGGCGGTCGCTGGCCAGGTTGAGCCAGAGGATGACGTCCTCGTTGGCGTCCACCTTCTGGATCTCCGGCGGCTCCGCCTCGTCCGGCAGATCGTCGCTGATCCGCGACACCCGGTCGCGGACGTCGTTGGCGGCGCCGTCGATGTCGCGGCCGATGTCGAACTTGATGGTGATGTTGGAGCGACCGTCCTCGCTCAGGGACTCGATACTCTGGATGCCCTCCACCCCCGCCACCATGTCCTCGATGAGGCGGGTGACGCGGGTCTCCACCACGTTGGCGGCGGCGCCGGGATAGCGGGTCTCCACCGAAACCACCGGCGGGTCGATATCGGGATACTCGCGCAGGGGCAGACGGTCGAAGGCCAGCAGGCCGAAGGCGATCAAGAGCAGCGAGATGACCGCGGCCAGGACCGGGCGCTTGACAGCGACGTCGGACAGGATCACTGGCCGGACCCCAGCATGTCCCGCAAGGACTTGGTCCCATCATCCAGGGCCAGGACCCGCACCCTCTGTCCCGGCCGGACCTTATCGTTACCATGGGTGATGACCCGTTCCCCCGCGGTCAGTCCGGTGGTGATCTCCACGACCCCCGGGCGACGGGCACCGATGTCCACCTGTCGCTCCTCGGCCTGATCACCCGCCCCCACCACCAGGACCCCATGATCACGCCCCCGGTGCAAGAGGGCCGCCTCGGGGATGGCCAGGCCCTGGCGGGGATTGCGGGGGACCTCGACCTGCATGAGGAGACCCGGCTTGAGGTCCTGGCGCGGATTGGGGATGAGGGCGCGGACCTGGATGGCGCGGGTGACGGGGTCGATCCGGCTGTCGATGGCGGCGATCTCGCCCTGAAAGGACCGGTCGCCATGGGCCCGGGAACGGGCCGAGATGGCCATGCCCAGCTCGAGATCGGCCTGGTAGAGACTGGGCAGGGCGAAGTCCAGCTTCATCTCGCTGTCGTCGTCCAGGTTGGCGATGAGATCGCCGGGCCGGACCAGGGCCCCGGGGCTGATGTTGCGCAACCCCAGCACCCCCGCGAAGGGGGCCTTGATCAGGCGATCGGCGAGCCGCGACTCGATGGCCACCAACTGGGCGCGGGCGGCGTCCAGGTCGCGGCGGCGCTCGTCGAGGAGGGATTCCGAAGCCGCGCGCTGCGTCACCAGGGATTTGACCCGATCATATTGGCGGGCGGCCTCCGCCACCCGGGCCTGGCCTTCCACCAGCAGGGCATGCTCCTCGGCGCTGGTCATTTCCACCAGCACCTGGCCGGCGTCCACCCGCTGGCCATCCTCGAAGTGTATGGCGGACACCGTCTCGGTGACGTTGGCGGTGAGGGCGACGGACTCCCGGGCCTTCAGGGTCCCCAAGGCCTCCACGGGATCGGCGAAGGCCGCCATCCGGACCTCGGCGACGATGACGGGAATGGCCTTGGGGGCTTCCTGGGCCAGGACGGGGCCGGTCAGGGCCAGCAGCAGGAGCGCCAGGGCGCGGAACGGGGTCATGGGCATCACGCTTCCCGCCGAAGGTTTTCCCTTCGGCATTGTTTCTTGGTCACCGGTTCTGGGGCGATGCCATCTTGCCATGATCAGGTGGCATACGCCCGCGGCTTTGGCCGGAGCCTCCTTCATGCTGATCAGCGCCACGACGCCGCATTCTTGGGTAAGCGCCCAAAATCATCGATGACCTCTATCCGGCAGGGCGGTTCCGCCGACCAAGTCCATAGCACCAGATTGCGGCCACGCCCTTCCCAGGTGGGAGGGGCGACGGCCCTGTCATCGGGTTGACCCAAGATGGCAGCCTCCTGGGTCGGCGCGCTACCCGGCGCGAAGCTGGGTACGATGGCGCCATGAAAGCCCAAGGCCAGCAAGTCATCGGCCAAACGCCAACTTGGCGGATCGATGCCGCGCGCCGCGAGATACTCCCACGCACAAGCGAGGTCGGCGGGGTCGATCCCGGCGTTAGCCAACACGGCAGGGTCGGTCAGGTCCGCGACGGGTTCGCAATCCAGATGGTAGGCGACCAGGGTCAGTGGTTGAGCCTTGAAGGGCATACCCTGCTGAGCCTCCATCCAGGCGGTTTTTGGATCCAGGGCGGTGTACAGCGCCGGGGTGCCGCGACGGTTGAAGCGCCCGCCATGACGCGCGGCACCCGCTCCCGAGCTGGGCGCATAGGACCAGCGCGGGTTATGGGCACGATACAGGATACCGACCAAGCGTTCCCTGGTTGGCGGCGCCATCATGCCGGGTTTGGCCAAAGCCGGCGGGCCCATGGCCCCGCCGGCGCCAGATCAGGCATAGCCCCCCTCTGCGATACGCGACAGATAGTCCTTGACCGCCTGCACGCGGCCCTCCTTGACCAGATCCTCGGCGGTCTTATCCCCGAAGGATGGCAACGGCTGGGAGCGGAACCAGGCGAAGGCGCGGCCTACCGAACCGGTCCAGGGGGTGACCCGATTGATGATCTCGACGGTATCCCGCAGGCGTGCCTGCGTGTGACGCGAGCGCAGCCGGGTTTGTTTGGAGACGGCATCACGGGACAATCCGGTGGCCATGGCCAGTTCGGTCTTAGTGACACGCAGCACCTCGGCCAGGCGGTCGGTGGCGATCATCCCCTGGTCGGTGATGACCTCCGACAGGATTTCAACGGCGGCGGACATGACACTGCCTCATAATTAACCCGAATCATGGGACTTATTATGCGGCAGATAGCCCTGAAAGCAAGCCGACTGCCGCTTGGACAGGGCATTGTCCCGCACCTACCTGGCTAAGGGCGGATCCGGTGCCCAGGCTGAAGCCGAAGGCGCAGGCCGGCATGATGGCGCGGATGTCCTCGAGCCATGGGGCTGCCCAGGACAAACCGCCGCCGCAGTCAAACCTCCCGATAGATCTCCGCCCCTTCCTTGCGAAACTCATCGGCCTTCGCCTTCAGGCCCTCGGCCAGCGCCGCCTCGACATCACCGATGCGGTGGGCTTCGGCATAGTCGCGCACCTCCTGGGTAATGCGCATGGAACAGAAGTGGGGGCCGCACATGGAGCAGAAGTGGGCGACCTTGTGGGCCTCGTGGGGCATGGTCTCGTCGTGGTACTCGCGGGCGCGTTCCGGGTCCAGGGACAGGTTGAACTGGTCCTCCCAGCGGAACTCGAAGCGGGCCTTGGACAAGGCGTTGTCACGTACCTGGGCGCCGGGCAGGCCCTTGGCCAGGTCGGCGCCGTGGGCGGCGATCTTGTAGGCGATGATGCCGTCGCGCACGTCCTGCTTGTTGGGCAGGCCCAAGTGCTCCTTGGGCGTGACGTAACAGAGCATGGCGGTGCCGTACCAGCCGATGTTGGCGGCGCCCATGGCGGAGGTGATGTGATCGTAGGCGGGGGCGATGTCGGTAATCAGGGGCCCCAGGGTGTAGAAGGGGGCCTCGAAACAGTCGGCAAGCTCCTTGTCCACGTTCTCCTTGATCATCTGCAGGGGCACATGGCCGGGACCCTCGATCATGACCTGGACGTCGTGCCGCCAGGCGATCTGGGTCAGCTCCCCCAGGGTTTCGAGCTCGGCGAACTGGGCGGCGTCGTTGGCGTCGGCGATGGAACCGGGGCGCAGACCATCGCCCAGGCTGAAGCCGACGTCATAGGCCTTCATAATCTCGCAGATGTCCTCGAAGTGGGTGTAGAGGAAGTTTTCCTGGTGATGGGCCAGGCACCACTTGGCGAGGATGGAGCCGCCCCGGGAGACGATGCCGGTCACCCGATCCGCCGTCAGGGGGACATAGCGCAGCAGGACCCCGGCATGGATGGTGAAGTAGTCGACCCCCTGCTCGGCCTGCTCGATAAGGGTGTCGCGGAACATCTCCCAGGTCAGTTCCTCCGGCTTGCCGTCCACCTTCTCCAGGGCCTGGTAGATGGGCACGGTGCCGATGGGCACGGGGGCGTTGCGCAGGATCCACTCGCGGGTCTCGTGGATGTTCTTGCCGGTGGAAAGGTCCATGAGGGTGTCGCCCCCCCAGCGGGAGGACCAGACCATCTTTTCCACCTCCTCCTCGATGCTGGAGGTGACCGCCGAGTTGCCGATATTGGTGTTGATCTTCACCCGGAAGTTGCGCCCGATGATCATGGGCTCCAGTTCCGGGTGGTTGATATTGGCGGGAATGATGGCCCGCCCGGCGGCCACCTCGGCGCGGACGAATTCAGGGGTGATGGACGCGGGCAGCCGGGCGCCGAAGCCATGCCCCGGGTGCTGGCGCAGCAGCTTGGCGTAACGGGGGTCGGCACGCAGCTCCTCCAGGCGCAGGTTCTCGCGGATGGCGATGAACTCCATCTCCGGGGTGATCAGCCCCCGGCGGGCATAGTGCATCTGGGTGACGTTGGCCCCCGGCTTGGCGCGGCGCGGGACCCGGATGTGTTCGAAGCGCAGGTGGGCCAGGCCCGGGTCCCGCTGACGCTGACGCCCGAAGGCGGAACTGGGACCGGCGAGACGCTCGGTGTCGCCGCGCTCCTCGATCCAGGCCCCCCGCAGATCCGGCAGGCCCGCCAGGAGGTCGATGTGGGCCTGGGGGTCCGTGTAGGGTCCCGAGGTGTCGTAGAGGTAGATGGGCGGATTCTCTTCCACGCCACGCTGGGTCTGGGTGTCCGTCTGGCTCACCTCCCGCATGGGCACCCGCAGGTCGGGGCGGGATCCCTGGACGTGGATCTTGCGCGAACGGGCGAAGGGCTGGGTGGCGGCGTCCGAGAGACGGGCCGTGTTACGGATAAAGTCCTGGGGAATGGCGCTCATGACGTCTGATCTCGATGGAATGGGGGCAGGCGGAGGCGGCGCGATCGGCCGTCTCGCCCGGAGGGTCCCGCGCCGGCCTTAACCTGGGCTGCTTGGCTGGGCTTCCTCGAGCCCGAGGCGGCGCAGGATACGCGCGACATAGGACTGGGTCTCCTGGTAGGGGGGGACCCCGCCATGCTTCTCGACCGCCCCTTCGCCGGCGTTGTAGCCGGCCAGGGCCAGCTTGATATCGCCATCGAAGTGGTCGAGGAGCCAGCGCAGATAGGCCATGCCGCCGTTCAGGTTTTGCTCCGGGTCCCAGACATCCTTGACCCCGAAACGATCGGCGGTCGCGGGGATGAGTTGCATGAGACCCTGGGCATCCTTGGGCGAACGGGCCTGGGGATTGAAATTGGATTCCGCCTCGACCACGGCCAGGACCAGGCTGGGATCGAGCTTGTATTTAGGGGCCAGGCTATGGATCAGCTTGGCGATCTCGCCGGTGGC
>JADZBU010000442.1 GCA_020851955.1 Chromatiaceae bacterium | reverse complement strand
TCGGCCTGGCCTTGACCCTGCTCCACATCCTTGAGCCGCTGCTCCCAGCTCGCCGTCAACTCCGGGCTGCGCAGGGGCTCCGCCACCAGGCCGATGAGGGCCAGGCCCTTGGCGGTCGCCCGCAGTTGTTTCCGCTGACGCTCGACATAGCCGCTCCGAATGAGCTTTTCGATGATGGCGGCGCGGGTGGCGGGTGTGCCCAGGCCGGACTCCTTCATGGCCGACGCCAGGGCATCGTCCTCGATCTCGCGCCCGGCGCTCTTCATGGCCGCCAGCAGGGTCGCATCATCGTAGGGGCGTGGGGGCTGGGTCTCCTTTTCCACGACCTCCAGGCCGATAACCTGAACCATTTGACCGGGGGTCAGGAGCGGCAGGACAGCCTCCTCGTGCTCGCCCACCCCCAGGGCGCGCCGGGGGGGCTCCACCCGCTTCCAGCCGCGATCCAGGACCCGGGAACCGCGGGCGACAAAGTCGGCGCCGCCGATATCCAGGATGACATGCGTTTCCTCCACCTGCTCATCGGGCAGGAAGATGGCGACAAAGCGCGCCACCACCAGCTCGAAGACCCGTCGGGCCGCCTCCGGCAGCTTGGCGGGGGCGCGCTTGCCCGTGGGCAGGATGGCGTGATGGTCCGTGAGCTTGGTGCTGTCCACATAGGCCTTGCCGAGTTGGAGGCCCGCCGCCAGACGCTGGCTGGCCTCGGCAGCCAGGGGGTGTTCCAGGCCGAAGAGGATGCCCGGGAGCAGGGGCAACATATCCTCACCGAGGTGACGACTCTCGGTGCGCGGGTAGCTGATGAGCTTGTAGGTCTCATAGATGGCCTGAGCCTGCTCCAGCACCTGGGCGGCGGTGAGGCCGAGGCGGCGGTTGGCGTCTCGCTGCAGATTGGTGAGATCGTAGAGGGGCGGCGGCCGATTATGGCGCACCTTCTTGTCCACCCGCTTTACCCGGCCCTGGGTATGGGGCGCCAGTTCCCGCTGGAGGCGCTCCGCCTCGGCCCGATTATCGAGGCGGGTCTCGCCATCCCGGCAATAGCGGGCGCTGAAGCCCTCCGCCAGGGTCGCGACCAGTTCATAAAAATAGGCCTTGACGAAGCCGGCGATGGCCTGATCACGGGCCACGATCATGGCCAGGGTCGGCGTCTGCACCCGACCGATGGTGCAGAGCACCCGGTTATGGACCGTGTAGGCGCGGGTGAGGTTCATCCCCACCAGCCAGTCTGCCTGGGCACGGGCCCGCGCCGCCTGGGCCAGGGGCTCGAAGGCCGCGCCGGGCTTGAGATGGGCGAAGCCCGCGCGGAGCGCCTCGTCGGTCAGGCTGGACACCCAGAGGCGCTGGACGGGCTTGCGGCAGTGGGCGAACTCGTAGATGAGGCGGAAGATATTCTCCCCCTCGCGTCCGGCATCCGTGGCACAGATGACGGCCTGGGTATCCGGGGCATTGAGCAGGCCCTGGACGATCTTTAACTGGCTGGCGGTGCGTGGGTCGGACCGCAATTGCCAACGCTCCGGGATCATGGGCAATTGGGCCAGGGACCAGCGCCCCGACCAGGAGGCGCCGTAGTCATCCGGCTCGGCGAAATGGACCAGATGACCCAGAGCCCAGGTCACGCGGTAGCCCTGCCCTTCCAGGAAGCCCTCGCCCTTACGCCCGGCCCCAAGAAGGCGGGCGATATCACGGGCGACGCTGGGCTTTTCGGCCAGGACGAGAATGGTCAAGGAAGACCCCGCGCGGCCACTCAATCGTCCAGCAGGACGCGTTTGGCCTCGTTGATCTTGGCCGCCAAGTAGTCGGAGCCCCCCCGATCCGGGTGCAAGCGCTGCATCAGACGGCGATGGGCGTCGCGAATGGCCGCGGGGTCCGCCCCCGCCGCCAGGCCCAGCACGGCCAGAGCCTCTTCCTGATTCATGGGGCCGCCGCTCGCTTGAGCCTGGGGGCCACCGGGAGCCGTCTGGCGCCACTCCTCGCCCAGGGTCCGATCCAGGTAGGCCTCCAGCAGGCTGGCCGACTGGACATCCTCGCGGCGACAAAGGTCCAGAAGGCCCAGAAGGGCGTCGCGCGCTAACTCGGACAGGCGCTGCCCCTGATATTCACCCTCCAGAACCCGGCCATCCATGTCACCGCTGGCGTGATCCAGGGTCATTTCAAGAAAGCGGGTGCGAATCGAGGAGGTTTGACCCGCCGGACCCGGCGCCCCGGCCTGGGCGGCGCCCCCGGCAAGACCGCCCAGGCCGAGTGAGCGCAGGGTCTGACGGATAGCCGGCAACATCAGCAGGAGATTGATCCCCCGCATGGCCACGGGGATGGCGGCGGCCAGGGCGGCGAAGAGGGGGTTGAGGCGCCCCGTCAGGGCCAAGGCGGCCAGGAGACCCACGAGGCCCCACAAGGCGCCCTGCCGCAAGCGCCGGGAAACCTGGGCGGCTGATGTCTTGCGGAACCAGTGGAGGAACCAGACAAAACCGGCAACCAGCAGGACGATGAGCAGCAGTCGACCGACCATGGATCAGCCCCGGCGCAGGCCTTGGGTCAAACGCAGGACCACGCCGCCTCGCCGGCGGCCGAAGTCCTCTAGGGCGCGGCGTCCGCCCGCCGCGAAGACAGCGACGGCGCTCAGCAAGTCGCGCAGCACCTCGGGGCTATGAGCATCAAAGGGGCACCAAGCCCCACCGCTCAGACTGGCAATGGCCCGCAGAGTCTGTTCCGCCCGAGGATCGCGTCCCTCCTGGAAGACGAAGACCGGCAATCCCAGGAGGCCAAGCTGGCCGGCGAGTTCGGCGAGCCGCGCCGGTTCCTCTTCCATGGCATCGCCCACCAAAACCAGGGCATCCACCTTGCCGTGCCTACGCTCCTCCAGGGCATGTTCCAGGACGCGGCCGATCTGCGTCAGACCCGCCGAGCAGGAGACGCGGGTCATGCGTCCCAGCAATTCCCGGGCCTGGTCACACCAGGGCGAGGCCTCGAAGTCAAGGAAGCCACCAAAGTGGCAGAGTTGCACGGATAGTCCCCCCAGGTTGGCTGTCTCGCTGAACATGGAGGCTTGGATGGCGCAGGCCTGGTCCCAGGTCGGTTCCCGGCTGGCGGTGGCGTCCATGGCGAATATCAGCCGCCCGCGCCGCCCGCCAGGGCGCGGCGGAGTGGCCTCCAGCTTGCGCAGAAAGGCCGCTACTTCGCCATCACTGGCGACAGGGTGCAGATCGCGACGGTCGCTGGGCATGGGTCGTCGAGGCCGTCAATGAGACAGGGATAGTCAGGTTACCGGGAGTCAATGAGTATGGGGGCATCCCGGCAAGACACAAACCCCCCTTTCGTGCGGATGAAACCGTCAAAGAGGTGAACCTCGGGATACCCCGGAGACAACCAAGGCGCCCAAAGGGGCGCCTTGGTTGTCTCCGCGAGGCCAGGGATGGCGGAAAATCGGCGAGAGTCAAGACGCCGATTCCCCTGGTCAGTCATTCCCCAATCAGGCGTCCACGACCTTGAGATAATTGGCCTTGAAGGCATCGCGATCACCCTTGCTGGCGGGATCGTAACCCTGATCCTGCATCTTCTGCTTCATCCAGCCGGGAGTAGCCCCGCGGGAATAGACATTTTCGGCATTATCGGGATCGATATAGAGGGTACGCTGGCGATTTTCCGTGGTAGAGCGACGCGGCGCGGCAACCGAACGAGCCTGACCACGACGCTTTCTGGCGCCCAGCAAGGGAACGATATCGTTCAGGGCATAACCCTGTTCGGCAATCATATCCTTGATGGTTTGCGCCAATTCATACTTGGCCTGCTCTTTACGCTGCTCGAGGGCCGCGATGGCACTGAGTCGTTCCTGTTCGAGATCGGCGACAAGACGCTGGATCTCTTCATAGCTTAGGTTTTCTAATTCCACAAAAAAGCTCCTAATGAGTGGGGAAGCAACATTGCATACCGTATCGGTGAACTTGATACGGTAATAGGATGGCTAATTTAAACCAAAAAACGTTAATGTCAACCGTTCGCGGAAACAACGCCCTCATTAATAACACGCGGTGATTTCCCGAGGCATACAAGCTGGCTATTTAAACTCAAGTCAAGCGCATTGTCGTGATACCCGCAAACTCATTCGCCCTCCCCAAATGATTGCAAGCCGCGGTGCCTTAGAGATCCCGCTCTACCCTGGTCACCAAGGGCGTTGGCGGGGCTAGCCAACCCTGACGCGAGGCTGAACCTGCTGGACCCAGCCAGCGGGGATAACACACCCAAGACGGAAAGCCCTCCCAGGTCGGCAATCCTGGAGGTGCTCCAAAGGCGGCGGCACCCGTCAAGCCCATCACGGCGCCTTTCTTGACCAAGATCAAGAACACTACATATTGGGTTACATATAATCATAACCACAACATCTAGTGCCACCCGAGGTTACCGCCCATGCCCAACGTCCAGCCAAGGCTCGCCACCCTGCCCACCCGCGTCCTCAAACGCGATGGTCATGAGGTCGCCTTCGAGGCCGGCAAGATTCGCTCGGCCATCGAACGAGCGGGGCGGGCCAGTGGCGAATTCGGAGTGCAGGAGGCCGAGCGGCTGACCTCCCAGGTCGTCAAGGTGCTCAGCCACCGCTGCCACGATGGCCGCCTGCCGGATATCGAGGCCATCCAGGACCTGGTGGAGCAGACCCTGATCGCGGACGACCACTTCGAAACGGCCCGCGCCTATATCCGTTACCGTGAACAGCACCGCAAGCTGCGCTCGGACCGCCGCACCCTGGTGGACGCCGCCGCCAGCATCGACGAATACCTGGACAGGTCCGACTGGCGCATCTCCGCCAATGCCAACCAAGGCTGGTCCTTGGGCGGCCTTATCCTCAACACCTCGGGCAAAATGATCGCCAACTATTGGCTATCGCACGTTTACCCCCCCGAGATCGGCGAGGCCCATCGCGCGGGCGATGTCCATATCCACGACCTGGACATGTTGGCCGGCTATTGCGCCGGCTGGTCCCTGCGCACCCTATTACACGAGGGCTTTAATGGCGTCCCGGGCAAGGTCGAATCCGGCCCGCCACGGCACATGTCATCCGCCATTGGACAGATCGTTAATTTCCTCGGCACCCTGCAGAATGAATGGGCCGGCGCCCAGGCCTTCTCCAGCTTCGATACCTACATGGCGCCCTATGTACGCAAGGATCTACTGGAATATACGCAGGTCCGTCAGTACATCCAGGAACTCATCTACAACCTCAACGTGCCCTCGCGCTGGGGCTGTCAGACGCCTTTCACCAATCTCACCTTTGACTGGGTCTGCCCCGAGGATTTACGTGAACAGATACCCATCATCGCCGGCGAGGAACAGCCCTTCGCCTATGGCGATCTTCAGTACGAGATGGACCTCATCAACCGCGCCTATATCGAGGTTATGACGGCGGGCGATGCCAAGGGTCGCATCTTTACCTTCCCCATTCCCACCTACAACATGACCGAGGACTTTCCCTGGGACAGTGACAACGCCGAGCGCCTCTTCGCCATGACAGCCAAGTACGGCCTGCCCTACTTTCAGAATTTCATCAATTCCGAACTGAGACCCAACATGGTCAGATCCATGTGCTGCCGCTTGCAACTCGACCTGCGGGAATTGCTGAAGCGCGGCAATGGCCTCTTCGGCTCCGCCGAGCAGACGGGGTCCCTGGGCGTGGTGACGCTCAATTGCGCGCGTCTGGGCCATATCCATGCCGGTGACGAGGCTGGCCTCCAGGCCAGCCTGGACCGCCTGCTCGATCTGGCCCGCGACAGCCTGGAAATCAAACGCAAGGTCATCCAGCGCCACCTGGATGACGGCCTCTTTCCTTATACCAAGCGCTTCCTCGGCACCCTGCGCAACCATTTCTCCACCATCGGGGTGAATGGCCTGAACGAGATGATTCGGAACTTCACCCAGGACCGCGAGGACATCACCTCGGACGCGGGCAAGGCCCTGGCCCTGCGCTTTCTCGACTGGACGCGGGCGCGACTGGTGGCGTTTCAGGAGGCGACGGGCCATATGTACAACCTGGAGGCCACCCCCGCGGAGGGCGCCACCTATCGCTTCGCCCGCGAGGACCGCAAGCGGTTCCCGGACATACGCCAGGCTGGCACGGCGGAGGCCCCCTACTACACCAACTCCTCTCAGATTCCCGTCGGTTATACCGACGATCCCTTCCTGGCCCTGGAGATGCAGGAGGAACTCCAAGCCAAATACACGGGCGGTACCGTGCTCCACCTCTACATGAGCGAGCATATCTCCAGCCCCGAGGCCTGCAAACGGCTGATCCGCCGCGCCCTGACTCATTTCCGCCTGCCCTACATCACCATCACGCCCATCTTTTCCATCTGCCCGAGCCATGGCTACCTCCCCGGTGAGCATGAATTCTGCCCCCGCTGCGACCAGGAAATCGTGGCCCACAAGCAACGCCAAACCCAGGCAAACCCTTGCCTTGGCTGAATCCCCATCACTATTTTTCAGGAGAGAACCACCATGTCGAATAACCCCAGCATCCCACTCAGAGACGAAGAGCGTACCCGCTGCGAGGTCTGGACCCGCGTCATGGGCTACCATCGCCCCGTGGCCGCCTTCAACGCCGGTAAACGCTCCGAGCACCAGGAGCGCCGCTATTTTGTCGAGCCAGGGCGATCCCCGGTCCCGGCGCGCGGTGAAGGGGTGGGGTGCGATTAAGAAGCGCCGCGGGATAAAGATATGGACAAGGAGGCGTTGCGCATCGGCGGTCTGACATCCCTGACCAGTCTCGACTACCCGGGGGAGCTGGCGGCCGTCATCTTCTGCCAGGGCTGCCCCTGGCGTTGCGCCTACTGTCACAACCAGCACCTGCTGCCGTCCGATAGCGCCTCCACCATCCCTTGGGGACAGATCGAGGCCTTTCTGGAACGTCGCCAGGGGCTCCTGGACGCCGTGGTCTTCAGCGGCGGCGAACCCACCCTGCAACACGCCTTGCCCGCCGCCCTAGGGCAGGTGAAAGGGATGGGCTTTAAGATTGGCCTCCACACGGCGGGCATCTACCCCGAGCGCCTGTGGGTACTAGGGCCGCTTTTGGATTGGGTTGGTCTGGATATCAAGGCCTTGCCCGAGGACTATCCGGCCGTCACCGGGGCGGCGGGTGCCGGCGAACGCGCCTGGCGGAGCCTGCGCCTGCTGGTCGCGACGGGCGTCTCCCTGGAAGTCAGGACGACCCTGCCTCCCGACTGGCGGCTAGCCCGTGGGATGGAGACTTTGATGCGCCGACTGGCCGATGCGGGGGTCCAGGACTATGCGCTCCAGACTCACCGCGCTACGCATCCCCGCCATGAGGACCCCCGGACACCCGGTTTCCCCACCCCACCCCCGCCAGAGACTTATGCAAAACTTGGAGAGGCTCTATTCCGCCGCTTCGTCTTACGGTAGCATAAAGCGTCTAAGGTGATTTTGATTGGCCTTGTCCTGCCCCCGTTGGCAAGCCAGGCCTAGGTTCAATCGGACCCAAAGCCCAGTTCCCAGCTTACCTTTATGTCCATGAAGAAGAAAATCAAGCGGCTTGCGACTTCGCTGTTGCCGGTTGCCCCTAACCGTGTCGGCGACTGCAACCGCTGCGGAGAGTGTTGCAAGCTCCCCTATCCCTGCCCCTTTCTGCGCTATGACGCGGAGGGCTTGAGCATGTGCGCCATTTACAACTTTCGCCCGCCGAGCTGCCGCAAATACCCTCGCACGGCGGAGGAAAACCTCACGCCCCAGGTCTGTGGCTTCAGCTTCGTGCCAACCAGCCAGGTCGTGGAGGTAGGACCTCCCGAGACCCTGGACCCCTTGGTGCCGTCGGAACAGTCCGCCTGACCGGGCCCCAGCATGCTCCTTGATGTCCGGGTCCAGGCCGAACCCTTCGCCCCCCTTGCGGAGCAAGGCACCCTCTGGCTAGGTCAGGCCCGGATCGGGGCACTGGTCAGCTTCATCGGCTTGATGCGTGACTTCAACGAGGGCAATCCCGTCAGCCGCCTGACCCTGGAACACTACCCCGGCATGACCGAAAAGGCCCTCGCGAAGATCGCCGAGGAGGCTGCCAGCCGCTGGCCCCTCGAGGCCATCCGCATTCTGCACCGCGTCGGAATTTTGGAACCCCAGGACCCCATCGTCCTCGTCGCCGTTGCCGCCAGCCATCGGGGGCCGGCCTTCCGCGCCTGCGAATTCCTGATCGACCAGCTCAAAACCCAGGCTCCCTTCTGGAAAAAGGAGACGACCGCAAGAGGGGAAAGCTGGGTCCAGCCCCGCGCCAGCGATGCGGTTGCCGACTCCCGCTGGACGGCCACGCACCAGGGAACGGGTCGGGAATAGCGCATCGTCCCAGCCCGCGCCATCCCGCCAGACCCCTCCGCCGGCTAATCCTTTTCGGCCTCGTCCAAGGCAGACCTCAGGGCACTGAAGATGAGCCGACTGGCCTCCTTCTCATCCAGTTCCGGCACCTCCCAAGACATGATGCGGCAGTACTTACCGACCAGATGACGGACATCGGCCACCAGTTCCTTGTTATATTTTGCGATTTCGATTTGCTCGAGTCCGGACATGGATTTTTCCTCTCGGTTGAGTTGCGACGCCAAGACAAGCGGCGTCAAGGGTAAGGGCTCCCAGCGCATGGGATACCCGCATTAAAGCAGGTCAAGGCAGGCTCGGGACAGTTTTCCTTGCGGAGCTTGCTTTCAAAGCCCCGGCATCGGCGGATGGCGGGCGGTTCATAAGCACTCAAGCCATTCCCCCCCGTGGCGAAGTTTGCCAGCCGGCTCGCGCCGGTTCGATTGTGTTAATCTTCGGGATGATGAATCATCCGCCGCGGGTCCGGGACCCGCCTCCCGCTAGGCGATTTAGCCCTAGCCTTTTTCCCACGCTATTTGGAGTTGTTACATGATCAACCGCCGTGAATTCTTTACCTCCGCCCTGGCGGGACTGGCCCTATTGGTGAGTGGTGCGACCCTGGCCGAAACCCCCAAAAAGCCATCTGGTACGGTAAGCATCGACGAGACCCAGATTGCATTTATCGTCGGCGGCAGCTTCGGCAAGGGCGAACTCAAGTTCCAGGGCAAGAAGCATGATTTCAAGATCAACGGCATCAGCGCCGGCGCCAATTTTGGGGCCTCCAAGATCTCGGCGGTGGGCGAGGTCTATGACCTGAAAAAGCTGGCTGATTTCCCCGGCACCTATGTGCAGTTGGAGGGCTCCATCACCCTGGCCGGCGGGGTCGGTGGTACCGTCCTCAAAAACCAGAATGGCGTCATCATGCGCCTCCAGTCCACCTCCCAGGGGCTGCAGTTCAACCTGAGTTCCAGCGGCGTGACCGTCAAGATGGAGCCTTAATCCAGGCCCCGGCCCACCAGGCTCCGGCTAGCCCCATCATCACGGGGCTAGCCCTCCCAACCCCGCCCCGCGACCCCCCTGGCTATCCGGTCTATAGGAGAGACACCCATGGCGGAGACTCCTCCCCCTCCCGCAGGCAAATCCCTGACCAGCGGTCATGATGCCGTGGATCGGGCGGTGGAGATCGCCATTCGCATCAGCCTGCTGGCCTTGTGGATCTCCTTATGCTTCGCCATCATGCGGCCCTTCCTGGCGCCACTCGCCTGGGGCATCATCATTGCCATCGCCGTCCACCCCGGCTACCAGGCCCTACTCAGCCTCGCGGGCAACCGCCGGATCACCGCCTCGGTCCTCTTCATCCTGATCGCGCTCCTGGTGCTCATCGTGCCGATTGTCATGCTGAGCGGCACCCTGGTCCAGGGCGCCGAGAGCCTGGCCCGTGGCTTCGAGGCCGGGAAATTGATCATACCGCCCGCCCCGGATCTGACCTACATCCCCTTGGTGGGGCCCGATATCGAAGACTTTTGGAAAACGGCGTCATCAAACCTGGAGGACGCCCTGCGCATGATCGAACCCCAACTGCGGATGCTGGGCGAATGGGCCCTCGGCTTCGCCAAGGACGCGGGCATGAGCATCCTGCATTTCATCTTCGCCATCTTCATCGCCGCGGTCTTTCTGGCCAAAAGCGAGGAGGCCGGCAACCTGGTCCACAGCATCGCCCTGCGTCTGGCGGGCAGTCATGGCTTCCGGTTCGCCCAATTGTCCCGAGCCGTGGTACGGAGTGTGTTCCGTGGCATCCTGGGCGTGGCCATGATTCAAGCGACGCTGGCGGGGCTGGGCATGCTGGCCGCCGGGGTGCCGGCCGCCGGCCTGTGGGCCCTCATCGGCCTGGTGCTGAGCACCATCCAACTGGGTGTTTTCCCGGTCATGGTGCCCGCCGCCATTTATCTTTTCTACACCGCCAGCACCACCACGGCGGTGCTCTTTCTGATCTGGACCCTCTTCGTCGGCACCATCGACAACATTCTCAAGCCCATACTGCTGGGTCAGGGCATCTCGGTGCCCATGCCCGTTATCTTCATCGGGGCCATCGGTGGCTTCATCGGCCAGGGCATCATCGGCCTCTTCGTGGGCGCCGTGGTGCTGGTACTCGGCTACGAACTGCTGCTGGCCTGGTTAAGTGAGGAGCGGCCAGAGGCCGCAACCGGAACAGATCTCAAAGCCGGGGCCGGGCCGAACCTGAATGAAAAGCCGGCGCCTTGAATCCCTCAAGGCGCTCGGCCTGATCGAATCCTAAGAGGCTAACCCGCGGAACCAAAGGCCACCTGGCAGACGGCGTTGACCAATTGGGCATTGGCGGCGGTCTGGGGCACCTGGCCATTGAGCAGGCCCTGACGGCAATTCACCGCCCCCTGCAGGTTCGCGCCCCCGGAGACCGCGTAAGAGAAGCTAGCGCCCTGGGTCCCCACCGCCTCCACAGAACCATAGTTGAGCTGATAATCGCTCTGCGGCACGACAATAATGGTGGACCGCTGGGCCGCGGCATTATTCACCAACTCGGTGATGGCAACCCCCGTCGCCAGGCCCGCCAGCCCCCAGGCCGCAGCGCTGCCCCCCCACCAGCCCCAACTGGTCGGTGCCCACCGATACCAACCCGCATTCCAGGGACGATGCGCCCAATAGCCACCATTGGACCAGTTGGGGTGCCAGCCGTTATAGGGCCGATTGTAGAAATTATGATCGGCATTGATATTGTGCTGGTCATTGATGGTGACATTGTGCTGATCGATTTTATCGCCACCCCACTGAGGACGCGCGTCATCGCCAAACATGGGATGCGTGCCGCGATATCCCCCCAGGTCATCACCACCAAAGTGATAGCCGCCACGATCCAAGCCACCCCCGCCCATGCCACGGAAGCCACCGCCGCCAAAATCCCGCGCGCTGGCGCTGGCCTGATAGAGAAGTCCGGACGTCAAGAGCGTGACCGAAAGGGTCGTAATGAGGGCGCCAAAGGCGGGGCGCGCGGAGCACTGGATCATGATGATGTCTCGCTTAATGAGTTGAGGTAACGATCGACCGCGACCGCCCATCAAGGCGCCAGGGCCAACAGACGGTACCAGGGCATTCTATCCCGCCCCTATAAAAAAAACTCTCCCAGGCCCTATCCAAGCGCCCATGTTTGCCGACAGCCAGCCGTGGGAACCGAACCACCGCTGCATGACTCCCCGGCGTCTCATCCTTTTCACCAGCCCGCCACCAGCCTGTTAAACTCAAGTCAGAGAGAGGTTCCCGGCCAGCCCGCCAGCCCCTCGTCCCCAACCATGACGCCGCCCGGCCAACCGGGCCGCGCCTCACCAGGAGCAGGAGAACCATTATGGCCATCTGGGTAGTAGTCGCCGACAACAGCCGCGCCCGCTTCTTCACCGCCGAAAAACCCGCCGGCCCCCTCACCGAGACCCAGGACCTCGCCAACCCCGAGGCCCGGCTGCACGAGGGTGATCTGGTCTCCGACAAGACCGGCCGCGATCGCAACCCCAGCAGCGGCACCGCCCACGGCGTGGGCGCCGATGCCTCCCACAAGCAGGAGGGCGCGGACCGCTTCGCCCTCGCCATCTGCGAGGAACTGGACGCCGCCCGCGCCGCCGGTACCTGCCACAAGCTCTATATCCTGGCGGCGCCGGCCTTTCTTGGCCTCTTGCGCCGGCACCAATCCGCCGCTCTCAAGCAATGCATCGCGGCGGAACTCGACAAGAACCTGGCAGCCCACGACCTGGCCAGCATCCGCAAATACCTGCCCGAGTATCTCTAGACACCCGGGGCCGCCCCGCCATGGGCCGCCTTCCAGGCCCATAAGGGGCGGCCTCACAGGATGACATGCCGTGGAACCCAGCATCACCCTGACGGTCGCGGATCTTTACCAGCACTGCGACCTCGCCAGCCTGGACTTTACCGATACAAGTGAACTCGCACCCCTGCCCCCCGGCCTGGGCCAGGAACGGGCGCTCGAGGCCATCGATCTGGGGGTGAACGTCCCCCACCGGGGCTACAACCTCTATCTGATGGGATCGGGCGGCCTCGGCAAGCACACCCTCATCAAAGGCGTCCTGGAGCAGCACCGCCGCGAGTCCCCGGCTCCGGACGACTGGTGTTATGTAGCGGACTTCAACAACCCCCAACGCCCCTACGCCCTGCGCCTGCCCCCCGGGCGTGGTCGCCACCTGCGCGCCGACCTGTGTCAACTGGTGGAGGACCTGCTCAACGCCGTACCCGCCGCCTTCCAGGGCGAGGAATACCTGCGCCGCGCCGAGGAGATCCAAAGGGAATTCAAATCCCGCGAGGAGGATGCCGCCACCGCCATCGGTCACCAGGCCAAGGAGCGAGGCATCGCCCTCCTCCACACCCCCACCGGCTACACCCTGGCGCCGATGCGCGAGGGCCATATCCTGGCCCCCGAGGATTTCAATGCCCTGCCCGAGGAGGAGCGGGAACACATCGGCGAGGTCATCGAGGAATTGCGCGAGGCCCTGCAACAAACCTTGAGCCAGGTCCCCCTCTGGCAGAAAGAGATGCGCGGGCGCTTCAAGATCCTCAACCAGGAGACCATGGAAGGCACGGTCACCGCCCTGATGGGCCAATTAGCGGCGGATTACGCCGACCTGCCCGCGGTCCATGACTATCTGGCCGCCGCCCGTAAGGACATGATCGAGCACGGCGACCTCTTCCGCCAAGGCGACGGCGAGGAGGGGCGGGCGCCCCGGCCGGACGATCCCCCCTTCACCCGCTACCGGGTCAACCTGCTGGTGGACAACGCCGAACTCCGCGGCGCTCCCGTCGTCCACGAGGATAACCCCAGCTACCTCAACCTCATCGGCCGCATCGAGCACATCGCCCATCAGGGAACCCTCTCCACCGACTTCACCCTGATCAAGGCCGGGGCCCTGCACCGCGCCAACGGCGGCTACCTCATCCTCGACGCCCTGCGCCTGCTCGCCAACCCCTTCGCCTGGGACGCCCTCAAGCGGGTGCTGCGCGCCGGAGAGATCCGGATCGAGTCCCTGAAGCGGGTGTTGAGCCTGGCCGGCACCACCTCCCTGGAACCCGAGCCCATCCCAATCGAGGTCAAGGTGATCCTGGTGGGCGAGCGCCTGCTCTACTACCTGCTGGACGCCTACGACCCCGACTTCGCCCAACTCTTCAAGGTCGCCGCCGACTTTGCCGAGGAGATGCCCCGCCTGCCCGGGCAGGACCCCATCTACGCCCGCCTGGTCGCCACCCTCCAACGCCAGGAGCGCTTGCTGCCCCTGACCCCGGGTGGCGTCGCCCGCGTCATCGAGCAGGCGGCGCGGCGGGTCGCCGACCGGGAGCGTCTCTCCATGCATGTCGGCGGCCTCCTCGACCTGCTGCGGGAGTCCGATCATCTGGCCCGCCGCGAGCGCCTGGAGCGCATCGGCGAGGAGCAGGTGGAGGGCGCCATCGCCGCCCGCCGCCGGCGCCTGGGGCAGCTGCGCGAGCGCCTGCATGAGGAGATACTGCGCGGCACCCTCCTCATCGACACCAAGGGGTCCCAGCTCGGTCAGATCAACGGCCTGTCCGTCATCGCCCTGGGCGATCACGCCTTCGGCACCCCTACCCGCATCAGCGCTACCGCCCGCCTCGGTCAGGGCGAAGTCGTCGACATCCAGCGCGAGATCGAACAGGCGGGCCCCATCCATTCCAAGGGCGTCCTCATCCTCGCGGGCTACCTGGGCCGGCGCTACGCCCGCTTCCAGCCCCTCTGCCTATCCGCCAGCCTGGTCTTCGAGCAGACCTACGGCCTGGTCGAGGGAGACAGCGCCTCGGTGGCGGAACTCTGCGCCCTGCTTTCCGCCATCGGGGATATCCCCCTCAAGCAGGCCCTGGCCATCACCGGCTCCGTCAACCAGCACGGCGAAGTCCAGGCCATCGGCGGCGTCAACGAAAAGATCGAGGGCTTCTTTGACATCTGCCAGGCCCGCGGCCTCACGGGCGAGGAGGGCGTCATCATCCCCCAAGCCAACCGCAAGCACCTGATGCTGAACAAGGCGGTACGCGCGGCCGTGGCGCGCGGTGACTTTAACGTCCACGCCGTCGCCCATGTGGACCAGGCCCTGGAGCTCTTGACCGGCCAGGCCGCCGGCCTGCCCGATCAGGACGGCCTCTATCCCACCGACAGTATCAACGGCCAGATTCAGGAGCGCCTCGCGACCTTCTTCGCCGTGCGCCAGCAGATCAATCGGAACCGGGAGGAGGATAACGACTAAGGATCTGGATGGGTCTCCCCAGGCTCCTTATCTCGCCACGCCCCCGATGATGAAAATCACTTTGTGCTGCTGTCATCTGACGGGCGGTCGCGGCCTAGGTCTCAACGAGGCCGTTTCACCGAGATGACATCCGGGATCTGGCGCAGCCGGGACTGAAGGGTCTCGAGTTGGTCCATGTCCCTGACCTCGGCGGTAAAGCGCATGGTGGCCCGGTCGCTGGTGCGGTCCGTGCTGGAATTGACACCCAGCAGGGTGAGATCGGCCTCGGAGAAAACGGCGGAGATATCGCGCAACAGGCCCTTGCGGTCGGCGGCGACGATAATGAGATCCACGGGATAGGCAGCCTCGGGACTGGCCTCGGCCCAGGCCACCTCCATCAGCCGGGCCGGCTCGGCGGCGATGAGCTGCCGCAGGTTGTCGCAATCCCGGCGATGGATGGTGAGGCCCCGCCCGCGGGTGATATAGCCGACGATGGCATCCCCCGGCACTGGCTTGCAGCAATGACCCATATGGGTCATGAGGTCATCGATACCCTCGGCCACCACCTCCTGGCGTCCCCGGCCGGGGCGATGCGGCACCTTGCGCCGCCGGTCGCGCCGCTGGGTGACCAGGTCCTCGGGTTCCAGTTCCACCCGGTCTTTCTCGGCCGGTCCCGCCAAATCCCCCAACTGACGGGCGACCTGCCCCGCCGGCACATCGCCCCGCCCAATGGCGGCGAGCAAGTCATCGCCCTTATGGAAGTTGCACTTGTGGGCGATGGGGTCGAGCTGCAGCCGGGCCTCGACGCCCAGGCGCGCCAATTCCTTTTCGAGCAGGGCGCGACCCTCCGTGACATAGCGGTCGTAATCCTGCTGCTTGAACCAGAGCCGTACCCGGTTGCGGGCCCGAGCCGTCTTGAGATAGCCCTGGTGAATGCTGAGCCAGTCGCGGCTCGGGGTAGCGTTCTTTTGAGTGATGATCTCGACCGTCTGGCCGCTACGCAGGGTCTGGTTGAGCGGGACGATACGACCATCGACCTTGGCGCCCCGACAGCGATTGCCGATCTCGGAATGGATGGCAAAGGCAAAATCCAGGGGCGTGGCGCCGCGGGGCAGATCGATGACCTTGGATTGGGGCGTGAGCACATAGACATGGGCGGGCTCGAACTCGGACTTGAAACGTTCGAGAAAATCCCCGTCGTCCTCGCCTTCGTTGAGCAGTTCCATCCATTGGCGCATCCAGACCAGGCGGTTCTGGAAGGCGGCATCAGCGCCCTTGCTTTCCTTGTAGGCCCAATGGGCGGCCACGCCCAGCTCGGCGTGACGATGCATGTCCCAGGTGCGGATCTGCACCTCCAGGGACTTGTCCCCGGGCCCCACCACCGCCGTGTGCAGGGATTGGTACATGTTGCCCTTGGGAGTGGCGATGTAGTCGTCGAATTCCTTGGGAATATGCCGCCAGAGGCCATGGACCAGGCCCAGGGCGGCATAGCAATCCGCGATGCTGTCCACCAGAATCCGCACCGCGCGCAGGTCGAAGATCTGCTCCATGTCCACGCCCTTGCGCTGCATCTTGCGCCAGATGCTATGGATGTGCTTGGGTCGTCCGGTGATGTCGGC
>JADZBU010000441.1 GCA_020851955.1 Chromatiaceae bacterium | reverse complement strand
GGTAACTACTCGCCCCCTTGAGAATACAGCTCACCGGAGAGGGCCATCTGGATGGCGACCAAGGGGTTGTAGCCGCGGTACGCCATGGTCTGAAGGTAGCTGGAGATGCGGCAGTAGGCCTCGGCGTACTGACGGGTGCGGAAGCAGCCGGACACCTTTTGCTTGACCTTGCTCATGCGCAGGTCGCGTTCGGCGCGGTTGTTGGTGAAGGGCACATGGGGCAGCTTGGCGAACAGCAGGATCGAGTGCTCGTAGCGCTTGAATCGCTCCCAGAGGTTGTGGGCGTCGGACTTGGCAACCCGGCCACGCTTGCCGTTTTGGCGGGCGGGGATGGGCGGAAGTTCCTTCTCACCCCGGGTCAGGATGTTGCGGTAGCGCTTGCGCAGGTTCTTGTAGTCGGGATCGGACAGGCACTTGCTGGAGCTTTTGGCCACGCGCACACAGGTCTGCTTGAGCAGATTTTTCATGTTCGCTGCCCAGCGATAGGCGTTGGTGTCGACCACGAAGGTCAGCTCACGCAGCAGATGCGAGCCGCACAGGCCGTGGTCGAGGTGATCATAGGCGAGATAGGAGGCCCAGCAGTCATGGATGGCCGTGCCTTTATAGCGGGGGATGATGCCGATGGCCTCAATGGCTTCGCGCCCGCGCTTGGGATGGAGGCGTTTGAGGGTGGTGTCCCCGGCCGAGTAGACGTGAATCCAGTAGTTCTTGCGATCGACCCGCAGGGAGGTCTCGTCCACATGCAGGGCGGGCTGCGAGAGCAACTGCGCGATGGCTGTCTGCTCCCAGGCCTCCAAGGCCAGATGGAGCTGCATGAGGTAGTTGAGCAGGGTGGCTTCGGACAGGAGCCGACCGATCAGGGTGTGGATGGATTGCTGCACTCGCTTGAGCGAGACCATCTGCGCCACCAGCAGGTTCAGCACATAGGCGCGGATGCCGGGGCCGTATTGCACCGGACCGGAGAACTCGGCAGGGAACGTCGCCTTGGTCTGTGTGCGGCAGTGGGGACAGTCCTTGACCTCGGCGTCGAGGTGGCTGAGATCCGTCTCGAAGATGATGTCGATGCGGGTACGCCGCTCGTAGCCCTTGGGGGGCAGGTCGCTGAGATCGGCGCCACAGTGGGCGCAGGCATCGACGGGCAAGATCGTAACGGTCTCGACCGTGCGGGTGTTGCCGCTGCGGCGGTGCGCGTGGCCCGGGCCCTTGGCCTGGCTGCCGGGTCGGGTGGCGGTGTCCTCTTCCTTGCCCGTCTGCGAGGGCGGCAGGCTGGAGTTGCGGCTGCTCTTCGGGGTGTGCTTTTCCATGAACACCGCCATGAGCAACTCGAACAACATCAACAGGGCTTGGACCAGGGCGTGGATCTCCCCCGTCACCTGACCCGCGGCGCACAGACGCTCGAACTGGCCCTTCAGGGTGGCGAATTCCTCGCGCAAGGAGGCCTTGTTGACGCTGGCCATGGTCGGGCCCCTCGCCTAGGCGCCCTCGGCCTCGACGGCCATCAGCCCGGCCAGCACCGCAAGCCGCTCGGCCCGAGGCATGGCCTGGTAGCGACTGGCCCAGCTCTCGGCCTTGCGCTTGATACGCTGGCGGTCGGTGAAGTTCTTGCCCGCATAGCGCGCCCAGTGCCGCCGATCAGGGGTGAAGTTGAACCACAGCTTCTCGGTACGCACCCCCGCCTGGTTCATCACCTGGACCTCCAGCGTGCGCCAGTCGGCCAGTTGTTCGTCATACCGGGCCGAGGGGTAGCCGCTGAGGATGACCGGGCAGGGCACCGCCTTGAGCAACGCCAACAGATCGACGTGGTCCTGCTCCTCATAGTCGTAGCGGTAGCGCCGCCCCGAGGTGCGGGTGTGCAACAGGTAGGGCGGGTCGCAGTAGAGCAGTTCACGGCCCGTGAACGGATACTCGGCCAGGAACCGGTGGGCACAGCCGTGGACTTTTTCGACCGGATAGTCGCAGTGCAACCGCTTCAGGGCACGGGCATCGCGGTCGATGCCAATGTTGCGCAGCGCCGGCGGCTTGCGCTGCATGATCGCCCCGCCCCCCAGGTGGGTCTCGATATAGGTGTCGTGCGGCGGCATCAGGGCGATGATCGCCTGGCACAAACCAGAAGTCGCCTTCGATCCAAAATAGCTGCCCATCGGTGTCGATCCGCGCCAAAATCTTGGATCAACACCATAGACTCCGCCCGCTATGCTGTCAAGCCCTCAAGCCCAGTCGCGGGCAGGGGCAGGGGGCGAGTAGTTACGGCGTACCAAGCAGGGCTCGAGATCGCCGGCGCCATCTGCCTGCGTAGCACCGACACCCTCTATGGCCGCCACTGGGGGTGCGACCGGGAGCTCGACGGCCTCCACTTCGAGGCCTGCTACTACCAGGGGATCGACTACTGCATCCGCCATGGCCTCAAGCGCTTCGAGCCCGGGGCCCAGGGGGAGCACAAGGTGTGGCGCGGCTTCGAGCCCACGCCCACCTGGTCCGCGCACTGGCTCGCCGATCCCGC
Source organism: Chromatiaceae bacterium (assembly GCA_020851955.1). Classification (GTDB taxonomy): domain Bacteria; phylum Pseudomonadota; class Gammaproteobacteria; order Chromatiales; family Chromatiaceae; genus M0108. Next base: position 398 of record JADZBU010000441.1, on the reverse strand, counting down.
CTTCCATCGGATGATCGCCCTTCACCTGCGGCAGGAGCGGGATGGGGTGGCCCACTACATCAAGGAGATGAAGGGGCATCTGCCGTTTCGTAGCCCGGAATAAGCGCCGGGCGGCGTTTGGGCGATTCCGCCGTTGGGGCTAGCCGGGCTTTTATTGCCTGGAGAATCCTGGTTGGAATCGGTAAGCTGAAGTCGAGATCCTCTAACCTGGGTTCGGATGCCATGTTCAGCAAAATCGCCACCCTCGGCGCAGCGGCCGCCCTGCTTATTCTGGTGTCCGTCGGGGCACCTTCCCCCGCCTCCGCCGCCCTAGCGCCCGATCACCCCTGGCAGGCCAAGATCGATACCCAGCTTCTGGCCGCCCCTCCGTCGGTGCCGATCGAGTTCCTGCTCGTCCT
>JADZBU010000440.1 GCA_020851955.1 Chromatiaceae bacterium | reverse complement strand
CCGTGGCCACGGATGAGTTGCGCTTTGGCGATAACGACACCCTGGCGGCCCTGGTGGCGAATCTCATCGAGGCGGACCTGCTGGTCCTGCTCACGGATCAGGACGGCCTCTTCGACCGGGACCCGCGCTTTTCCGCCGAGGCCAGCCTCATCCCCCACACCCGGGTCGACGACCCCTTTCTAGATGCCGTCGCCGGCGGCAGCGCCAGCGGCCTGGGCCTCGGCGGCATGGTCACCAAGGTGCGGGCGGCGCGACTGGCCGCGCGCTCCGGCACCCCCACCATCATCGCCCCCGGCCGGGGCCCGGGGGTCCTGACCCGACTGCGCGCCGGGGAGGCCGTCGGCACCCTGCTGTCACCCGTGCATGAGCCGGAGGCGGCGCGCAAGCAATGGCTCGCCGGCCATCTGGTGGCGCGCGGCCGCCTGACCCTCGACCAGGGCGCCGTGCGCGCCTTGCGCACCCAGGGCACCAGCTTGCTGGCGGTGGGGGTCACCGCCGTCAGCGGGGGCTTCGCGCGCGGGGAGGTAGTGGCCTGCCTGGATCCGGATGGCCGCGAGGTCGCCCGTGGCCTGGTCAACTACGACGCCCAGGAGGCGGAGCGCATCAAGGGCCAGCCAAGCGCCCGGTTCGAGGCCATCCTCGGCTATCTCAACGAGGCCGAATTGATCCACCGCGACAATCTGGTGCTGGTCTAACCTGGGGCTGGTCCCAAGGGTCCCGCAGCCCGCGGAACCCGGGTCTCATTTCCCGCCGGTGACGGCCCCGGGCCAGGGCTGGATCGGCACGACCGAGATGCTGTTTTTGGGCGAACCCTCGATGACGCGATCGCTAAAGGTCAGATAGACCAGTACCTGGCGCTTGGCATCGAAGAAGCGCACCACCTGCATGGTCTTGAAGATGAGAGAGGTGCGCTTCTTGAAGACCTCTTCCCCGTCCGCCTTGCCCGAACGGATGTCCTCGCTGAGCTTGATGGGCCCGATCTGACGGCAGGCGATGGAGGCGTCCGAGGTATCCTCGGCCACGCCCACGGCCCCCGAAATGCCCCCCGTCTTGGCCCGACTCAGGTAACAGGCCACCCCGGGCACATCCTCGTCATCGAAGACCTCGATCACGACCTTGTCATTAGGTCCCAGCATCTTGAAGCGGGTGCTGACGCTACCGATCTCCTCGCCCCCCAGGGCCTGACCGGCCACGAGGCTGGCGATCAGGCCAGCGCACAGGATCAACCTAGCCATACTTTTGACTCCTCGCTATCAATTGAATGTCACGCGAACAGGCGTTCGCACTCCTGGTGGCTCCGGGTCAGACAGTCCTCGACCGAGACCCCCTGGAACCAGTTACCCGTAATGCCCAGCCGGGTGCCGGCCAGGGCGGCGTCGATGCACGCCACCCGCTCCCCATGTCCTACCCGCAAGGCCGGCAGTCGGTTGTGAACACGCGCCAGGCCGGCGATGGCCGCCGGGGCTATCCCCAGCGCGGCGCATGACCTCTGCTCCTGGTCCTCTGGCGTCAGGACGCCGGGCCGGAAATGGAAACTGAAGCCCCGGTAAGCGCCATCCGCCAGATAATCCCGGGATACCATGGCGTTGAAGGCCTCGTCCACGGCGATGAGCCCGGCGCTGGGGGGCAGATGCCCCAGGGCCTGAGTGGAGACAGCCAAGACCAGGGACTCGATCTCCCGCATCCCGATCCCAGCCATGGCCCCCACTACCGCCTGGTCCGGCAGCGGCCCGGCGGGCGCGCCCAGCAGGCGCGCCGCCACGTCCGGGGGCGTCGCCAGGCTCAGGGTTGCGCAACTCAGTTCCTGGCCATCGGCCATCAAGAGCCGGAAGCCCTCCCCATCGCGGCGGATTTCCCGCAGGCTTTGCCCGGTTCGCAAGGTCACCCCCGGCTGCCGGGCCAGGGCCAGGGGAATCTCGGAGAGACCCTGGGGCAGGGTGAAGCTGCGCAGGACCTCCTTGCGCCTGGGCTTGCGGCGAAACAGCAGCTCCGCTGGAAAATCGTCCGCCTCCTGACAGATGACGGCACTGAAGGCCGGCCCAAAGAGGTCGCGATAATTCGCGGCCCCCAGCCCCGGCGCATAGTAGTCGCGCACGCTCAGGCCCGTCTTCTTGGCGGTAAAGAGGCGTGGCAGTGACAGGAGCAGCTCCCCCAGGTGCAGGGCCGAGAAGATGGTCTGGCGTTGGCCATGCCGCCAGAGGGCAAAACTCACCTTGGCCTTGGGGGTGAGACGTTCCATCAACCCCAGGTCCCCCAGAATATCCAGCAGATGGCCATAACTGTTGTAGCAGGTGTGGGTTCCCGCCTCTACCCAGTAACCGCCGCAAGCCGGGAAGCTCTGGCTGTTGATACAACCACCGACCCGCTCGGCGGCCTCCAGGACCAGGGTCTGGATGCCCCGACGCGCGGCCCCATGCGCCAGACCCAGGCCACTGATACCACCGCCCACCACGATATGCTCGAAAGCCTCGCTCATAAAACCACCCTAGCCCCACCGCGAAAGTTGTCTGGATTGGCGCCGACAGCACCCTTGGGCCGCCGCCT
>JADZBU010000439.1 GCA_020851955.1 Chromatiaceae bacterium | reverse complement strand
GGCAACCAGCCGGAGACCTTGCGGGACCTGCTGGTGACCTGGATGCGGCGCTATCCCCTGGCGCCCCTGGAACCCGAGATCATCCTGGCCCAGAGCAACGGCATCGCCCAGTGGCTCAAGCTGGCGCTGGCGGCGGATGCCAGCGGGGGCGATGGCGCAACGGGGGCCGGCGGTCTCGGCATCGCGGCGGCCCTGGAGATCTCCCTGCCGTCCCGCTTTCTGTGGCGGGTCTATCGGGCGGTGCTGGGTCCCGAGGCGGTGCCGGAAACCTCGCCCTACGACAAGTCGCGCCTGGTCTGGCGCCTCATGCGCCTCTTGCCGGAGGCCATGACCCGCCCCGAGTATGGGCCCCTGGCGCGCTTCCTGAGCCAGGATGCCGACCTGCGCAAGCGTTTTCAGCTCGCCGAGCGGCTGGCGGATCTCTTCGACCAATATCAGGTTTATCGCGCCGACTGGCTGGCGGCCTGGGCCCGGGGGGAGGACGTCCTGATCGAGGCGCGCGGCAATCGCTCCCCCTTGCCGGAGGAGCAGCGCTGGCAGGCCTGTCTCTGGCGCAACCTGCTGGCGGATGTCGAGACGAGCCCTGGCGACCCCAGGAACGCTAACGCAGTCGGAGATCCGGCCAGCAGCGCGGGTGCGAGCGACGGGAGACCCGGCAGCCAGGCCGGCCGGGCCAGCGTCCATGAGGCCTTCCTGCGCCGCGCCCGGGACTGGCCCGGGGACGAGCGCCCGCCGGGCCTGCCGCGCCGGCTGCTGGTCTTCGGTATCTCCAGCCTGCCCCGCCAGGCCCTGGAGGTACTGGCGGCCCTGGCGCGCTGGACCCAGGTGCTGATGTGCGTCCACAACCCCTGCGAGCACTATTGGGCCGATATCGTCGCGGATAAGGACCTGCTGCGGGCGGAGCGCGCCCGCCAGCGCCGCCGCGATGGCCAGGTGGCCGACCTTTCGGCCGCGGACCTGCACCAGCAGGCCCATCCCCTGCTGGCGGCCTGGGGCAAGCAGGGGCGCGACTTCATCAGCCTGCTCGACGAGCATGACGACGCGGCGGCGCGGGCCGCCTACCGGGGCCACTTCCAGGCCATCGGCCAGCGCATCGATCTCTTCGACTCCAGCAAAGATCCCGACCAGGTCCCGACCCTGCTGGCGCAACTCCAGGACGATATCCGCGACCTGCGCCCCCTGGCCGAGACCCGCGACCGCTGGCCGGCGGTGGACCCCAATCGGGACGGCTCCATCCGCTTCCACCTGGCCCACGGCCCCCAGCGCGAGGTCGAGATCCTCCACGACCAGTTGCTGGCCGCCTTCAACGCCGACCCGACCTTGACCCCGCGCGACATCATCGTCATGGTCCCGGACATCGATACCTATGCCCCCCATATCCAGGCGGTGTTCGGGCTGATAGACCGCCAGGACCCCCGCTATATCCCCTTCAGCGTCGCCGACCAGGGCCGGCGGGCCACGGACCCCCTGGTACAGGCCCTAGAGACCCTGCTCGCCCTGCCCCAATCCCGCCTGGCGGTGAGCGACCTGCTCGATCTCCTCGAGGTCCCGGCCCTGCGCCGCCGTTTCGGGGTGAGCGAGGATGAGTTGCCGCGCCTCCATGGCTGGCTGCGGGGCGCCAACATCCGCTGGGGCCTGCACGCCGAGCAGCGCGCCAGTCTGGACCTGCCGGACCGGCCGGAGGAGGCTACCCAGCACACCTGGCGCTTCGGCCTGCGCCGCATGCTGCTGGGTTATGCCGTGGGCCAGGGTGCCCAGCCCTGGCGGGGCATCGAGCCCTTTGACGAAATCGGCGGGCTCGACGCCGCCCTGCTCGGTCCCCTAACCCGCCTCCTCGCCAAGCTGGACGCCACCTGGCGACAACTGCGGGAACCGGCCACCGTTGCCGACTGGTGCGGCCGTCTGCGCACCCTGATGGCGGACTTCCTGGCCCCGGAGGACAGCAAGGACGCCTATACCCTGCTCCAGCTCGACACCGCCCTGCGGCAATGGCGGGAGGTCTGCGACGAGGCGGGCCTGACCGAGCGGCTGCCCCTATCCATCGTCGGGGAGCACTGGCTGTTGCGGCTCGACGAGGGCGGCCTCTCCCAACGCTTCTTCGCCGGGGCCGTCACCTTCGCCACCCTCATGCCCATGCGCGCCATCCCCTTTCGCCATGTCTGCCTGCTGGGCATGAACGACGGCGACTACCCCCGCCAGCGCCAGCCCCTGGACTTCGACCTCATGGGCCGGGACTACCGGCCGGGCGACCGGTCGCGCCGCGAGGATGACCGCTATCTCTTTCTGGAGGCCCTGCTGTCGGCCCGGGAACGGCTGCACCTCTCCTGGGTCGGGCGCGGCATCACCGACAACAGCCCACGCCCGCCCTCGGTGCTGGTGGGCCAGTTGCGCGATCACCTGAACGCTGGCTGGCGGCTGGCCGGTCACGAGGGGGCCGAGGGCCGGGATGCCGACCCCCAGGCGGCGACGGCCCTGGTGGACGCCCTGACCCTGGTTCACCCGCTCCAGCCCTTCAGCCCCCGCTATTTTTCGGCGGACCCGGCGGGTTCCCCCTGGTTCACCTATGCCCGGGAGTGGCGGCCCGACCCGGACAGCGGGGCTTCGCCGCGCGCGGCGGAACCAGTGGGGGCGCTGGAACCGCCCTTGCCCCCCTTGGTCCGGGAGGAGCCCCTTACCCGCCGCGACCTGGCCGACTTTCTGAAGGCCCCGGTCAAGGCCTTTTTCCGGCAACGGCTCAAGGTGGACTTCGCGCTGGAAGACCCGGCCGGCGACGACCAGGAGCCCTTCGCCCTCGACCACCTGCGACGCTGGCAACTCAACGACGAGTTGCTCCGCGCCCAGGCGCTGGCGGTGGCGCGGGGTGAGGCGATCGAGCCGGCGCGGACGGAGCGGCTGGCGCGCATCCAGCGGCGGGGCGAACTGGCCCCCGGCGCCTTTGGCGAGGCCCTCGCCCAGGAGTTGGTGGCCCCCATGGACGACCTCTTCGAGCGCTACCGGCAGGCGCTCGCGCGCTGGCCGCGGCTGCTCGAGGAAGAAGAGCCCATCCAGTTCGCGACCACCGTCGCCGGCCAGCCGTTGGAACTCGCGGACTGGCTCGGCGCCATCCGGGTCGATGAGGCCGGCCAGCGGGGCCGGGTGGTACTGGAGAGCAGCGATCTGGTGAAAGACGGGCACTACCAGGGGCATAAACTCATCCGCCACTGGGTGGACCACCTGGCCGGGCACCTGGGTGGGGAGCCCCTGACCACGGTCATCCTCAGCAAGGTCGGCGATGTCACCCTGGCGCCCCGCGACCCGGAGCAGGCCCGGGAGCACTTGACGACCCTGATGGCGGCCTGGCACACCGGCATGTGCCGCCCCCTGCCCCTGGCCGTCAAGACCGCCTTCGAGTGGCTGAAAGGGCATAAGGCCGACGCCACCCGGAAAACCTACGAGGGTGGCCATCGGCAGATGGGCGAGGTCGAGACCGACGCCTGTCTGGCGCGGGTCTATCCGGATTTCGCCGCCCTCGCCGCACGCGGCGAGTTTGCCGACTGGGCCGAGACCCTGTTGCGCCCGCTGTATGTCGCGCTCCACCCCCCCAAGGACCAGCCCACCCAGGACCAGCCCCAAACGACAGCTTCCTCGTCCGAAGGGCCGGGCGACCGACCCCGCCCCGGTAGGAGCCCGGCCCTCCGGGCGATCCGGGCGACCGACCTGACCCCGCCCCCGGGAGCCACGGCATGAACGGCACGACCACCCCGCCCCCCCCGCCCGCGGCGGCCCCGGCTACCCCCGCGCCACTCGACCCACTGCGCTTTCCCCTCCAGGGCAGCCGCCTCATCGAGGCCAGCGCCGGCACGGGCAAGACCTTTACCATCGCCACCCTCTATGTGCGGCTGGTGCTGGGGCATCGGCCAGCGCCGGGGGAGGAGGGCCCGGACCCGGCAGGGGCGGACGCAGCCCTGGTTGCACCGG
>JADZBU010000438.1 GCA_020851955.1 Chromatiaceae bacterium | reverse complement strand
GCTATTGTTGGCAATCAGATGCAGGCGGTCGTACTGGTAACGACGCTCCCAGCCGATCCAACGATCACGGGCCGCGCATTTCCAGGCCGCAGCGCTGATCACCAGCAACGCCAGCCACTGCCCCTGCCAGGTGGCGACATACCAGAGCGTGTGGCCGATCTTCGCCACCGCACCCAGGTAGTGATGCGCGTCGAGCAGCGCCGTGAAGCGCGGTTCCTCGTCGACCGCGACCGGCCGTAGGGTGATGTCTAGCAAGTTCAAGGCCGATCTCGCCACGCCAAGAAGGGGTACAGTGTAATGCCGCCGAACGAGCCTGTCCAGGATCGAGGGTAAGTCCCTCTGCTACTGGATCAGTTAGGGGGAGAACGGTTTCGCCCTGGGGCTCCCCCTTGCGGTAGGTGGTGTAGGGCAGTTCGCGGCCCTCCCGGAGCAGCACCACCTCGCCGCTGGCCAGGTTGCGTATTCCGGCCCAATCCGGCCACCCATTCTGATTGAAAGCGGCCACCCATTCTGGTTCAAACCGGCCACGCGTTCTGAGGCAAACCGGCCACCGATTCTGGCTGAATCCGGCCACCGGTTCTGGCGCAAAGCGGCCACCGATTCCGGTTGATCCGGCCACCCCGGCCGGGGCCTCGCCACACGGGATAACCCTGCGTAAGGTGCCTCCTTTTTTCAGGAGGTGCTCAGATGCCAAGAGAGAGGTTATCTATGCGAAAAGTCGAAGATGTGCTGCGGTTGAAGTGGGGTGCCGGGCGATCGGTACGGGAGATCGCCCGTGCGCTCGGAATCGGGCGATCAACGGTGTCGGAGTACTTGGATCGCGCCGAGGCGGCCGGACTGTCGTGGCCGTTGCCGGAGGGTCTGAGTGCAGGAGAGTTGGAGCGGCGGCTGTTCAAGCCGGGCGGGCGCCCCGCCGAGCGCGGGCTGGTCGAGCCCGACTTTGATGTCGTTCACCGGGAGTTGCGGCGCAAAGGCATGACGCTGTTCCTGCTCTGGCAGGAGTATCGCGAGCGCCATCCCGAGGGCTATTCCTACAGCCAATTCTGCGCCCGCTACAGCCTCTGGAAGGGTCGGGTGGATGTGGTCATGCGCCAGACCCACCGGGCCGGGGAGAAGCTCTTCGTCGACGACGCCGGGCAGACGGCGGCGGTGATCGATCCCGGCAGCGGGGAGATCCGCACCGCGCAGATCTTCGTGGCGGTGCTCGGGGCGTCCAACTACACCTATGCCGAGGCGACCTGGACGCAGACGCTCCCCGACTGGATCGGCGCACAGGTGCGCGCGCTGAACTTTCTCGGCGGTTGCCCGGACATCATCGTCCCCGACAATCTGAAAAGCGCCGTCAGCAAGGCCCACCGCTACGAGCCGGATCTGAATCCGACTTATCAGGATTTCGCCACCCATTACGGGCTGGCGGTGATCCCGGCACGGGTGCGCAAACCGCGGGATAAGGCCAAGGCCGAAGGCGGTGTGCTCTTGGTCGAACGCTGGATCCTGGCACGCCTGCGCCACCAGGAGTTCTTCTCGCTCCCCGAGCTCAATAGGGTCATTGCCACGCACCTGCAGGCCCTCAATGCCCGTCCCTTCAAAAAGCTCGAAGGCTCGCGCCTGAGCCAATTCGAGGCGATCGATCGCCCGGCCCTGCGCGCGCTGCCGGCAACCCCCTACGAGTACGCCGAGTGGCGCAAGGCACGGGTGGCGCCGAACATTCACATCGAGGTCGACGGGCACTTCTACTCGGTCCCGCACACCCTGGTCAAACGCCAGGTCGATGTGCGGCTGACCACCACCACGGTGGAGGTCCTGCATCACGGCCAGCGGGTCGCCAGCCATGTCCGCAGCGCCCGCCGGGGCGGCTACACCACGGTGACCGACCACATGCCCGAGCGCCATCAACGCGCCCTGGAGTGGACCCCGGAACGCCTGCAGCGCTGGGCGCACACCATCGGCCCGGCCACCGCCGCCGTCACCACGCAGTTGCTCGGCGCGCGGCGCCATCCGCAACAGGCCTTCAATGCCTGTTTCGGGGTGCTACGCCTGAGCACGGCCTACAGCGAGGCCCGCTTGGAGGCGGCCTGTGCACGCGCGCTCACGCTGGGCACCGTCAGTTACAGAAGCCTCGCCACGATCCTGGAGAACGGACTTGATCAGCGGCCCTTGCCGACTCCCGATCAGCTGAGTCTGCCGCTGGATCACGCCAATCTGCGCGGCGCCGACTACTACCACTAACCCTCACCATGACCCCGTCGAACGACGGGGTCCTCACCGACTCCGGAGACCATCGCCATGTTGCTTCACCCCACCCTCGAGACCCTCGCACAACTGCGCCTCGACGGCATGCTCAAGGCCCTGCAGGAACAACTGGACATGCCGCAGATCCAGACCCTGAGCTTCGAGGAACGCCTCGGCCTGCTGCTCGATCGCGAACTGACCACGCGTGAGAATCGACGCCTGAAGACCCGTCTGAAACAGGCCAAATTGCGTGAGCCGGCGGCCATCGAAGACCTCGACTACCGCACTCAGCGCGGCCTGGACAAAGCCCTGATGAGCCGCCTGGCCACCGGTGGGTGGATCGGCGAGCACCTCAACGTCATCCTCACCGGGCCGACCGGCGTGGGGAAGACTTGGATCGCCTGCGCCCTGGCCAACAAAGCCTGTCGCGACGGCTTCACCGTGCGCTACCTGCGCCTGCCCCGGCTGCTGCAGGATCTGGCGATGGCCCGCGCTGAGGGGCGTTACACCAAGCTGCTCGCCGAGCTGGCGCGCACCGATCTGCTGGTCCTGGACGACTGGGGACTGGCCCCTTTGAATGACGAGCAGCGACGCGATCTGCTCGAAATCCTCGACGACCGCTTCAAGCGGCGCGCCACCCTGGTCACCAGCCAACTCCCGGTCGCCCTTTGGCATGACTACCTCGGCGATCCGACCCTCGCCGACGCCATCCTCGATCGCCTCGTCCACTGCGCCTACAAGATCAATTGACCGGAGACTCCATGCGCAAACACGCCTCCGGGTTGACAGACGACCCCGCCCTCGCGTAAATAGTGCCTGAACGGAATCCGCTTTAGTTAGAACAAACAACATGTTATCATAGCAATTGCGATTTGAAGATTGGCGCCTGCCACCGGGTACCCCCCATGCGATTACCCATATCTTCGCAAGCCCCGACGCCCCGGCGTCTGGACACAGCGCGCCTGAGCTGGTGAAATGTCGCCCCATCACCACCGATGGGGCACGTGTCGATGAACGAGGAACCGATTGGCAAGCTGTGCGGGCGCGC
>JADZBU010000437.1 GCA_020851955.1 Chromatiaceae bacterium | reverse complement strand
TCCAGCCGCACGCAGGCGAAGAGGATCTGGGAATAGACGAAACCGGCGGTGACATCGAACAGGGCCCGGGCCCGCCGCTGGGCGATGGGCCGCGTCAGGGGAAAATCCACCGCCCAGCGCTGAAAGGCGGGGCTGGCGAGCAGGCGATTACGCAAGTCGAGCCAGCGCTCGCGCGAATGGGCGAGCCACCCAGGGGTCGTTGCCGATGCCTTCACCTCACCCTCCTCACGAACCCTGGACATCCCGGGCCGCGCTGCCGGCTAGTTCCTTGGGCAAAATGCGCGTGGCCTCCCCCGCGATGAGATCCTTGAGCGCCCCCCCGCCCGGGCACTGGGGGACGCAGACCACGGCAGCGGCCACCAGGTCCCGGAGCCGCTGCACGGCGCCCGCCACCCCCAACTCCTCCACGGCGCTGGGGCGCCCCAGCAGGGCATCGCGCTGGACCGGCTTGCCGAGTTCGTCCACGTCACAGAGGGCATCCCGCAGGTCGTCGGCCACCTGATAGGCCTCGCCCAGACGCTCGCCCACCCCCCGCCAGGGCGCGGGGTCCGCCCCGGCCGCCTGGGCGCCCGCGACGCAGGCCGCGACAAAGAGGGAGCCCGTCTTGGCGTTGTGATAGTCGGAGAGGACCACCCGCGGCTCGCTTTCCCAGGCCTGACCGGCGGCGATACCGCAAGGCATGCCGACGGCGTCACCGATGGTCAGCAACAGGGGTGCCAGCCGCTGGGGCCTGGCCACCGCCCCGCGCGCCAGGGTCTGAAAGGCGAGCACGATCATGGCGTCCCCCACCAGCACCGCGAGGCGCTCGCCAAAGGCGTGATGGACCGAGGGCTTGCCGCGCCGCAGGGGCGAATCGTCGAAGCAGGGCAGATCGTCGTGGACCAGGGAGGCGCAATGGAGCAATTCGATGGCGGCGGCGGCCGCGTCGGCCAACTCCGGGGCATCGTCCCCGCTAGCGCCCGCCACGGCCAGACAGAGGCGGGGCCGGACCCGCGCCCCACCCGGGAAGAGGCTGTAATCCAGGGCTTCCGCCAACCGCGGGGGACAGCCGCGCTGGGTCGCCTGGGCAACCGCCGCCCGCAGGGCCTGATCGATTCGGGTGGTAACGCTCATGGTCATTAATTTTGCGGATGGCCCGTCGGGTGTAAACCACCCATGACATTCAAGCGTGTTAAGATAGACTTACACTTTCCAGCCGTCAATTTATAAATCGTTGGAGGCGACGGCCCATGTCAAATGATTCCGTGCTGGTTATTGGCGCCGGGATGGCCGGTCTGGCCGCCGCCCTACTGCTGGCGAGCCGCGGCGTGGCGGTGACGGTCATCGAGCGCGCCGCGCGGCCGGGGGGCAAGATGCGGGAGCTGGAGGTCGGCGGCCGACGCATCGACGCCGGACCCACCGTCTTCACCATGCGTTGGGTCTTCGACGACCTCTTCGCGGACGCGGGCACCCGCATCGAGGACCACCTGCAACTAAGCCCCCTGGAGATCATTGCCCGCCATGCCTGGGACACGGGGGGGCGTCTGGATCTGTTCGCCGACGCCCAGCGCTCCGCGGAGGCCATCGGGGACTTCGCCGGCGCCGCCGAGGCGCGCCGCTATCTCGGCTTCCATCAGGCGGCCCGCAACATTTACGAGACCCTGGAGCAACCCTTCATCCGCGGCTCGCGGCCGACGCCCCTGAGCCTGGCCGGCCGCATCGGACCCTTCGGCGCCCGGCGGCTCTGGAATATCCGGCCCTTCGAGACCCTCTGGGGGGCCCTCGGCGGCCACTTCCAGGACCCCAGACTGCGTCAACTCTTCGGGCGCTACGCCACCTATAGCGGCTCCTCGCCCTTCCTGGCCCCCGCCACCCTCATGCTCATCGCCCACGTCGAGCAGGCAGGGGTCTGGACGGTGGCGGGCGGCATGCACCAGACCGCGGCGGCCCTCGCCCGGCTGGCCGAGGCGAAGGGGGTGACCTTCCGCTATCAAACCGAGGTCGCCGAGATCCTGGCCAACCGCCAGGGGGTGAGCGGCGTCCGGCTCGCGACGGGGGAGCAGGTGGCGGCGAAGGCCCTGGTGTCGAACCTGGACGTGGCCGCCCTCCACCAGGGCCTGCTCGGCGAGGCGGTCCGGGGCCTCGCGCCCCCCGCCCCGGGGACCCAGCGGTCCCTCTCGGCGCTGACCTGGAACCTGGTGGCGGAGACCCAGGGCTTTCCGCTCCTGCGCCACTCCGTCTTCTTCTCCCGGGACTATCCCGGGGAATTCGACGCCATCTTCCGCGACGGCCGGCTGCCGACAGAGCCCACCGTCTATATCTGCGCCCAGGATCGCGAGGGCCACGACGGCCCGCCACCCCCGGGTCCGGAGCGCCTCCTCTGCCTGGTCAATGCCCCGGCCATCGGCGACACCCATGCCTTTAGTCCCTCGGAGATCGAGCAATGCCAGCAGCATGCCTTCAGCCTTCTGGAACGGTGCGGCCTGCGGATAGGGCTGAACCCCGAGACCTGCCGTATCACCTCCCCCACGGACTTTCACCGGCTCTTTCCGGCGACCGGTGGGGCCTTGTACGGCCAGGCCTCGCATGGCTGGAAGGCCTCCTTCAACCGCCCTGGCACGCGCACCAAGCTGCCGGGGCTCTACCTGGCGGGGGGCAGCGTCCACCCGGGGGCGGGGGTACCCATGGCGGCCCTGTCCGGGCGACTGGCGGCCAACTGCGTGCTCGCGGACCTCGCTTCGACCCGGCGCTAGGCCCCGGGGCCTACGCCTGGTGGTACCTCGATGCCCTGAGCGACGACGGCCAGCAGGGACTGACCCTCATCGCCATGATTGGCAGCGTCTTCTCGCCCTACTACGCCTGGGCGCGGCGGCGGGGAGCCGCCGATCCCCTCAACCATTGCGGCCTCAACGTCGCCCTCTATGGCCGCGGCGGCAAGCGCTGGAGCCTCACCGAGCGGCCCCGTTCGGCCCTGGCGCGGGACGCCACCTCCCTCGCCATCGGTCCCAGCACCCTGCGGTGGGACCAGGATGCCCTGACCATCGACATCAATGAAGTCACCATACCCCTTCCCAGCCGCCTGCGGGGACGCATCCGGCTCTTCCCCGAGGCACTGGTGAATTATCAGGCCCAACTGGACGCCGCGGGGCGCCACCGCTGGACCCCCATCGCCCCCAGCGCCCGCGTGGAGGTAGCGATGAGCAGCCCGGCCCTGCGCTGGTCGGGACCCGCCTACTTTGATGCCAACGCCGGAGACGAGCCGCTGGAGGCGGCCTTCCATGGCTGGGACTGGTCGCGCGCCCCGCACCGGGGCGGGACCTCCGTCCTTTATCACGTCGATCCCCGTCGGAATAACGGGTTGGAGGGGAAGGCGGGGGGCGCCGGGGCGAACCTGGCGCTGCATTTTGATAAAGCGGGGGAGGTGCGGGACTTCGATGCGCCGGGCCGGGTGCCCTTACCGCGGACCCGGATCTGGCGCATCCCCCGGGCCACCCGGGCGGACCCCGATGCCACCGCCACCATCGTCGAGACGCTGGAGGACACCCCCTTCTACGCCCGTTCGGTGGTGGCCTCGCGCCTGCAAGGGGACCAGGTCACGGCCATTCATGAAAGCCTGTCCCTGGACCGCTTTCGCCAGCCCTGGGTCCAGATGCTGCTGCCGTTTCGGATGCCGCGCGCCCGGTCCTAGACCTGGGCGGGCGGACCCTAGGCGAGGAAGGAGGGGAGGAGGAAGAAGCCGATGACGGTGCCGACAATGAGGCCGATCACGGCCCCGCCCAGGAATGCGTAGGATTTCATAGCCTTGATAGCTCCGATGAGTGAGTGGTGTTGACGAGAAATAGGGACCCGTGACCCAGCCTTAAAGGGCCGCCGCGACCTCCTTGCCACCGGTCAACTCGGCCAGGCGTAACCGGTCCCGCCGCTCGAGTTTTTCGAACAGTTCCAGAACCCAGACCGCCCGGGCCTCGATCTGGGCCAGGGACAGCCCCGACAGGGTGTGAGTCCGCGGCATGCCCGGCAAGGGCCCCACGGCCCCCGCCCAGGCCGTGGCCTCGACGAGGAAATCGGTCTCGGGCACGGAAAGGATGGAGGCGCAGCCCCGGGGCAGCACGGAGCAGCGCAGGATGCGGGGCAGGAGCGCCGCCTTGCGACCACCCGGGACCACCGCCCGCTGCCGCACCGAGTCGCACCCCAGCCGCTCCAGTTCGCGCCCGATCTCGGCATAGATGAAACGGGCGGCGTTGATGCCCGGGCGACAGCTAAAGGGCAGACCCGCGATGCCGACATCCCCCTGGGCATAGAGGACATCCGCCGCCCGCAGGAGGCGGCGGACCACGCGGCCGATGGCGGGACTGAAGACCGGATTCGCGAGCCAGGCCTCGGGTTCCAGACCTTCCTCCCGCAGCCACTCCTCGGGCAGGTAGAGGCGGCCGTTGCGGGCGTCCTCGCCCACGTCACGGGCGATATTGGTGAGCTGCATGGCGACGCCGAGATCACAGGCGCGCCCCACCGCCTCCGCGGAGCGCACGCCCATCAGGACCGCCATCATGGCGCCCACGCTGCCGGCGACTCGGGCGGAGTAGGCATAGATGGCGCTCAGGTCGGCGTAACGCCGCCCCTCCGCATCCCAGGCGAAGCCCTCCAGCAAGGCATCCAGCAAGGTGCGCGGCATCTCGAAGTGGGCCACCAGGGCCGCGAGGGCGCGATCCGCCGGGTGGGGGTCGGGCCGCCGCGCGTAGATGCGATCCAGGCGCCCCGACAGCCGACCGAGGGCATCCCGATGGCGACCATCGAGGTCGATCTCATCGTCCGCCACCCGGCAGAAGGCATAGAGGGCCGTCGCGGGTTCATGCAGGCGGCGCGGCAGCAGGAAGGAGGCGGCGTAGAAGGAGCGCGAGCCGCCGCACAGGAGGGCGCGGCAGGCGGCCAGGTCCTCGGGGGTCGCGAGAGCGGGATCAAGCCAGGTCTGATGCATCGGGAACCACCATGTCGAGTACGCGGGCGGAGGAGATGACCCCCGGCAAGCCGGCCCCCGGATGGGTGCCGGCGCCGACGAGGTAGAGACGATCGATATCTTCACTGCGATTATGGGGGCGGAACCAGGCGCTCTGCCACAGGACCGGCTCCAAACTGAAGCCGGCCCCCCGGAAGGACAGGAGACGATCCTGAAAGTCCTGGGGGGTGGCGACGCGGGAGGTCACCACCTGCGCCTCCAGGTCCGGCAGCACGGTCTCGCTCAAATAGCGGGCGATGGCGGCGCGATAGGGCTCCGCCGCCTGGGCCCAATCCGTGTCGCCCCCCAGGTTAGGCACTGGGGAGAGGGCATAGAAGGTATCGCAACCCTCCGGCGCCAGGGAGGGATCGGTGGCCGTGGGCCGGTGCAGATAGAGACTGAAATCCTTGGCGAGGCGCTTGTGTTTGAAGATGTCCTCCAGCAGGCCCCGATAGCGGGGGCCGAGCAGGATGGAGTGATGGGCCACCTCCGGGTAGCGCTTGCGGGTGCCGAAATACCAGACAAAGAGGCCCGCCGAGTAGCGGGACCGCTCGATACGGCGGTCGGTCCAGCGCCGGCGCGCCCCCGCCGGCACCAAGTGACGGTAGGTCCAGGCGGCATCGGCGTTGGAGACGACGATATCCGCCGGGATGCACTCACCCGAGGCGAGCCGCACCCCGGTCGCCCGGCGGCCATCGAGGGTGATCTCGCTCACCTCGGCCCCATAGCGCATCCGTCCCCCCTGCCCTTCGATCAGCCCGACCAGGCCGCGCACCAGGCTGCCGGTGCCGCCCATGGCGGAGTGGACCCCCCAGCGCCGCTCCAAAAAGGAGATGAGGGCGTAGATGGAGGTGACCGTAAAGGGGTTGCCGCCAATCAGCAGGGGGTGGAAGGACAGGACCATGCGCAGGCGTGGGTCCTGGATGTATTTGGACACCAGGCCGTAAACCGTGCGGTAACTGCCCAGCCGGGCCATGTCCGGGGCGATCCGCGCCATGTCCCAGAGGCTATTGAAGGGCAGGTGCCCCAGTTGCTCGAAGCCGACCCGGTAGATGGCCTCGCTCTCCCGCATGTAGCGGTCGTAACCCGCCACGTCACCGGGAGCAAAGCGGCTGATCTCGGCGCGGACCTGGGCCGGATCGCCGCTGTAGTCGAAGACATCGCCATCGTCAAAGCGGATGCGGTAGAAGGGCGACATGGGCCTCAGCTCGACATCGTCGGCGAAGCGCTTGCCGCACAGGGCCCACAGCTCTTCCAATACGAAGGGGGCGGTGACGATGGTCGGCCCGGCATCAAAGGTGAAACCGTCCTGGTGAAAGACGTAGGCCCGGCCGCCCGGGGCGTCGAGCCGCTCCAGGACCGTGACCTGGTAGCCGCGGGCGCCCAGCCGGATCGCCGCCGCCAGGCCACCGAAGCCACTGCCGATGATGACGGCGTGGGGAGCGGGTCTGGCGGCCGGCCTCGGCGTGCCCTGCGGCAAGGGTGGTGTCATGTCCACTTCACTATCTCATGTGTCAGGCTACCTTGACAGTATAACAGCAAGCTTTTTCCGGCCGCCACTGGTCAATGGCCTCCAGGGGCGAGGCCGCCGGCTTCGGAACGAGGGGAAAGGTGGGAAAGTGGGGCGCCTGGCCCCCGGGATGGCGCGGCTTAACGCCAATGTTCCGGGTACTGGCGTTGGTGGGGCAGGTTGTTCACCAGGAGTCCGACCAAGAGCAGCACCAGGGCGCCAACCCCCACGGGCATGAGGACATAGAGCCAGCCCAGGGCGTGGATCTGGTCCGAGCCGGCGACGGCGATGAGGGCGGTGGCGCCCCCCGGCGGGTGGAGGGTGCGTGTCAGGTGCATGACGGCGATGGCGGTGGCCACGGCCAGGGGCGCGGCGAGCCAGGGCAGGGAGCTCAGGACCTGGAAGCAGATGACGCCGATGGTGGCGGAGAGGACGTGACCGCCGACCAGGTTGCGGGGCTGGGACAGGGGGGCCCGGGGGGCGCCATAGACGAGGACGGCCGAGGCGCCGAAGGAGCCGATCAGGAGCAGATTGTCGCCACTGGGCAGAAAGGCCTGGTTCATGAAGGACAGCAGGCCGATACCACAGCAGGCGCCCAGCCAAGACCAGAGGACCTCGCTCAGGGGCACGGGGGGCGGCCCCTCCAGAGTCCGGCCCCGCATCTTGCCCAGGTAATGGGCCAAGGTCCCCTCGGATGCCGAGCCCACCTGGGCGGTCGCGCCCCGCGCATTTCCGGATTGCTCGCTCATCTCCCCTCCCCTTGCCTGGACTTCAACCCCAGTATGAGAAACCCCGGGGTACCAGGCCGCCTTGAGTTGGGTCAAATCCCTGGGCGCCAAACCCATGGCATGGCCCCGCCGGCTGGGCTAAACTTCTCACCCTTGCCCGCCACCCGGACCCTCGCATCGCCCGGTGGCTGGCATCCCGCAACGCATGACAACCCAAGCCAGTCACCCTGGTGCCACCCGCTACCTGGCTCGCTCCCACAGGAATTCACGCCATGGCCACCTTTACAAAACTGCACGAAGAAATTCACGAGATTACCGAGAAAAATAATGTCTTCCGCTATCTCATCCAGGATCGCCTCATGTGCGACTCCAAGATCGCCCAGGGCATCTTTTTCGACTATGTAAAGCTGGTCCGTAATCACATGGAGAAGGTGGACCGGGACTTCTGCCGCCGGCTGCTGACCCATGAGAGTCAGTCGATGCGCAATAGCGCCGATCGCTTCCTGGCCGGCTCGTCCGAAATCAAGCGCATCTTCGCCGCCTACCTCAAGCAGTACGCCGTCGAGCGTCACAACGAACTGCGAATCAAGGATTATCCGGCCTTCGTCGCGGACACCACCCAGATGTTCGACATGGTCCTGGACCGTATTCAGCGCGAGACGGAGCACCTCTATCCGCTGATGCGCAGCCTGGAGGCCGAGGAGGGGGCAAAACAGGCGGCCTGAGGCCCCCTGCCCGGCTCCCCGCCCGTCACGCCTCGCCTCAGCGGCGTTTCAGACCCTCCCGAGCCTGGGAGAAGGCACTGGCCATAGCCCCGCCGGGGGCGGTCGCCATCGGGTCAGACGCCGGCGCGGGTCTCGACTGGCGAGAGGGCGCGGCCCGCTCGGCTCTGGCCTCCGCACGGGGGCTGGCCCCAGGCCGGGACCGGGCATCGGCCCCGCCCCTCGGCTCCTGACTGGCGGTCCTGTCCCTGGGGTCGTCCCCCAGCCGCATGGTGAGGGCGATGCGCTTACGGGGCTTATCCACCTCCATCACCTTGACCTTCACCAGGTCGCCCGTCTTGACTACCTCGTGCGGGTCCTTGACGAAGCGGTCCGCCAGGGCCGAGATGTGCACCAGTCCATCCTGATGGACGCCGATATCGACGAAGGCGCCGAAGTTGGTGACGTTGGTCACCGTCCCCTCCAGCACCATGCCTTCCCGCAGGTCATCCAGGGTCTCGACCCCCTCCCTAAACTCCGCCGCCTTGAACTCGGGACGCGGGTCCCGGCCCGGCTTCTCCAGTTCCGCCAGGATGTCCTTGACCGTGGGCAGGCCAAACTGGTCATCCGTCAGGGTCGCCGGATTGAGGCGGCGCAGGGTCGCCACGTCGCCGATCAGCTCGCGGATGCCCTTGCCGGCCTGGGTGAGGATGCGGCGCACCACGGGATAGGCCTCGGGGTGGACGGCGGAGGCGTCCAGGGGCTCGGTCCCGTCCGGGACGCGCAGGAAGCCGGCGCAGAGCTGAAAGGTCTTGTCCCCCAGCCGCGGCACCGCCCGCAGGGCGGCGCGGTTGGGGAAGGCGCCGCGCTCCTCGCGGTGGCGGACGATGTTCTCCGCCAGGGTGCGGCTCAGGCCCGAGACCTGGGACAGGAGGGGCACCGAGGCGGTATTCAGGTCCACGCCGACGGCGTTGACGCAATCCTCCACCACGGTCTCCAGGGCCCGGGACAGGCGGGCCTGGTTGACATCATGCTGGTACTGGCCGACGCCGATGGCCTTGGGCTCGATCTTGACCAGTTCCGCCAGGGGGTCCTGCAGCCGGCGGGCGATGGACACGGCCCCGCGCAGGGAGACGTCCATGTCCGGCAACTCGCGGGACCCATACTCCGAGGCGGAATAGACCGAGGCCCCGGCCTCGCTGACCACCAGGGAGCGCAGGCCCAGTTCCGGGTGACGCTTGATGAGGTCCCGCGCCAGGCGGTCGGTCTCCCGGGAGGCGGTACCGTTGCCGATGCTGATGAGCTTGACGCCATGGGTCTTGGCGAGGACGGCGAGGCGGGCGATGGACTGATCCCACTGGTTGCGGGGCACATGGGGATAGAGGGTATCCGTGGCCGCCACCCGCCCGGTGCCGTCCACCACCGCGACCTTGACCCCGGTGCGCAGGCCCGGGTCCAGGCCCAGGGTGGGCAGCCGGCCGGCGGGGGCCGCCAGCAGCAAGGCGGAGAGATTGCGGGCGAAGACGCGGATGGCCTCCTCTTCCGCCGCCTCCAGCAGGCGCGATTTGAGTTCCAGGTCGAGACGCGGCAGCAGCTTGACGCGCCAGGCCTTGCGCGCGGTCTCCCGCAGCCAGGCATCCGCCGGCCGGCCCCGATCACGAATGCCGAAGTGGTTGGCCACCGCCTGGATCCAGACCGCGTCCGGGTCCTCCCCGGCGCCGGGGATCAGCTCCAGGGCCAGCACCCCCTGGTTGCGTCCGCGAAAGAGGGCGAGGGCCCGGTGGGAGGGGATCTTGGCCAGG
>JADZBU010000436.1 GCA_020851955.1 Chromatiaceae bacterium | reverse complement strand
TAGTCTGTCCGGTGTTGTAGCACGTGATGTGTCCGGTTTATTTCGTATCCGAGGAGGTACGAGATGAACCGAACAGAACTGCTACAGGAGATCCGGAAGATGCGATTTGAAGAGGCGTATGCGGGCTGGCAGGGAGGTCGGCTGCGGCAGGAAGAGGCAGCACGGCTACTGGGGGTATGCGAGCGGACGTTCCGTCGGTATGTGGACCGCTACGAGGACGAGGGCCTGCCAGGGCTGATCGACAAGCGGTTGGAGCAGGTCTCGCAGCGCAAGGCGCCGGTGGACGAAGTGATGGCGCTGGTGGATCGGTACCGAGGCCGGCACCAGGGCTGGAACGTCAAACACTTCCACGCCTGGTACCGCCAGGAGGGCGGCACACGCAGCTACACCTGGGTCAAGGAGCGGCTGCAAGAGGCGGGCGAGGTCGAGAAGGCGTCCGCGCGCGGCAAGCACCGCAAGCGCCGGGAGCGAGCGGCGTGGCCGGGGATGCTGTTACACCAGGACGCGAGCACTCACGAGTGGGTGCCTGGCGTGAAGTGGGACCTGGTGGTCACGATGGATGACGCCACCAACGAACACTACTCCATGCGTTTCGTAGAAGAAGAAGGCACGGCCTCCAGCCTGCTCGGGGTACGGGACGTGATCGAGCGGCGCGGCCTGTTCGCTGCGCTCTACACGGACCGGGGCAGCCATTACTGGCACACCCCCGAAGCGGGGGGCAAGGTCGACAAGAGCAACCCCACCCAGTTCGGCAAGGCGATGGCGCGACTGGGGATCGAGATGATCGCGGCCTACTCCCCGGAGGCGCGGGGGCGCTCGGAGCGCATGTTCCGTACCCACCAAGGGCGGCTGGTGCAGGAGCTCACCCTTGCCGGCATCACGGATCGGCAGGGCGCCAACGGCTACTTGGAGGAGGTCTACCGGCCGGCCTTCAACGCCCAGTTCATGCAGCCGGCGCTGGCGGAGGGTTCGGCCTTCGTGCCCTGGATCGGTGGCGACCTGGATGACTTCCTGTGCGAGACCTATGAGCGTGTGGTGGGCAAAGACAACTGTGTCGCCTTTGAGGGGATGGCCCTGCAGATCCCCCAGGATCGTCACCGGATGCACTACGTGAAGGTCAAGGTGCGCGTCCACCGCTATCCCGATGGGCGGCTCGCCCTGTTTCATGGTCCCCGCTGCCTGGTGCACTTTGATGCGAAGGGACAGTTGATACCGCCCAAAATCTAGGCGGTTGCGCAGGTCCGACGCGCGCCGCGCGGTGGGCAGGCGCTTCGGGCTATCGCCCTTCGCGCCTGCCCACCGCGCCAATCAGAGCGGACAGTTTATGTGCTACAAAACCGGACAGTTCTATTTGTTGACAACAGAAAAACGACTTTTAGCTTGACGCCCGCAACCCCGCTCACTAAGATGCCACCCTTTCCTGGCTACGTAGCTCAGCTGGTTAGAGCGCAGCACTCATAATGCTGATGTCGCTAGTTCGAATCTAGCCGTAGCCACCAAATAAATCAAACAAAACAGCCCCTTACGAGGGGCTTTTTCCGTTTCTGGGGTATGGTTATTCGGGGGGTGAAGTTTTAGGCTCCCTCTAGGCTCCCATTTTTTTGCGCCCGCGATGTCTTCCGTTGTCCAGGCTTGGGGGGGCAGGATTCGGGCAGCCGTGCACCTCGCGCCAGCCGCATTCGTAGCCACCGTTCCCGCCCGCTCGCTCGCGGTAGCCGATACCAGGGATCAGGATGCCCGGGTCGCGGCGGGGCCGGTAACACGGAAGCGCCAGGCAATCGCGATCCCGCACGGCAACCACCGCCTTCAGGTTCTTGTCGCGAATCCTCATGGTGAATCCTCTCTTGGTGGCGACAGTCTCCCCCGCCAGCCTGGCCATATGGCCCCCGGAATCGCCCCCAGGGCGCCCGGTGGCGGTGGGGATGCAGATGAGTAGCCAGTGTGGGGCTGATGCGTCCTAGGGCCTCTCAGGGGCTCGGTGGCTTAGGGGTAGCGACGACGGCCCGCCACCATGCGATAGGCCCGGCCCCGCCCGGGCGCTTGGTGAAAAAGGGGGCTAATTCCCCCGCTTTCCTGGTGGACAAGCTCAGCCCAGATCCGGGGCGGCGGCGGCAACAATTCTATGTCCGCGACGATTTTCCAGATCATGCTTTTCGATAAACCATGCTGGCGGGCCAAGTCCCGAATGACGGCCCCGCGGGCGCGTTCCAGGCAGATTTGACCATTCCGAATGCGGCGCTCGCGGCGGCCATTGCCTACCGATGCCATTGCGATATCCGGCGCTTGACGGTGGAGACGCTGACTCGAGCCCGGGCAGCGGCATCGCGGGCGGGCAGGCCATCGGCCAGGGCTGCGGCGATGACGGCATCGCGGGCGGGGCGGTCATGGGCGGGGATGTAAACCTGCCCCCCGCCCCAGCGGCGCCGGGTTTCGGCGAGGGCGCGGCGGCACAGGGTTTCGTCCAGGCCCTGCTCCAGGAGGAGGGCCAGGGCATCAGCGAGGGGGTCGCAGCTTAGGCCCATGCGGTCAGGGTAAGGTCAGGAGGGGTGCCGGCCCCGCAAGTTCCCCGCTTGCGGACCGGCTGGCAATGGGCGCCGAGTGAGGAGGAGGGTCCCCGGCGCCCGGTGCTCGGTGAAAACTATGGAGCCAAGACGACGTGCGGGGGGGCATCCGGGCGTCTGGCCAGGGGCTCGCCCTCGGCTTCGGCGGCGCGAATGATGCGCTCCTCTTCACGTTCCAGGCGCTCGAGTTCTGCGCGCATAGCCGCCAGTGTGGCGGGGCGCTCGGCTAGGCTCGGGCCATCGGCGCGGGTCTGGGCCTGGATCGCGGCACTCAATCGCTCCCGGATCTCGGTGCCGAAGAGGCTGCAAAGTAGGGGCGCCAGGTCGGTAGTGACCGCACTTTCGGCCGTTTTCACGCCTTGCGCTGCGAGAACTCCACCCAGCAGCGCGCGATCGGTGGCAAAGGCGCGGGCGGCGGTGCCGTGGTCGAATAACTCGCTTTTGGCGGCTATCCAGGCATCCAGCCGGGCAATGGCATCCGCCACGGGCAGCGGTTGCGCGGGCAGGGCCTCGATCTCGGCTTGGGTCTGGCTGACCCGGGCGCGGACGGCCTCCAGGCGGACGGCGTTGGGGAGTTTAGAAGTCATAAAGGCCCACCTCGGTTTTGTGCTCGCGAGCAAATTTATAGCAGGCGCGGGCGAGTTCGATCCTGGGGCTCAGTTCCGCCCAAATTTGTTGGCGGCGATCTTCCAGCCGGGTGAATTGCTCCACCAGGGCGGCGACTTTCGCCAGGCTGGCTTCGGGAATCTCATGTATCACTTGGCCACCCTTCGCAGTGACCGTCCGGCGCGAAGCTTCGGCGGCCAGCTTGGCGAGGCGCACCGCTTCCCGGATTTCTTGAGATTCTTGGCCGAGGGCGAGGGCCCGCGATTGCGCGTCTTTGCCCGCGTCCAGGATGGCCACCAGGCGGGCGCGGTCGATGTTTTCAGCCATTGATGATGTGCTCCCGGGTCACGGCGCGCTGGGCCTGTTGCCAATCACGGCGCGCGCGGTCGGTGGCGGGCTTGGTGTCGGTGGCCGCTGGTGGCGCGAGCAAGTCCGCGACAATTTGGGCCAGGCCGGCAAGATAGGCGCGATCTTCGCTGGCGGCGAGGCGCACGTCGCTCAAGGGGGCGGCGACGGCTTCGGCGCGGGATGTCGGATGGAAGGGTCTAGGCATGGGCTTGATCTCGGGGGTGTAGGGTTTCCCGGTCCAGGTCTGCCCAGACGGGGATGTTTTCAAAGACGAAGCGCCGGATGGCATCGGCGTCGTCGTGCACCATCAGGGCCAGCTCGAACAGGCATGAGGCGGCGCCACGCGAAACGAGGGACAAGGGGTCACTCGCCACGGGTCTGACTCGGCATGGGCTTGCTCAGGGTGCGTATTCCACGCCAAGGTGGACACCGATTCCACGCCAAGCTGGACAGTGATTCCACGGCAAGCTGGCCACCTGTTCCAGGGCAAGCTGGACACCTGAAATAGCGAGACGAGGCGCGGGATAACC
>JADZBU010000435.1 GCA_020851955.1 Chromatiaceae bacterium | reverse complement strand
GCCCTGGCGGTGATCACCAGTTCGGTCGGCTCGTAGCTCAGGATGCCGCGATGGCCGGCGACCGCCAGCGCCTCCCCCGCCACGGCTCGCCCCAGCCAGGTCTTGCTGGCACCGCCCTGAATTCGCAGGGGCCGGCCCGTGTCATGGGCCGCCGTGACCTGGCCGGCCAGCTCCTGGGTAAGGTCCTGGTTCATCGCTCGCTCCCCTCCAGGTTGCTGGCACCCTGGCGGCAACGGCCTGCATTGGCGCTATCTCTCATTACTCACCCTCGCCTATACCAAGGTCCACCGGGACCGCACTTGAAATTCCGTGCCACCGCTTAACCCGCTTCCGGCGGCGGTCAGGGGCCCCGCGCCGCCGCAAGCCGTTGAAAAAGTTCGACCTCGCACCGCGCATCCCTCGTCGCTCAGAACCTTGGCAGCTCGGGGAATTTGAGCTGTCCGGCATGGACGTGCATGGCGCCGAACTCAGCGCAGCGATGCAGGGTGGGCACGGCCTTGGCGGGGTTCAGCAGGCCCGCCGGGTCGAAGGCGGCCTTGACGGCATGGAACTGGGCCAGCTCCTGGGGCTGGAACTGGACGCACATCTGGTCGATCTTTTCCTTGCCGACCCCATGCTCGCCGGTGATGGTGCCCCCCACCTCGACGCACAGCTCCAGGATTTTGCCGCCCAGTTCCTCGGTCCGCTCCAGCTCCCCCGGCACATTGGCATCGTAGAGGATGAGGGGGTGGAGATTGCCATCCCCGGCATGGAAGACATTAGCCACCGGCAGGCCATAGGCGGCGGACATGGCGGCGATGCGCCCCAGCACTTCGGACAGGCGGCGGCGCGGTATGGTCCCGTCCATGCAGTAATAATCCGGCGACAGGCGGCCGACGGCGGGGAAGGCCGCCTTGCGCCCCTTCCAGAAGAGGAGCCGCTCGGCCTCGTCCCGGGCAGTGCGTACCTCGACGGCGCCACTCTCCAGGAGGATCTGGCGCACCCGCAGGATTTGCTGCGACACCTCCTCGTTGGCGCCGTCCAGTTCGCACAGCAGGATGGCCGCCGCCTCGACCGGATAGCCGGCGTGGACGAAGGCCTCGGCGGCGCGGATGGCGGGGTTGTCCATCATCTCCAGGCCAGCGGGGATGATGCCGGCGGCGATGATGGCTCCCACCGCCGCGCCGGCCTGGCCGATGTCGTCATAGGCGGCGAGCAGCACCTGGGCCCGCTCCGGCAGGGGCAGGAGGCGAACGGTGATCTCCACCACCACGCCCAGCAGCCCCTCGGAACCGGTCATGAGGGCGAGCAGGTCATAGCCGGGGGCATCCAGGGCAGCGGCGCCCAGGGTCAGGCGCTCGCCCTCCAGGGTGATGACCTCCAGCCCCAGGAGGTTATGGACCGTCAGCCCGTATTTCAGGCAATGCACGCCGCCGGCGTTTTCGGCCACATTGCCGCCGATGGTGCAGGCGATCTGAGAGGAGGGGTCCGGGGCATAGTAAAGGCCATGGGGGCGCGCCGCCTCGGAGATGGCCAGGTTGCGCACCCCCGGCTGCACCCGGGCGGTGCGGGCCAGGGGATCGATATGGAGGATGGACTTGAGCCGCGCCAGGGACAGCAGCAGGCCATCCCCGTGGGGCAAGGCCCCGCCGGACAGGCCCGTGCCCGCGCCCCGGGCTACCACCGGCACCCCCAGCCGATGGCAGAGGCGCAGGATGGCCTGAACCTCCTCGATCTGGCCGGGCAGGGCCACCGCCAGGGGCAACTGGCGGTAGGCGGAGAGGCCATCGCACTCGTAAGGGTGCAGGTCCTCCGCCGCGTGCAGCACGAAGGTCTCGGGCAGAATCGCCAGCAGGCCGGCCACCAATTCCGCCTGGCGGGCGGCACGGGCCTGGGGGGTCAGCGGGGAAGCGGGATCATGGGCGCCTGAAGGCGGGACACCCCGCCGAGTGTCGTCCTGATCGTGATCGCCGTCTTGATGGCCTGTGCAGAGTTTAGTCATTATGATGAGCAAGCCCTTTTGTTTCGTCTTATCCGCAGCCGCGACTATACGCAACATGATGCCTGACGCACCCACATCAAGTAGCCAGGACTGTCCCCGACCGCGCGCTCCGCCATTTCCACCATCGCCCGCGAGGTGCCGTCATGAGTTGGCCGCCTTGGAGACCCTCCCGCCCGTCGATCTGGCCCATCTCGGGGACCTCAAGCCCCTGGAAGTCCTTTACGACTTCGAAGGCCCCTGCATCTTCACGGCCCGAACCCCATCAGGGCTACTGCTCCTGGCCTACCTGGTCGAGGAACTCGACCCGGAGGCCATGGCGCGCTTCCTCGTCGCGACCAGTTCCCACCAGACCCTTGACGGCCTGCGGGAGGGCGCCCTGTCCGTGCGCGCCGCGCTCCTCGGCGGCTCCCCGTGGCGGGTCGATGTCGGCCAGGCCGATGCCCTGCCCAAGCGCGCCCGTCAGATTGAATCGGCCCAGTTGCCGCCAGACGCACTGCCGGCGCCCGCCACCATGCTCCTGCCGGAACTTGAGCCTCTGTTGCACATCCGCCTCTGCGCTCAGCCTGGAAGCCAAACCCTGGACCCTGGTCGATCTGG
>JADZBU010000434.1 GCA_020851955.1 Chromatiaceae bacterium | reverse complement strand
GGCGCCAGGTCTCGCCCCATTGGCGCCAGGTAGGCCCCAGGCATTTCAACCCTTGCAGCGCAATCAGGTCCGGCGAGACCGGCACGACCAGGTGGCTGGCGGCGATGAGGGCGGCACGATTGATGGCGCCCAGGTTGGGACCGACGTCGATCAGCACCACCTCCGCCTCAAAGCCCCGCGCCGCCCCCTCGATCAGGCGCCAGAGGGAGGATGTCACCTGTAACGCCCGTTCCGCTCCTTCCCGACAGCGCGGCCATGCGATGGACAAAGCGTCTTCGAGTCGCGCCAGCGCAAGATCGCCAACCAGCAGCGCCACGCGCTCGGCGATCGGCTCCACCTGCGCCTCGCGGATATCTCCGGTCCCGCCAAAGAGTGGCTCCAAGGCGCCGGAGAGGGTCACGGGATGGTCATCATGGGTCCAAAGTTTCTCGAGCCGCTCCTCGTCGAGGGCCATGATGGACAACTTAGCCTGTGGATCGAGATCAGCCATTAGGACCCGACAGCCCAACTCCCCGAACATCCAGGCCAGATGATAGACGAGCGAGGTCTTGCCGCTGCCATCCTGGTTGTGAACAAAGGCGATGCGGATCATAGCCCGCCCCTCACGATGGCGGCGACGAAACCCGGCTGCACTTCAAAACGCAACCGTTGGCCCAGGAGTCGGCGGGCGATGCTAATGCCGGCGCCAAACCGCTGGACATAACCCAGCGCCCGCAACGACTCGGCCAGATTAGGGTTGCGATAATCGGTGACGCCCGGCTGCCCGAAATTCTCGGGCGTAACACTGCCGAAGGGTCCACCAGGATTGTGGATCTCAATGCGGTCATCGAACCAGTAGATCCGGACCGGCGCATTCGTGGACTCATAGGTTCGGTGCATCACCGCATTGCGCGTCAATTGGCGCAGGGCGTCGAGGGGGTAATGCGGCTCGCGCACTTCCCTCGCCACGTCTCCAAAACGGATGCCTTGGTGATTGTGGGCGTTCAGCTTCTCCTCCAGGCGGCGGATCTGGTCCGCTACCGTGCCGTCAATGACGGCCTCGTCCTGAACCGGGTCCGCCAGATCGATCCCGGCGATGCGCAAAAATTGAGTATAGGCACCGGGCAACCAGTCCCGGGGACTCTTGCCAATGACGAGCAGCCCCAGCACCGTCGGGATGGCCTCGGCCTCCGACAGGATCATCTTGGTCGCCGCCAACCGCTCCCCGAGGCTACGCTCGTTCGCGGCGAGGACATCGGGTGCTACCGCCGAAGGCAGATATTCCGGCTCGAAACGCAAACGGTCCAGATCCTGGATGGTCGCCGAAGGGACCGGTTGCACGTCGAAAGGACGATCACGGTGCCGGCGGCGCTCATTGAGGATGCGCTCATCCTGGGCGCTGGCCAAGCCGCGCCGTGGACCCCAGCGCACGTGGATGCGACCCCGGCAACGCACCGGTGGGGTATCACAAGGCCAGACGGTCAGCACGGCCAGGTCATGCCCGCGCAGACGCCGCTTCTCCACCAGCAGCGTCGGCGGGGGGGCGATGTTGCCGTCGGTCTTGATGTCCGCCAACTGTCGCAACAGCTCGTCCGTCACCTCTAGCCCAACCGTCCCCCCGTCGTCGCGCGCGCCGATAAACACCACGCCCGGCGTGCCATGTCCGGCCAGATCGTTGGCAAAGGCACAGACAGCCTCGCGGACCGTCTCCGGGGCCTTGCCCTTGAATGATTCCTTGCGCTCAACCCGATCCGATTCGTGATCGGTCAGCAGGGCCTCAAGGGTGGTATCAGCATAGGGTGTCATATGTCACGGCAAAATATTCAGGCACTCGTGCTGAATTGACAGCAAGGCCGGCACGAGGGGGATACGGTGTCGGCAAGAGGGGGCCGGGGGTTATAACGCAGTGATGGGCTCCTGGGTCGGGCCTTACTTCGGCGCCTTGCCTTCCTTGTGGGGCTTGGCCACTTTCCGGGGCTTGGGTTCCTTAGGGAGCTTGGGTTCTCTCGGGACCCTGGCCTCTTTTTGGGGCTTGGTCTCCTTCTCCGCCTTGGCGTCCTTTTCCGCCTCTTTCCAGTCCCGACACAGGGCCGAGAAGTCGGCCGGTAGGTCGCGGCAGGTCAGGATCCCGAGGGCATGGCCGTCCCTTATGATGGGGAGGTGGCGAAAATGGTGGGTAAACATCAGCTTCAGGCAATGGATTAGGGGCTTGTTCCATTTGACGCTGATCGGGTCCGTGGTCATGACCTCCCGGAGCAGGACCTCATCCGGGTTCATGCCCTTGGCGACGACGCGAACCAGGAGGTCTCGCCCGGTAAAGAGACCGACCAGAAGGGTGCGATCCAGGACCAGAATGGCATCGACCCGGCACGCCACCATCCGGTCAATGGCGACCCGCACCGTATCGGTGGGGCTCAGACTGACGACTTCCCGGCCCTTGATGAGATCAAACACATGCTTAAAGACCATTTTGCAGCTCCCATTGTCTGGTTCAGACCTCCCCTGACTGACGCCAGTCTCGGGCGAGCTGCAATATAACAAGAGTCTGGCCAGACACGGGATAGGTTTAGGGGCTTAGCCCTCCCCCGCCTCCCTGCTCCTGACTGAGGGTGGCGATCAGAATCTCTTTGTTACGGTAGCGGACGTCGGTCCCCTTGGCGACAAAAATCACTTGCTCGGCGATATTCGAGGCTTTGTCGCCGATGGCCACCAGGGCGCGGAGGGCGAAGACGACCTCGATGACCTGGCCGGTCAAGGTGGCGTCTCCCAGGATAAAGGTCATGAGGTGGCGCATGCCGGCATCGAATTCTTCCTCGAGTTCCACCTCCTCGCGAAAGACGTCCAGGGCCTTGTCCACCTTGATCTCGGCCAAGGCCGCCAGGCTGAGTCCGAGCAAACGGGTGGCGATCTCATAGAGGCGGCGCACATGGTGCAGGGTGCGGGGCACGGCCCCCCGTCCCTCGCGCTCGCGGATGCGCAAGGCGCACCAGGCGATCTGTTCCGCCTTGTCGCCCGCCTGCTTCAGATAGCCGGTGCACTTCGACAGGGCCATGACCAGCCGCAGGTCGATGGCGGCCGGCTGGCGCTTGGCGATGATGTTAAAAATGCCCTCGTCGATGGCCATTTCCTGGCGGTCGATCTGGCGTTCGCGATCGACAACCTGCCGGGCCAGATTGACCTCGCCCTCGGTGAGGGCCCCGCTGGCGGCGCTGACCTGCTCCAGGACCCGCTGGCCCATGGCCAGGACCTGGTCCCGGACGAGGGTCAGTTCCTGGTCAAAACGCTGGACCGTGTGGCCCTTGGCGACATCATTCATGGCGGGTCCTGATAAGTGCTGATGAGTTTTCGAAGGAGAGCCAGCCCCTTCACAACCAGCGGGGCCGGCTCTCGGTCCCGGTTACCCGATTGCGGGGTCAGCCGGCGGCGGCGTCAGCCAAAGCGACCGGTGATGTAGTCCTCGGTGAGCTTGTGGCTGGGGTTGGTGAAGATCTGGTTGGTCTCGCCAACCTCCACCAGGTCACCCAGGTGGAAATAGGCGGTGCGCTGGGAGACGCGGGCGGCCTGCTGCATGGAGTGGGTGACGATG
>JADZBU010000433.1 GCA_020851955.1 Chromatiaceae bacterium | reverse complement strand
TGGCGGCGTGAGGCGCCATCGCCTCCAGCCACGTCATCGCCTCTCCCCACCAGGCCGCCGCGGGGTATGACGGCCAATCATTGTGGCCGGCCTGCGGAAACAGCCAGCGCCGCTTGGGCTCCGGCAGGGCCTCGTAGAGTCCCTGGCTATGGGCCGGCGGCACGATCTGGTCCCGACCCGCGATCAGCACCCCCTTAGGTCCCTGAAAAGTCTGGAGCGCGGCGCGCGTGTCGTACCGGTCGCGCACCAGCCAGCGCGCGGGCAGGTACCAATAGAGCGCCTGGGCCAGGTCGGGCAGGTTATCCCAGGGAGTGATCAGCATCAGGCCGGTGGCCGGCGGCTCGACCGCCACCGCCACCTGGGCGGCGACGGCGGCCCCGAGGGATTCACCCCAGACCCACAGGGGCTCGCCATAGGCCGCCCTCGCCAGGCGCACCGTTTCTCGCCCATCCGCCACCAGGCTGGCTTGGCTGGGGCTGCCATCCCGCCCGCCATAGCCGGGATATTCCGCCAGAATGACGCGGACACCCAGGGGTTCGAGGGCGTTCAGGTAATAGGTCCGGTCCCGGGCACTGCCGGCATTGCCATGGAACAAGACCAGGGTGCCTCGTCTCCCCTGAGCCGCCCCGGCCTCGGCGCGGACATAGCCCCGAAACGCCGACCCGCTGGCCAAGGGCCAGGGGGCGAGGGCGGGCCCCAGGCGGGGATGCAGGTTGGCGGCCGAGGGCGGCGTGGGGTCGGGCAGATAGAGCAACTGGTCTTGGTTCAAAGTCATGAATCCCATGAGAAACAGATAGCCGAGGAGCAGAGGGGAGCTGGTGATGAGGAGACGCCAGGGTCGCATGGATCAAGCACCTGAAGGGTTGAGTGAGCAAGGGCAGGCCGAATCCCACCCGAACAGGCCCACCCGCCTGGACCGGAAAGACCGCCTCGCGGGTCGGGGCATCCCGGATGCGGTCGGTCCAGGGGTCAAGCCGTGGAACCACCCGCCAGGTCTTGGCGTCTTAGGGCCCGTGGCGGGCATACCAGCAGCCGAGGTCCCTACCTGGCTGGTCCGGGTCTTGGCCGCCATACCCTTCTAGTCTAACCAGAGTTGGGGCCCTGGGTAGGTCAGCCTGACCGACAGGGAGCCGAACACTGAACGGAGCCTGATCGATGCAACGAAACCTCATCCAACAAATCCAGCCACCCAGCGAACCGCAACGCCCTATCTCGCGGTGGCTGCCCACCGGCACGGGCGAAGGCGGACGGACCCTGGCCGTCTTGGGCATTATTTTGATCACCCTGCTCGGTACCGCATCGGTTCTCGCCGCCAATGGCGGCATCGAGAGCCTGCGGCAGAGCGGCAAGGCCTTCGCCTCGGTCGCGGGGAAGGTGTCACCCTCGGTGGTCAACATCCAGACCGAGGGCGGCGCCGGGCTGGCGGGTACCGATCAAGCCCCAAGCGCCCTGCCCTTCAACCATCCCATGCCCTACGGCGAGGACTTCTTCGAACGCTTCTTCGGCGATCGCCATCCAGGACTGCCAAAACGGGAGGCACCGCGCTCCAAGCGACAGCTGGTTGGCCAGGGCTCGGGATTCATCTTCAGCCCCAAATCCGGCATGCCGGCCGACAAGACCTACATCCTGACCAACAATCATGTGGTGGAGAACGCGGCGAAGATCCGCGTCAAGCTGCGCGACGGGCGCGAATTCGAGGCCACCATTACCGGGCGTGACCCGCGTTCGGATATCGCCATCATCGAAATCCCGACGGGTGGCCTGCCGCCCCTGCCGCTGGCCGACTCCTCGGGGCTCGATATCGGCGAGTGGGTCATCGCGGTCGGCAATCCCTTCGGGCTCAGTCATACCGTGACCGTCGGCGTGGTCAGCGCCACGGGGCGCACCAGCCTGGGGATCAACGATTATGAGGATTTCATCCAGACCGATGCCGCCATCAACCCGGGTAATTCGGGAGGGCCACTGATCAATCTCGATGCCGAGGTGGTGGGCATGAACACCGCCATCGTCAGTCGCAACGGCGGCTACATGGGGGTAGGTTTCGCCATCCCGAGCAATCTGCTCGGGGCGGTAGCCGACCAACTCATCCAGGCCGGCGAGGTGACCCGCGGCTATCTGGGCATCCTGATTCAGCCGCTCACGCCGGAACTGGCGCAGTCCTTTGGCCTGGGGCAAGCCCAGGGCATCCTGGTCGCTCAGGTCACCCCGGGCTCACCGGCCGCCGCGGCCGGTCTGCGTCAGGGTGATGTGATCATCGGCCACCAGGGCGAGACGGTCACCGATGTCGGCGCCTTCCGTAATCGCATCGCCCTCACGCCGCCCGGAGGGCAGGCGCGGATCGGTATCCTGCGCAACGGCCAAACCCTGGAGGTACCAGTGACCATTGGCACCCTGACGGAGGAGGCGCTGCCCACTAGCGGGCCCAGCCAGGGCCAGGCCCTGGAGGCCGATGCCCTGGGTCTCAAGGTACAGACCCTGACGCCCCAACTGGCTGAACAATTCGACGTGGCGGTCGGCGAAGGCGTCGTGGTAACGACGGTCAAGCCCGGCTCGGTAGCAGCGCAGGCGGGCATCGAGCCCGGCACCCTCATCCTGCAGGTCAACCAACAGCCGGTCAAGGATGCCGCCAGCTTCAAGCAGGCCATCGAACACAGCCCCGACAAACGCGCCCTGCTGCTGCTCAGGAAAGGTAGCAGGCAGCAGTTCCTGGTGCTGAACTGGCGCTGATCGGTCTTAGCACATCACGGCGTTATCCTTGCCAAGGATGGCGAGGAGACTGGATTTGCCTTGCAAGGCGGGTGACGTCAAGCCGACGCCCGCATACCCCCCCTGGGGGCTGCCCCACCCAACTCGTCACCTACCCCACCCCCAGATACCCCACTAAAAACCCCTCCGCCCGCTCCAGATTGTCCCTAGCCCCGGCGCTCAGGGGCGCGCCGAGGGCGAAGTGATAGCCCCGGATGCGCAGCAGCAGACAGGGCGGGGGCGGGCCATAGCCGATGTGGGTATGGACCCACAGCAGGGCGCCGGGGCTCATGGCATGGGTGGTATAGCTGGCCTCCCGGTCCGGGATGACCGGCGCCAGGTGGTAGGGCGCCACCAGGCTGACGTCGGCATCGACCAGGATCACCCGCGCCCGCCCCACCAGATCCAGAGCATGCTCGGGCTGGGGCTGGAAGTCGGTGAGGAGTTCCCAGGGGGCCCCCGGATAGCGTGCCAGGCGCTGAATGAGTTCGGGACCCAGGGCGTCATCGCCCCGGGAGGGATTGCCGTAACCGAAAATCAGGAGCGGCGCCATGGGGGGCCGGGGGCGCGGCCGCTAGTCCCCCGCCCCGCCCCGCTCGATCTGGCCGCTGGCGCGCTGGTAGAGGCGATCCACCACCTGGCCGCTGGCGTCCACCAACTCCAACTCCAGGGGCATCTTGCCGACGGCATGGGTGGCGCAGGACAGGCAGGGGTCGTAGGCGCGGATGGCGACCTCGATGTGGTTGAGCA
>JADZBU010000432.1 GCA_020851955.1 Chromatiaceae bacterium | reverse complement strand
CTCATGGGCGGCGACATCGGCGTCCAGAGCACCCCCGGCGTCGGCAGCACCTTTACCCTCAGCCTGCCCTTGACCCTGGACACCGCGGCCGCCGCCGCGGAGCGGGAGGCCGCGTCACCCGCCGACCTGATGACCACCGCCGCGCCGCCCCGCCTGACCAGCGCCCGTGTCCTGCTGGTGGAAGACAACGACATCAACCAACTGGTGGCGCGGGAGATTCTCGAGCGCTTCGGCCTGGTCATCGAGATCGCCAACAATGGGCGTCAAGCCGTCGAGCGGCTGCGCGCCCAGCCCAGCCGCTACGCCCTGGTCCTCATGGATCTGCAGATGCCCGAAATGGACGGCTTCGAGGCCACCCGCCGCATCCGCGAGGAATTGGGGCTGACCGACCTGCCCATCATCGCCATGACCGCCCATGCCCTGGCCGACGAGCGCCACCACTGTCTGGCCAGCGGCATGCAGGACCACGTCGCCAAACCCATCGACCCGCCCACCCTGCTGGCGGTGCTGACGCGCTGGCTGGGGTCCCCGGCTCAGGAGGCAGCGCTCCCGCCAGCGACCGCCCCGGCCTCGGCCTCGGTCCCCGCCTCGGCCTTGCCTGCCGACCTCCCCGGTATCGACAAGCTGGCGGCGCTCCAGCGGCTCGGGGGCAGTCGGGAACTGCTCCTGAAACTGCTGCGGAATTTCGGCGCGGACTGGTCCGGCGTGGTGGACAGCCTTCACGCCGCCCTGGCGGCCGGCGATCCGACCCAGGCGCGCCTGAAGGTCCACACCCTGCGGGGTGTGGCGGCCAACCTCTCGATGGCGGGCGTGGCCAGCGCGGCCGCGGCGCTGGAACAGGCCCTGAAGGCAGGCGATGAGGCGGCCATCGCCCCCGCCCTGGCGGCATTAACGGCGGCCCTGACGCCAGTCCTGGCCGGGCTGGCGCAACTGCCGCCCGCGCCGTCGTCTACGGCGGCGCCCCCGGCGGTGACCGCTCCCCTGGACCAAGACGCGCTGGCGCGGCACCTGTCCCAACTGGCCGAGCTGCTGCGCCGGCATGACATGACGGCCGAAGCCAGCTTCGCCGCGCTCCGCGAGCGTCTGGGCGGCGGTGACTGGTCGGATGCGCTGAACCGGCTGGCGGAGCAGCTTGACCAGCTGGATTTCAACGCGGCCGCTTCAACCCTGGCCGAGGTGGTCGAGCTTCTGGGCATCGACAACGGGAAGTCGGTACTGAACGCCGACCTTCCCGGCACTTTCACCCTGGAATCATAGCCCAGTCATGATCCGCAACCCGATTGCATCCCGGTTGATCAATCGACTGACATTCACCTTATTCAAATCGCTTCAGAGCCGGTTCCATGGAAGATTCCACGCACAATCATTTAAGCCCTCATGCTGGGGCTTTTGCTGCTGGGCTGCATCGCGGCGGAAGATGAGGAGCAACCCCGGTCGAGCCAAGGCTTGGGCGCCGGCGCGCGACCAGCACAGCAGGGCGCTGAACTGGCGTGATAACCCGCCCGGCGCGCGCATCAAGCGCAGAACGCCTTTATCCATCGATTCAGAATGGCAGAAGCACTGACCAGGCCCATGGACAAGGTTCTTTATCGACTTCGTGACTGCAGTGTGCTGTTTGCCGACGATGACCCGGTTTTCCGTGAGGAAACCGAAAAGCTACTGCGCTACCTGTTCCGGGACGTGCATGTGGCCCGCGATGGGGGCGAAGCCTTGACTCTGTACCGTCGGGTTCGCCCCGATATGCTGTTGCTTGACCTCATGATGCCGGTTCTCAACGGCATTGAAGTCGTCCAGCACATCCGTGCGCGGGATCCCCATACCCCCATCGTGATGCTGACGGGCCATTCCTCGGAAACGGTGCTGTTGGAGGTAGTGAAGCTTTATCTGGAGGACTACCTGCTAAAACCGTTCGATAGCCAACGGCTGATCGATGCCCTGGGCCGATGCATCAGGCGCATTGAGCAACTGCTGCCGGCGAAGGTAAGGCTGATCAGCGGCGTCGAGTATGAACTGGAAACCCATGAGGTCTGGCGCGAAGGCCGCAAGCTGCGGTTGGGCGCCAAGGAAAGCGCATTGATCCAACTGTTGGTTCGCGCTCATCCGCGGGTGGTGACCAAAGCGGTGATCGAGGCTGACATCTGGGATGACGGGATGACTGAAAGCGCCTACCGCAATCTGGTCAACAAGCTGCGGCGCAAGCTGGGGCAGGAGAGCATCGAGACCTTGCCCGGGGTTGGCGTCAAGGTGATTTTGCAATGACCGAGCCATCCATGGCCGATCAGGACGGGCTGCGGGCCGAGTTGCGCGGTATCGTGCACGATTGCCGCCAGCCAGTGGGGGCGCTTGGCAGTCTGGTGACGAACCTGGAGCTGCGTCTCGCCGCCCATGAGACGCCTAGCCCCGAGGAATGGGCGCTGATGACCTGGCGGCTGCGGCGGATTTGCGAGGATCTGTCTTGCCGTCTCGATCGCTTTGGCCCCGCTCTTCAGCCCCCTTCTCATGAATAATGGCCCAACTGAACAGTGGCCCGACCGAGGCATAGATACCCCCGCTGCACCAGACGATCATCCCGGTCGTTGGACGC
This sequence comes from Chromatiaceae bacterium, assembly GCA_020851955.1. Taxonomy (GTDB): domain Bacteria; phylum Pseudomonadota; class Gammaproteobacteria; order Chromatiales; family Chromatiaceae; genus M0108. The sequence goes on along the minus strand of JADZBU010000432.1, from coordinate 17,226 downwards.
GCGCACCCATGCCTGGGAACCCTGGCTTCCTGGGGTCTTTTCCATGGTCGTGCGGCCCTCTGGCATCCGGCTGCCGGCCTGAGCGAATCATGGAAGCCACCCTACCTTCTGGCGGTTGGTCGGCGCTGGTGCGGAACCTGGGCACGCTACTCGCCGGGTTCGTCTTATCCCTCTTGTGGTCCGCCCACCCCGTTCATGCCTCGGCGCTGCATCTCGAGGCCGCCGACGGGCATCCCTCGCTGAATGGCCATCTGTCCTGGTTACTGGATCGCACCGGCCAGTTGAGCTTCCCGGAAGCCGTCGAACAGCAGCGGGCCGGTCGCTTCATGCCGCTGGCGGGGGATGAAGTAGCGCTTGGATTTCTCCCCAAAAGCGCGGCCTGGATTCACTTTGCGCTGGAACGCGAGGCGACGGCGCCCCCGCTGTGGTGGCTGGCATTTCCGCTGGATACGCTGGATAGCATCGATCTGTACCTGGAGCAGCCGGATGGCACCTATGAGGTTCGGCACGCTGGCCGCGCCCTACCGTTTGCTGAACGGGAAAGCGAATGGCGTTCACAGGCGTTCAAACTGAATCTGGAGACGACCGAACCACGCCATGTCTATTTACGCGTGGCCACCATTTCGTTGTTCCGGGTTCCGGTCTGGCTCTGGCAGGAGCAAGCCTTCGAACACTTCAAAGCCAGGGAAAGTCTTCTGGTTGGAGGGTTCTTCGGCATCATCCTCGCCGCTGTCCTCTTCAGTCTGATTCGTGCACTGCGTTATCGATCGTTACTGGACCTTTGCTATGCCCTCTACGTATCTGGCGTAGAAATTTCCATGGCCATAGCCTTTGGCTATTTCCAGCAACTCGGCCTGTCGGATAGCCTGTCACTGCGGACTGGTCTGACTGCATTTGCAATCATGCTGGCGGGTATCGCACTCGTCTGGTTTATTGCGCTGATGATCGATTGGCCCGCTCCCATCAAGCGGCGGGTGCAGGTGGCCGCCGCCATTATGGCGGGACTCTACGTCCTGACCATGGCAGGCACCGTCGTGTTGGCCCCACTCGAAATTCCCCGGTGGACCAACCTCATCTCAGCCCTGCTCGGGGTGGCCGGAATAGTGTTGAGTCTCTGGGCGGCCGTGCGCGGTTGGTCTGGCGGGCGGCAAGTAGCCTGGGCCTTCATGCCCTTTATCCTGGCGGAGGTTTATTACTATGGGAGTAGCCTGGGCCTGATTCATTCGCCCTTCTTGATGAATGTCACGCTGTTTCGTGTGACCGCCCTTTTGCATATTCAATTGCTGTTATTCGCCATTCTGAACCGGGACGCGGACATCCGGCGCAAAAGGGACCAGGAGCTTCTGGAGGAACGGAATCTACTGGAACGACGGGTCGAGGAACGCACCCAGGCCCTCACTCAAGCCGTCGCGTTTAATGAAACCATTCTGCTTGACTCACCGCTGCCCATGGGGGTGTACGCCGCCAACGGGCGGTGCGTCCTGGCCAACGATGCCTATGCCCGGCTGGTCGGCGCTACCCGTGAAGGGCTGCTGGCCCATGACTTTACGACCAGCATGGCCTGGCAACAGTCCGGGCTGCTTGAGGCGTGCCGGGCGGCCTTGTTGCAGCAATGCCCACGGAATCTGGAGGTCAACGTGGTCAGCGCTTACGGCAAGCGGGTCTGGTGTGATTGTCGAATCCTGCCGACGCGCCTCAATGATTCGGATCACCTGTTGATCCAGCTTATCGATCTCACAGAACGCAAACAGACCGAGCAGCGGCTTCACGAAGCCATGGCGGCGGCCCAGACCGCCAACCGGACCAAGAGCGAATTCCTGGCCAACATGAGCCACGAGATTCGCACGCCGATGAACGTCATCATCGGACTATCCCGCCTGGCGCTGGAGCTTGACCCGACCCCCAAACTCCACGGCTACCTCACCAAATTACAGGGGGCCGCCAAGGGGCTGCTGACCATCCTCAACGACATCCTGGATTTTTCCAAGGTCGAGGCCGGACGGCTCGAACTGGATAGCACGCCGTTCCTGCTGCCAGACGTTCTGCAACAGGTGATCGATCTCTTCGGCGAACGGGCCAGGGAAAAGGGCTTGGCCCTGACCTGCGAGGTGGCGCCAGACGTCCCGGCGTGGCTGATCGGCGACCCGCAGCGGCTTGGTCAGGTGCTCACCAATCTGGTCGGCAACGCCCTCAAGTTCACGACCACGGGCGCCGTGCGCATCCAGGTGGCACGGCTGGGGGACGAACCCGGTTTTGCGCGCCTGCGCTTTGCCGTCCGGGATACCGGTATCGGCATCGGGGAGGAGGAACGCCGGCGACTGTTTGAACCCTTCACCCAGGCCGATGGCTCCATCACCCGGCGTTTTGGCGGCACCGGACTGGGGCTGAGCATCAGCCAACGGCTGGTCGGCTTAATGGGCGGCGAAATCAGCGTGACCAGTGCCCCCGGACAGGGCAGCGAATTCAGTTTCCAGATTCGGCTGGCACTTGCCGAAGCGGGTGGGGAGCCCCCTCGGGTGAAGGCAACGCCGCTGGCGGTCCCGGCGACGATCCGGGGCGCGCGCATCCTCCTGGTCGATGACTACGACCTCAACCGGGAAGTGGTCCAGGAGTTGTTGGAGCGACTCGGTTTCAGCGTCGTCGTGGCCGAGGATGGCGCCCAAGCCCTGGCAAGGCTCGAAACCGAGGTTTTTGATGTGGTGCTCATGGATATCCACATGCCGGTGATGGATGGCCTGGAAACCACGCGCCGGATTCGTCAGGACGGACGCTTTGCGGCGTTGCCGGTCATCGCCATGTCGGCCGCGGTCATGGCCAGCGATCAGGCGGCGTGCGCGGCGGCCGGCATGAACGATCACATCGCCAAGCCCGTCATGCCCGAACAGTTATTGCCGGTGCTGGAACGCTGGCTTGTCACACCCCCGGGAACCGCGACGGGTTAGCCAGGTTGATTCAGGCGGCCAAGGCGGCCTGAGTCGGCGTTCCGGTCGCGATCCCCGTTCGTTGGCGGCGCGGGGCGAATGCACGGACGCGCACGGGCATGGCCCGCGGGCCCCGCCAAGCGTGTGGCTGGTGGGCGTGAAACCCGGCCCGGTTCACCCCCGCCGCACCGATCACGACCGGCGTCAATCGGTGGTCCCCGGGTGGCGATCGGCGAACGATGCCCTGCCTCTCTTCCGTGCCCCAGCCCGCCGCGATAAGCCCCGGAAAATACCCTGCCGCGCCCCCTGATCGCCTCAGATTGCAGTCGCTTCTCCGCCGATCCGCACAACGTCGCTTCCGCGTCGCTTAAAAAGACCAGTCAGGCGACGGTCTGGCGACATGGGCTTGGTATCGTGCGTACCCAGGGTGCCGGGCCTGTTTCAGCGACGCAGAAACCCCTCAATCATCCTTTGGCGACACTCTTCGAATAGCCCATGAATTCGGGTAGCCAAACTGGAATGGATGAGGTTTCCGACCCTGGGCACCCGAAATTACCTTGATCTTCAAGTCGCGCCAAGCCTTGCCTAAACCTCAAGCCGGAAAAGCCCTATGGCCATACCAAAACGCCTAAATCAAGCGGGTTCGCAGCGCTGCTGTTCCTTGGGTTCCTGTGCCAGGCTCAGGCGGCTGTCGTCGGTTGGGGCGGGCGTGATGTGACCTTTACGCCGCCGACCCTCAACGGCCCGGTGAACACGATCATCCAGTTCAAGATCGGCGCCAACGCCGGCAAGTACCTCATCGGCGGCTCGTTCACCAGCGTCAACGGGAACAGCGCCTACCACCACGTAGCGCGGCTTAATGCCGACGGGACGCACGACACTGGCTTCACCTCGCCGACGCTGAACAGCGCCGTGAACAGCGCCGGCGACCCGTTCATTTGCGGCAACGGCGATGGCACCGCCGCCGCGACTACCGACGTGCGGGCCCTCGTGGAAGTCCAGACCGCTTCCGGCAGCAACACGGCAGGGAAGATCTACATCGGCGGCAACTTCCTCAACGCTTCCACCCCCGCTGGCACGGACCAGAAGATGGACTACCTCATTCGGGTGAACGCCAGCGGCGGTGATGCCAACACCGGCTTCTACCCGACGGTCACCGGCCTCAGCACCGGATCCGTCTCCTTTGGCAACTGCGTGAACACCATATTCACCGGCGAGGGCACGGGCGCAGGTCGGTACCTCATCGTCGGCCTCCAAGGGAATGCACGTGTGTCGAAGAGGGTGTTCGACACTGGGGCTGTTGTGTCCAGCTTCGCCGCCAACTTGCCGGCCTTCGAGCCGAATGTGGGCACTGGCAAGCCCGTGACCACTGGCTTCTACTGCACGACTGCCATGGGTTGCCCCGGCAACCGGTACGTCATCGGCGGCGATTTCGCCAATGTCGGCGGCAACACCAAGTTGGCCAATCTGGTGCGCTTGAACACGGACGGTATCGTTTGTGCTCATCCCAAGCATCCAGCCGTTATGCTTTTGCAAGGATTGAATTTTAGTGTGGTAGACCGCACGCGCTGGCTTAACGCTCGGTATCGGGTTGGCTTGTTCGATGTTTTTCCAATTTGAATGAGGAGGGTGGTGTGAACCAGTTTCTATCGGTGTGGATGTTGATAGGTAGCTTGTTGTTGGCTGGGGGAGCGAATGCGACTCCCGTAACTTGGACAATTCCTGCTACAACACTTTCTACTTGTTATGGTTCCGTTACTTCAGGAAGTATGTCTGGTACTTTTGTTTGGAATGCTGACACCCAGACTGCGTCCGCTGTGAATGTAACCGTTGTGATTAACGGTGCTACTACTGTGATTACAAGCGCTGCACCCAATGTTTATTCCGAGTGGGCTGTTTTTAGTAATGGAGTAGCAGCTAACGCTCCAACTGGTTGGGTAAGTAATATAGCTAACCTTACCAATGCTGGTGGTACAGTAAATATGGTTGGTTTAGTTGGCTTTTGCCATGTAGTAGGCTCAACTTGTGACGCTTTAGAATATTGCGGTGGTTCTGTTGCCCTGTCAGCACCAGTCCCATATACCATTGGCGGAACGATCAGCGGACTGACAGGTTCTGGCTTGAAGCTGTCGGATAACAATGCCGGCAGCAGCACGATCACTGCCGGCGCCACCAGTTTCACCCTGCCCAATGCGCTTAACGCAGGCAGCAACTACGCGGTATCGGTACAGACCCAACCAACCGGTCAGACCTGTACAGTGAGCAATGGCAGTGGAACCAATATCGCCGCCAATGTCACCACCGTATCGGTGACCTGTATATCGACCTATACCGTCACCTACAACGGCAACGTCAACACCGGCGGCACGGTGCCCACCGACGGCAACAGCCCCTACACCAGTGGCGCCACCGTCACAGTGCTTGGCAATACCGGCAGCTTGACTAAGACCGGCTATACCTTCAACGGCTGGAACACGGCGGCCAATGCCACCGGAACCAGCTATGCCCCGGCGGCGACCTTCACCATCAACGCGGCCCTGACGCTCTATGCCAAATGGACGGCGAACACCCACGCCGCCGGCCCAACCGGCCTGCTCAACGACACTGGCCAGATCCACTGCCTCAACGTGGCTGGGACCCCGTGGGAAGCCTGCAGCGAAACCAACACCGGCAAGACCTCCCCACGGCCCGGGCAGGATGGACGCTTCGGCCGCGACCCGGCCGCCGGCAACCCTGTTCTCAGCGGCTTCAGCAAACCCGCCGGTAGTGGCGGCAACGGCGGGTTTGCCTTCACGCCGCTGGATGTCAGCGGCAACGCCATCGCTCTCACCGGCACGCCGCCCGTGCCTTCCGCCACGCCGCGCTGCATCAAGGACAACGTCACCAACCTGATCTGGGAAGTGAAGACGAACGATAGCGGCCTGCAGGACATGGACTGGGGGTATCTCTGGGGGAGCAACGCCGCGGTTGCCGGCCAATGTGGCAGCACCCTCACGGTCGCGGGCGCCTGTAATAACGTCAATTACATCAACGCTGTTAATGCCCTGAATCTTTGCGGCGAAACCGCCGACGACTGGCGCCTGCCCTCGCGTCGCGAACTCCTATCCATCCTCGACCATGACCGATACAACCCTGCCATCGATCCGGCCTATTTTCTCAACACGCCCAACAAGTATTACTGGAGCGCCGATTTGTGGGCCAACAATACGCTCTATGCGTGGACCGTGTACTTCAGCGATGGCAATACCGTCGCCACCGACCGGGCCACTTACTACGGCAGCATTCGTCTCGTGCGTAGCGGACAGTGATTGACCTTTTTTGAAGTCAAGCTGTGTTGCGCGAGCGGTGAGCCGCGCCCGTCTTCCCCGTTGACCCCCACGCAAGGTGACCCCCGATGAGTACACGCTCTACCTTCCGCTGGTTGCTCTGGCTGGCGCTCCTCCTGACCGCCCCGGCGCAGGCCGCCTTCACCGATAACGGCAACGGCACAGTGACGGATACCGTCACTGGACTGATGTGGGACCAATGTAGCTGGGGGCAAACCTGGGGCGCGGGCAGCGGCCCGGGCAATCGCAGTTGCGACGGCACGGCCAGCATTCACAACTGGGCTGCCTCGCTGAATCTGGCGAATACCGCCAACACCGGGAACCGCCGGGGTTACACCGATTGGCGGTTGCCCAACCGCACCGAACTCGAATCGCTGGTGGACATCAACAAAAATGCATCCCCTCGCATTGACAGCGTGGCTTTCCCCAATACGCCGAGTGCCTTGTTCTGGTCTTCAACGCTGTATCTGTCGATCAATCCGGCCTATGCCCGGTACGTGAACTTCAACGATGGCAACACCCAACATAGCATCCAGACCAGCACGTACCACGTTCGTCTCGTGCGTGGCGGGCAGTCGTTTGATCCTTTCGATAGCGACGCACCCTGCGGCCCCGGCCTGTCCTACACCACCGGCCAATGGCTGATGCTGGCGCTGCCGTGCGTGCCGAGCGCCAATCCGGCCTCCGTGGCCGATGTGTTCGGTAACAGCCCGACGGCCAATCTGGATGACACGCGGTACGACAATTCAACCGACGGCTGGGCGATGTACCGGCGCGAGGTGACCACCAACCCCTCCAGCTACGTCAAGCTGCTCGCCACGACGACCCTCGCCACCGGCACCGGCTACTGGCTCAAGAGCCTGTCGGCGCCGGTCGATGGCAAACTCACCGTCGTCGGCACCGCTACCCCGGTCACCGACACCAGCACCGATTGCGCCTCGGCCAACGGCTGCGCGGTGGTGACGGTCCAGACCGTCAGCGACAGCAACCGCTATAACCTGATTGGCAACCCCTTCCCCTACGCGGTCGACTGGTCCAAGGTGCGGGTACGCGTCGGCGGAACTGCCATCTACACCCCCAGCCAAGCGTCCGGGGTGGGCGATGGCAAGGCCAATCCCGCAGTGATGGCCAACCAGATCTGGATCTGGAACGGCAACGGCTACGTCACCTGGGACGACGTGACCAACCCCGGCAACCTCAAATACTTCCAGTCCTTCTGGATCAACGTCCTGCCCGGTGCGGCGGATCAGACCATTGAACTGCTGATCCCAGCCGAGGAAAGCACCGTGACGCCCCTGGGCCAGACCACCGCGCCCCTCGACCGCCTGCTCGCCGGCCTGCGCGCCGGCGCCGGTTGGGTGCTCGACACCCTCATCCCCCCCGCCGTCGCCGACGAGACCCTCGTCCCCGGCCGCGCCCCCGGCCGCGAGCAGCGTGGCCAACCCGCCCCTGGCGCCGCCGCCGCCGATGCGACCCTAGACCTGCTCGTCACCCAAGGCGTCTGGAGCCAGGGCCTCGACCCCCAGGCCGCCGAGGCCGCCGCCCACCAGACCGCGGCCGCCGAAGGCCGCGCCTGGTGGGTGCGCCTCAAACTCGACGAACCCGCCACCGGCTTCCGCGACCACAACAGCCTCCTCGGCCAACGGCTCGGCGCCCTGAACGGCTACGACCCGGCCGACCTGATCGAGATGGCGCCCTTTGCCCCGCCCTACCTGACCCTGGTCTTTCCCCATCCCGAGTGGAGCACGCGCCCCGGCGACTACGCCACCGACCTGCGCAGCCCCCAGCGGCTTAATGCCCGGGGCAAACCGGTGGCCGGCCTGCCTGCGGCCAACTGGGACTTCGAGATCCGCGCCGATGCCCCGCGCGGCGAGGTAGTGCTGACCTGGGAGGGACCGGCGGCCATCCTCGCGCGCTCGCGCCTGCGCGACCGCGACACCGGCCAGCTCATCCCGCCCAGCGGCCGCGGCGCCGCTAAAGGCTATCGCCTGAAACTCTCCACCAAGGTCCGGCGCCTGACCTGGCAGTTTCTCGGGCAGTGATCCCGCTCCCTCGGGGGCCGCGCGCGGGCACCGTCCCAGCGCGGCCTCGGTACGGCGCCGCGCACACGCTTCTTACCCCTTTAGCCAACCCAACGGAGACTGACCGCATGTCAGACCAGATACCCGCTCCCGACCACGACGCCCCGACCACGCCCCCCGCCGCGGTCGCTCCGACCGACCATGACCGCCGTGCCGCCTTGGCCAAGCTCGGCGCCCTGGCTGCCTGGACCGCGCCAGTTATGTTGACCCTGGCGATATCGGCACGAGCCTCCGTGGAGTCGTTACCTGGCCCACCGTAGTCGGCAACCGCACCCACGCGGCGATGTCCCAGGCAGTCAATCCCCAGCCCGCGCTCAGTGCAACCCCCGTGCTTGCTACCCCCCTTGGCCACAGCCGCCTGCTCGCCCGCCCCGGTGACCGGCGCCTGTGCCTGCTCGATGCGAGCGCGAGCGCCCTGTGGGAGCTCCAGGCCAGCGGGCTGGGGCCGGAGGCCCTGGTCGATTTGCTCGTCGCGCGGTTCCGCTTGCCCGCGGAGCAGGCGCGCGACCAGGTCATGACCCTGTGCGCCGACTGGCGGCGGGCCGGCTTGCTGGACACGGCCGGGGAGACCACCGACGACTGGCGTCTCGGTACGCCGGATGAACCCGTCTGGCCCGCGTCCCAACCCCGTCCGCTGGCACCCGGCGCCTGGGTGCTGCCCGTGGCCGATCGCCGGGTCGGCGTAGGCTGCGACGATCCGCCGCTGCGCCGGCGTCTCCTGCGGATGCTGGCCCCCGAGATGGTGGCGGAGCCCGTCCAGGTCGATCATGCCCTGCGGCTAGACGGCACCATTGCCGACTGGCGGCTCCTGTGCGACGGCACCCCCCTGGACCAGGGCCAGGGCTGGGACGCGGCCCTGGTCGCGCTCCTCGTCGCCCTCACCGAGCTGGGCTGCCGGCCCAGCGAACGTCTGATCGTGCTCCACGGCGCTGGCCTGGTCGCGCCGGACGGGGCGGGGCTGCTGCTGGTTGCCCCGGGCGGGTCGGGTAAGACGACCCTGGCGGCGGCCCTGAATGCCGCCGGCCATGGGCTGCTTAGCGACGACGTGGTGCCGGTCGGCCCGGGGGGCGAACTCTGGGGCCTGGGCTTGCCGCTGTGCCTCAAGCCTGGGAGCTGGCCGGTGCTGGCTAGCCGCCGCCCGGCGCTTGCCCACACGCCAACGACGGCGCGCCTTGGGTGCGAGGTGCGCTATCTGCCCGCCCGCGGCCCGCGCCCGACCGGCCCCATCCGGACGGGGGTCCTGTTCCTCAGCCGCTACCGGCCCGGCCAGCCGCCCACCTGCGTACCGATTGGCCCCGAGGCGGCGCTGGGCGGCATCATCGCGGCGGAGGCGGTGCTGCGCGATCTGACCCAGGCCAAACTCGAGGCCCTGGCGCGCTGGATCGGCGGGACGCCGGCGTACCGTCTGGAGTATCCGGATCTCGCTCAGGCCCTGGCGCTGATCGCGGCCATCCGGGCGCGCCCGGACGCCCAGCCATGACCCGCCGCTCGTCCCGGGCACGGGCGCGCGACTGGCTCGATCTGGCCGCGCTGCTCGATCCCCTTGACCACTTCCCCACCCCACCCGCGCGTGACGCGGTGGCGTGGCGTCATCTCTACGGCTTCGCCACCGCTCACCTGGTGGCGCCCACCCTGTACGCGGTGCTGGCGGCGCGCCAGCGGCTGGACTGGCTGCCGGCGGAGGTCCGCGCAGCCCTGGCGGTGCTGCATCAGCTCAACGCCGAGCACAACGCACGCCTGCGCGCCCTGCTGCACGAGACCACCGCGCGGCTCAATGCCGTGGGTGTGCGGCCCATCGCCCTCAAGGGCGCCATTGCCCTCTTGTCCGAGGCCGATCCGCTGGCCGATCCCCTGGCCGGGGCGCGCATGCTCGGGGATCTGGACCTCTGGGTCGGGGATGCGGACCTGCCGGTGGCCATTCAGGCCCTGCGCGCGGGCGGCTACCGGCTGCCGGACAATCTGCATCCCAACGTCTGGTCGCTCCCCCCATCGCACCATGCGCCGCCGCTGCTGCATCCGTCCGGATCGGGGTATGTCGAGCTCCATCGGCACGCCCTCGGTGCCCGCGTGCCCGCCGGGGTGCTCACGGCGGCGCAACTGACTGGCGCGGCGCACTGGCTGACGTGGCGGGGGGTGCAGCTGGGCGTGCCGGATCTGGCGTCGCGGCTGATCCATAACGCCCTGCACCAGCAGATTTCCGACCAGGCCTTGGCCTCGGATCGACGTTCACTGCGCCAACTGTTCGAGTTCGCCCGCTGGTGCGCCCAGCCCGAGGCCGCCAGCCTGGACTGGGCGGGCCTGTTGCGGGACCTGGATGCGGTCGGGATGGGCGAGGCGCTGCGGCTCAATCTTCTCGCCACCCAGCAGCTGTTCGGGCAGCCCCTGCCCGCGGGGGTGCGTCTGACCCCGGCGGCCCTGGCCGCCGAGGGGCGCTTCTGGTGGCGGCTGGACCATCCGGCGCTGGATCGCTGGCTCGGCTGGCAAGGGTACTGGCGGCTGCAGGCGCGGCGGTTAGCTAACCTGCCGCGCCGCCTGGTCACGCCGGCCTGGTATCCGATGAAGTGGCACCAGCTCAAACGGGCGTGGTTGGGGGGGCGGAACCCGGGCGGCTAGGCCCCGAGATGCGACGGGCCCAAGGCGGTCATGCTGACCTTGACGCGGACACGTCGGGCGTGGGTGGCGTAACCCGGCGCACCCGCCGACGATGGGCGCGATCCGCCGGGCCGCTCAGGCCCCCGCCACGGTTTGCCACACCACCCGCTCCAGACCGACGCCGACCACCGCATACAACCGCAGATCGGTCAGGCCATAGCGCTTGGATTCGTGCCGGTGCCCCCGGCGGCGGCCCTGCAGGGTCTGCTGGCCCGCCAGGCCCTGGCCGACCGAACCTCCCGCTGGGTCCGCCTATACCGGCAAAGCCCTCGCGAAAGTCGCCATCCCCCTACTCCTCCTTCCTGTTTCTCCCTCATCCTGGTGAATCCCCGCCATCGGCTCTATGTAGAGCCGTGAGCGTCGCTGCCGCGCCGCGCCGGTCCTGCCTGGACAAGGCGTTCACCCCATCGTTGATCGATCCCGGTCAGGCTCCAACGCTGAGCATTTTCCTTGGCAAAGACAATGCGTGCGCCTTGCTCCTGAGCGCCGCGTCCTGGATACCTTGCCGGCGGGCATCATGGTGATCAGCCCCGTCAATCTCACGGGCACCCCCTGTGCGACTGGCAGCGTGAGCACGACCAACGGCAGCGTCAGCTACGCCAATGGCGCCGCCATACCGCCGGGCGGCTGTGTCATCAAGGTCCAGGTGACCGCCACGGTGGGCGGGAAATACGTCAACCTGCTGGCCGTGGGCGATCTGCAAACCAATGGCGGGGGTAACGAAGATCCCGCCGAGGCGGACCTCTATGTCGATCCGGCGGATTTGGCGATTACCAAGAACCTAAAGTGGATCAAGGCGGCCTGCTACAGTTTTGAGTCCGTCATCAGCGGGCGTAGGCGGCGCCGTGGCGCGCTGTGCGGATGGCTCAAGGCCATGGCCCTCATGGCTTTACCAGCCGCCCGCTGGGTGCTTGCCGTCTTCGCGTAAGGCGTCCGTGCCCGTCTTCCTCGCCTGATTCTTCCGTTGCAACCTGCTGACCCATTGGGCGCGCCACCCCCGCCGCGCCCTATTATCGATACTTTCCGGATTCCCTTCCCCCCGCTATTCGTGCGACGTCGCTTCCGCGTCGCTTAAAAATCCCTGCCAAGCGACGGTCTAACGATGCATATTTGGTAGTCTTCGACCCATGTGTTAGTGGCCATCCTCATCGGCCTACTCTGGTGGCCATCCTCTTCCACACTCGCCGGGGCGGTGCGGGGGCGCAGGATGCGAAGGCGCTGGTCAAGCAGGATTAACGGCAGAAGGCGAATGTTGAAGGCTTACCTATGACCTTAACCGGACACCGTTGCAGCGAACGCAAGCAGACGGAAGCGGCACTCTCGGAGCGTGAGGCGCAACTCCGGGATCTATTCGACAATGCCCCGGTGGGGATATTCCACTCCAACCTTGAAGGTCGGATGGTGGAGGCCAACCCTGCCCTGGCGTCCATGCTGGGCTATTCATCTCCGGATGAATTGACGACAGCCATCGCCGACATGACCATCCAACTCTACGATGACCCGGAACTGTGCCCACGGATCATGGCCGCATTGCTGGATAGCGATGGCTGGGTCCATTACGACGATGTCGTCTGGCGATGCAGGGATAACCGCCGCATCAGGGTTGATATGACCGGGCGGAAAGTGCTGGACAACACGGGAGCCATCGTCTACCTGGAAGGCTTTATCGAAGACATCACCGAGCGCAAGCACGCGGAAGAGGAGATACTGCGCAACAACAAACGGTTGCAACGCTTGGCGAACCTTCTTCAGCATCCTTCCGAAACGATTCAGGAATTTCTTGATTACGCCCTGGAGCAGGCGCTCCAACTGACCGACAGCAAAATCGGCTACATTTACCATTATCACGAAGATAGCCGTGAGTTTGTCCTCAACACCTGGTCTCGGGATGTCATGCCGGAATGTGCCGTGGTCAATCCGCAAACCTGTTACGCGCTGGATCAGACCGGACTCTGGGGTGAAGCCGTCCGCCAACGCCGTCCGATTGTGGTCAACGATTTTCAAGTCGCTCATCCCTTGAAAATGGGGTATCCGCCCGGGCATGTCCACCTGTCGAGGTTCCTGACGGTCCCCGTCTTCAGGGACGACCACATTGTCGGCGTGGTGGGTGTGGCCAACAAGGAAACGGATTATACGGAAACCGACATTTTCCAAGTCTCCTTGTTGATGGATGCCGTCTGGAGCGTCACCGAACGCCGACAGGCGGAAGCGGCGCTGCAAGCCAGCGACGCGAAGTTTTCCCAGGCATTCATCGCTTCGACCTATGCCATCATCATTACCCGCGTGGCGGATGGCACCGTGATTGAGGTCAATCCGGCCTTTGAGGCCATGGTCGACTACTCTCGGGCCGACGCGTTGGGAAAAACCACCCTCGATTTGGCGCTCTGGGAGGATAGCCGGGACCGACAGCACTTCCTGTCACTGTTGATCGAGCGTGGGCGCGTCGACCAGCAGGAATATCGTTTCCGGAAAAAAGGCAGCGCCATCATAATCGCGCTCCTGTCCGCCCGCCTCTTTACGCTGAACGATGAACGGGTATTACTGGGCAATATTACCGACATCACGGAACGCAAACGGATGGAGGAGGAGTTAGCCCGGTCCAAGGACGCCGCCGAGTCCGCCAACCGCGCCAAGAGCGAATTTCTGGCCAACATGAGTCACGAGATCCGCACCCCCATGAACGCCGTCATCGGCCTGACGCACCTAGCCCTCCAGACCGAGCTGACGCCCAAACAAGCGGATTATCTCCACAAGATCCAGAGTTCGGGCCAGGCCCTGCTGGGACTGATCAACGACATCCTCGACCTGTCCAAGATCGAGGCCGACCGCCTGGAGCTGGAACGAATCCCCTTCCGCCTGGAACAAGTCCTGGACCACGTCGCCACCATGACCAGCCTCAAGGCCGAGGAAAAGGGTCTGCAATTCCGCTTCCACCAGGATCCGGCCACGCCGCGCCATCTGCTGGGTGATGCGCTCCGGCTGGGACAGATCCTCCTCAACCTGGTCAACAACGCCGTCAAGTTCACGGAGCAGGGCGAAGTCCTCGTGTCCGTGTCACCCGCGGCCCAAGCCGGCACCCGGATCCGGCTGCGCTTCGCGGTGCGGGACACCGGCATCGGCATCCTGCCGGCCCAGCAGTCGCGGTTGTTCGAGGCGTTTTCCCAGGCCGACGGCTCCACCACCCGTCGCTACGGGGGTACCGGCCTGGGGCTGGCCATCAGCAAGAAACTGGCGGACCTCATGGGGGGCGAGATCAGCGTCCAGAGCACGCCCGGCGTCGGCAGCAGCTTTACCCTCATACTGCCTTTTACCCTGGACCTCGCGGCCGCCGACGCGGACCGTGAGATCAAGCCGCCCGGCGGCGTATTAACTGCCGCTGCGCCGCCCACCCTCTCCGGCGCGCGGGTGCTGCTGGTGGAAGACAACGACATCAACCAGCTCGTGGCCCGGGAGATTCTGGCGGGCTTCGGCCTGGTGGTGGAGATGGCCAACAATGGCCGCGTGGCCGTGGAGCGGCTGCGCGCCCAGCCCACCCGCTATGCCCTGGTCCTCATGGACCTGCAGATGCCCGAAATGGACGGCTTCGAGGCCACCCGCCGCATCCGGCAGGAATTGGGGCTGACCGACCTGCCCATCATCGCCATGACCGCCCACGCCCTGGCCAACGAGCGTCACCACTGTCTGGCCAGCGGCATGCAGGACCACGTGGCCAAGCCGATTGACCCGCCGACCCTGCGGGCTGCACTGACGCGCTGGCTGGCTCCGCCTGGCCAGGCGGCAGAGCCCCCGCAAGAGACCCTCTTGGCCCCGGAGTTGCCTGCCGCGCTCCCCGGTATCAACTTGCCGTCCGCTCTCGCCCGGCTCTCGGGCAACCGCGAACTGCTCCTGCAACTGCTGCGTCATTTCCGCCAGGAGTGGTCCGGGGCGGAAGAAAACATCCGCCTCGCCCTGGCGACGGATGCGCTTGTGCAGGCGCGCATGACCGTCCACACGCTGCGCGGAGTGGCAGGCAACCTGTCAATGAATACATTGGTTGCCGCGGCCCAGGCGCTGGAACAGGCCTTGAAGGAGGGCGATCAGGCGGCCATCGAGCCTGGCCTGGAGGCGCTGGCGGCGGCCCTCGCGCCGGTTCTGGCCGGGCTGGCGCGGTTGCCGCCCGCGCCGCCACCCCCGGTGGCTACGGTGCCCCTGGACGGAGCGGCGCTGACTGGCCACCTGTCCCAACTGGCCGAGCTGCTGCGCCGGCAGGACATGGCGGCCGAAGCCAGCTTCGCCGCGCTCCGGGAGCGTCTGGGTGCCGGTGACGGGTCGGATGCCCTGAACCGGATGGCGGAACAGATGGACCGGCTGGACTTCAGCGCGGCCGCCGCGACCCTGACTGAGGTAGCGGAACTTCTGGAATTTCCGGCGGATGAAGCCAGTACATCATGAAAGGACAATCTCATGTCTCCTGATCCGCACCCTGATACCTCCAAGCCGACCCTGTTCGTTCGCTCTCCGCATTTGATACAGATGCGCGATCCGCTGGATACGTCGTGGAATCGTGCCCTTGCCCCGGACGGACGCTCTGCTGACCGCCCCGGTGTGCCGGGAGATGACGACCTCGACCTGGCGCGGCTTGTGGACTTCAGCCAGATGAACGAGGTCTTCGCCAACTACCTTGATGTCGTCGGCCTGCCGGTGGCCATAATCGACTTTCAGGGACATGTCCTGGCCTCATCCCGGTGGCAACGGGTCTGCATGGAGTTTCACCGGACCCATCCCGGCACTTTGACCCGCTGTCTGGAGAGCGACACCACCCTTTCTCGCCATATGCAGGAGGGTAAAGGGTTCGCCATTTACCGGTGTCGCAATGGCCTCACTGATTGCGCCTCACCCATCATCATTGAAGGTCGGCACATTGCCAATCTGTTCATCGGTCAGTTCTTCCTGAAGCCCCCCAATCTTACGGAATTTGAGGCGCAATGCGCCGAATTCGGTTTTGACCATGACGCCTATTTTCAGGCGTTACGTGAAGTGCCGATTGTCGAAGAGGAAAAGGTTCCTGCCATTCTCAATCTGCTGGTGGGGCTGGCCCATCAGATCGCCAGGCAAAGCCTTGCGGAACATCGGCTTACGAGTGCTTATGCAAACGTGGAGCGGCAGGTTCGGGAGCGCACTCAGGAGCTGGCCGAAAGCAAGGCACGTCTGCAAGCCATCATCGATAATGAGCCGGAATGCATCAAGATCATGGATGAGGAGGGCCTTCTGATTCTGATGAACCCTGCCGGGTTGGCAATGATTGAGGCTGACTCTGCGGAACAGGTTGTCGGGCGTCCGGTGCTTGAAGTCATTGCGCCCGAATACCGTACCGCCTATGCCAAGCTGCACCGACGGGTAATCGCCGGTCAGGCAGAGCAGATGAAATACGAAGTGCTTGGCCTCAAAGGAGGGCGCCGCTGGCTGGAGACCCATGCCGTGCCCTTGCTTGACCGGGACAGAGTGGTTCACCTCGCCGTCAATCGCGACATAACAGCGCACAAGCAGGCGGAGGAATTGCTCCGGGAAAGCGAGCAAAATTACCGGACCTTGGCGAATTCCGGCCGGGCGTTGGTCTGGTTGTCGGGCCCCGATACGCATTGCTACTACTTCAATTCTGTCTGGCTTGCGTTTACCGGGCGCACGCTTGAGCAGGAAGCCGGCAACGGGTGGACGGAAGGGGTGCATCCGGATGATTTCCAACTCTGCCTGGATACGTACCTCGATGCGTTTGAGAAACGGGAAGCCTTCAGCATGGTGTATCGCCTGCGCCGCTACGATGGCGAGTACCGCTGGTTGATTGATGACGGCTGTCCGCGTTACGACACCCGGGGTGAATTCATCGGGTACATCGGTCACTGCCTTGACATCACCGAACGCAAACAGATGGAGGAGGAGTTAGCCCGGTCCAAGGACGCCGCCGAGTCCGCCAACCGCGCCAAGAGTGAATTTCTGGCCAACATGAGCCACGAGATCCGCACCCCCATGAACGCCGTCATCGGCCTGACCCACCTGGCCCTCCAGACCGAGCTGACGCCCAAGCAAGCGGATTATCTCCACAAGATCCAGAGCTCGGGTCAGGCCCTGCTCGGCCTCATCAACGACATCCTCGACCTCTCCAAGATCGAGGCCGACCGCCTGGAACTCGAACACATCCCCTTCCGCCTGGACCAGGTCCTGGACCACATCGCCACCATGACCAGCCTCAAGGCCGAGGAAAAGGGACTG
>JADZBU010000431.1 GCA_020851955.1 Chromatiaceae bacterium | reverse complement strand
TCCGCTCCTACCTCTCCACCTTGCGCAAGCAGTCCATCGACCCTTTTCAGGCCCTCGTGATGACGTTCCAGGGCAACCCGCCGATGCCTCGCCTGGCGTAGCCTGGCTTGGGTACCTGAACAGTTACTTTAGGGCAATGATTTTAGCCCCCCTCTCCCCAACCCTCCCCCGCGAGGGGGGAGGGAGCAAGAGAATCAGTGGCTTGAGCTACCGGACCCAACTCAAGCGGCCCCGGGTCTGAACGCTTACCGCTCGCTTAGGCCTCTCGCGGAGGCCGTGGGAGTCCGGCAAGGCCGGCGGACCCTGAACGCCTACGTCTCGCTTAGGCCTCTAACGGAGGGCCGGGTGGCGGTTGGCGGGGGTGTCGACAGCAGGGATGCTGTCGCCAAGCCTACAGGGATGTATTCACGGCGTCCCCCGCCAGCCGTCACCCGGCCCGGGCAAGAACACATCGAAGTCTTGTGGGCATCCGTCCAAGCGCGGCCAATTCCGGCTAGGTCAATCCCGCGACCCTGGGTCAATCCCCCGACCCTAGGTCAATACCCTAAACCCTAGGTCAGAACCCCGACCGAGACAGCTAACCGGGTAATGAGATCAGCCACCTCCTCCGGGCGCTCCTCGTGGGCCAGATGCCCCAGCCTGGGCAAAGAGATGATCCGGGCCGTGGGGAGCCGGCCGCGGACGCGCTGGGCCTCGGCGGGCGGTACCGTCCAATCATTGTCGCCAACCACCAGAAAGAGGGGGGGCCGCAAACCCGGCAGGGCCCGCTCCAGGGGCTCCAGTTGCCAGTTGGCCATCATGGACAGGGTGGCGCCGACGTGACCCGGGCAGGAGATGAGGCGGCGGTAGAGGGCGATGCCGACCGGGTCCAGGGTCGAACCCGTGCTGCGTACCAGCCGCTCCACCGCGTCCGGGGCGCTGGCGCGCCAGGCGAACAGATGCGGCAGAAAGGGGGTCGCGGCCAGCAGCTTGGCGGCCGGGGAGAAGAAGTGACCCGGCAGGCCATTCAGCGGCAGAAGGGCGCCGTTGAGACTGATGAGGGCCCGGGGGTCGATGAGGCCAACCAGGCACATGCGCGCCAGAATGGCGGCCCCGGCGGAGTGGCCGACGACCAGGGCGGGGGCCTTGCCCAACTGGCGCAGGAGCCCGCCCAAGGCCGCCGCCATGCCCGGCAGCGACAGGGCGGACGCCGGCGGGGCCTGGGTAAAGCCATGACCCGGCAGGTCCGGGGCCAGGACCTGGAAGCGTTCCGCCAGCAGCGGCGCCAGACGGCGCCAGGAGTGGGTCGCCGCCCCCGTGCCGTGGACCAGCAGGATGACGGGCCCCTCGCCCATCACCTGGAGATGCCAGCGCAATCCCGACTCCACCGGGAAGAGGCTGGCCTCCCGATTGGGCCAGTCCCGCCCCTCCCGCTGCCAGTTCGGCCGGTCGCTCATCGCGGCCCCGTCCTAGCCCGTGGCGGCCTGGACGGCGCTGGACAGGACCCGGGCATCGGCGTAGGGCAACGGCAGATAGGTGGCCCCCATGGCCTCGGCCAGCTCCCGGGCCTTGGGCTGGGGGTGCGGCGAGGTATCCACCAGGAGGGCGCGGATATCCGCCGCGCGCACCAGCCGCGCCGCGACCAGGGCCTCCTCGCTCGCCCGGGCCCGCCCCCCCTGGCCGTCCCGAGCGACATTGGCGCGACCGTCCGTCAGCAGGACGAGGGTGGGCGTGCCGCCCCGACGCTGCACCGCATCGGCGAGGAGCAGGGAGACATCGATGCCCGCGGCCAGGGGCGTACCGCCGCCGCCCGGCAGGCTCGCCAGGGAACGCTTGGCCCGCACCAGGGACCGGGTGGGTGGCAGCAGCAGTTCGGCGCCCTGACCACGAAAGGCGACTAGGGCGACGCGATCGCGGCGCACATAGCAGCTCGCCAGCAGGAGTTCGATGGCCCCCTTGGCCTCCGCCAGACGGTGCAGGGCGGAGGAACCGGAGGCGTCCACGGCAAAGATGGTCGTGGTCTCGGCGCGGTGCTTGAAACGGGTGACCCGAAAATCATCCCGCCGGACCTCGACCCGCTTGGCCGTTTCTCCCTCCGGCTGCTCCCGCCGCCGGATAACTTGCCAGGGCGCGGCCGCCCGCAGGGTTTCGACGACATTCAGGCGCACCCCAGGCCCCGGATCACCCCGCCGGGCGCCGATGGGCCGGCCCCGCAGGGAGGCCTGCTGGAGGGCACCGGCCTTGCCCGGGGACCGGGAGCGGGCCCGCCGGGCGGCCCCTTGGCGCAGCCGGTCGAGCATATCCCGCGGCATGGCGGCCTGGGCCGCCTCCAGGACCATCTCCTCCAGGGGTCGGTCCTCCCCACCCGTATCCTCGTCGCCTTGCCCATCCTCATCGGGCTGCTCGGGCGGTTCCTCGTCCTCGCCGGGCTGATCCGGTTCTTCCTCCTCGGGGGAGGGCTCGCCGGCGGGCAGCCGGGTGGCGCGCGGCGCGAGCACCAGGCGGGCGGCCACGGCGACGTCCTCCTCGGCAACCTGATCCCGCCCCGCCAGGGCGGCCGCCGTCCGGGCGATGCGGATGGCGAGCAGGGAGCCGCGCAGGGAGGGGATGCCCAGGGCCAGGGCCGCGCCGCAGAGGGTCTCGACCAGGGCGTCGGCGATCTCGACAGCGCCCAGACGAGCGCGGGCGGCCAGGACCTCTGCGGCGCTCCAGGGGGTTTCGACGGGGACATCCCGCATGGCGAAGCGCGACAGATCCAGGTGGAAGGCCAGGCGATCCAGCAGGGGCGCAGGCAACTGTTCGTCCTCGCCCACACCCTCGTCCAGGGCGATGACGCCGAACCGGGAGGGGGTGCGGGCGGCGATGCCGTCACGCTCGAGCACGACCTCCCCCGCGTCCAACACCGCCGTCAGATAGGCGGTGGTGGAGCCCTCCAACCGCTCGGCCATGGACAGTTCCACCAGGCCGCCATCGGCCTGGGCCAGCAGGCCCCGTTCAGCGACGGGCCGTCCCGACTGGAGGGTGGCGGCCAGATCCATGCCCCCCAGCAGGCGACTGACGCTCACATGGAGGGGAATCCTGAGCCGCGGGGATTCAGTTGGCAGTAGCCCCCGCGCCAGAGCGAGCCAGCGGTCCCGAACCGGCCCCGCCAGCGCCCGCAGGGCCACGCCGCCAGTGCCTGCCGGGTCCACGGCAAAGAGAGCGGCCGCCAGGGCGACGTCGTCCCAGGGGGAGATCAGGGTCTCGATCCCGGGGGTGGTGCTCGGGGTCATGCGGGAAACAGCTCCTCGACGGCACGCTGAACGCGCACCGTCGAGCCGGATTCGTCGAGGGGATCACGCCGCAGCCGGTGACGCAGGGCCGG